>NZ_QJTG01000003.1:0-318396 GCF_003217275.1 Bacillus sp. 196mf
TCATTCTCTGATTGGAGTCTTTTCTTTATCATGTTTTCAAATCGGAAACATGTATTTGGCATGCCTTGTTTCCTAACTAAGCTGAGTAGTTACGAGTATAGTATGCTCTTTTCCGTATAATACAAGTATAGATATAATACTAGTGAGAAAGAAGTGCAAACAGGAGGCGCATGTATGAAATTGGTAATTAAAGTTTTAGCTGTATTCGCCATCATTTTAGGGGGAACAGCATATTATTTAAACACAAAAACAGAAGGTGTACATGCTTTTGTAGACAACTTCTTTTCAAATAAAGAAATACAAGATTATTATGCGGTTGTAGATAAAGGTGAGAAAAAAGACGGTGAATATTTGTATACATTTAAAGGGTATACAGAGGACGGAAAGCAACAAATTATTAAAAGAATGGTAAATCGTGAATTGCATGCAGGTGCTTTTATAAAAATTTATGCAAAAGGTATGCAAGGAAAAGGATGGGCTGAAATAACGAAAGAGTCAATCCCGCAAAAAGCATTGCAAAAAATAGAAAAATCATAAAAGGAGCGAATCGTTCGCTCCTTTTTTAGTGCGTTAAAATAGTGATAGATGTATTTTCTTTGTTAGAAATGATTTTGGCACGTCCACCAATTGGAAAAGTAAAAATTGGAGTTGTATGTCCAAAATTTGCATTTGCAATGATAGGAATATGTGCAAGTTCAGGTTTTGAAGAAATCATTTCTTGAATGTCCGCTATCGTACATTCTGCTTCTTTTTGCATTCTTCCTATTACAATACCTGTTATATGTTCAAAATCAGGTTGCTGCATAAGGGAATGTAGATAGCGATCAAAAGTTTTAAGCGTTGATTTTCCTGTTAAACTGTCTTCTTCAAGGAATAAAATTTTGCCCTTTAAGTTTGGCATATATGGTGTGCCTTGTAGTAAATTAAGTGTGCTCATATTGCCACCGATAATTTCTCCTGTCGCTTCCCCCTCTTGAATTGGAACATACCCTTCATTTTTTATAAATTCTCGATTTTCCTGATCCATATACCAAGAATCATCGCTCCACGTTTCCGCCGGAATGATTTCAATAGGCTCATTAGTGGTTAAGCATTGTAAAAAGTAATCGTTTGTATACTCGAGCCCTTTCTCCATTCCAAATGAAGAGAAGTGGGGACCCGAATATGTAACAAGCCCTGTTTTTGTGTAAATTGCATTATTTAAGGCAGTAATATCAGAATAACCACAGAAAAATTTCGGGTTTTTACGAATTAGATCATAATCGAGATGTTTCAATAAACCATTGGAGTTGTATCCGCCAAGTGTCGTCAAAATAGCTTTTACATTAGGGTCTCCAAATGCTTCATGGAGGTCTTGAATGCGGGAAGAAATAGAAGAGGAAGCAAATTGATCTATCTCATCGGCATATTTTGAGAATGTAACTTGAAAGCCCATGTCAGTTAATCTTTTTGTAGCAAGTTTTCTATTTTCATTTGAAACAATACTTAAACTACAGGATGGTGAAATCACGCGTATTTCATCACCCTTTTTTAACTTTGTTGGTATCACTGAATTCACCTCTATAATTAAAAGAATATTTAGATTTAAAAAATATTTTATCACATGAAATAAAGTAGAAGTGAATTATTTTTTGAAATGGAGTTTTCCTGATTTTTCAGCAGACAGACAGCGTCTTTTTTTGATATGATAGGAAAAGTGATTTATTATAAGTAGTATTTAATATCTATAACATTTGAAAGGTGTGCAAGACGTGAAGAAACAACTTGCAGGCTTGCCGGTACACGTTCATTTCGTAACAGAAATCCGTGAAGGGGCGAGGAAGGAAACCGTTGCTTTTGAAGCAAATGGTCAATACTATGTAAAAGGTCAAGGTACATATGTAACATTCCAGGAGCCGAACGAACAAGGCGAAGTGAAAACAATTATTAAAATTCAAGATGAACAAGTTCTCATTATGCGTTCAGGTGCTATTTCTATGCGTCAGACGCATGTGAAAGGTGAATGGACAACGGGTACGTATACGAGTGAACTTGGTACGTTTGCACTGCAAACGAAAACTGATAACGTTCTTTTTAAATGGTCGGATGAAAAGAAAAAAGGACAACTCTTCTTAACGTACGCATTGCTTCTAAGTGAACAAGAAGCTGGCAGATATACAATTACAATTAATTTGAAGGAGGCAAAATAATGAATTCCTTAGAACAGGTAAAAGGATTGATTAAAGAAGAAATTCAAGCTGCTGTATTAAAGGCAGAATTAGCGACAGAAGAACAGATTCCAAACGTTGTATTAGAATCTCCAAAAGATAAAACAAATGGTGACTTCTCTACAAATATGGCAATGCAACTTGCACGCGTTGCGAAAAAAGCACCTCGTATGATTGCAGAAGAACTAGTTGCAAACTTCGATAAAGCAAAAGCTTCTATTGAAAAAATCGAAATCGCTGGTCCTGGTTTTATTAACTTCTATATGGATAATAGCTACTTAACAGATTTAATTCCAACAATCGTAAACGCTGGTGAAGCTTACGGTGAAACGAACACTGGTAAAGGTGAAAAAGTACAAGTTGAGTTCGTATCTGCGAATCCAACAGGTGACCTTCACTTAGGACATGCACGTGGTGCGGCAGTAGGTGACACTTTATGTAACGTATTAGCAAAAGCAGGATACGATGTATCTCGTGAGTACTATATTAATGATGCTGGTAACCAAATTCATAACTTAGCTCTTTCTGTTGAAGCTCGTTACATGCAAGCATTAGGTTTAGAGAAAGAAATGCCAGAAGACGGTTACCATGGTGCGGATATCATTGGAATCGGTAAACGTTTAGCTGAAGAGTTTGGTGATCGTTACGCAAAAGCTGATGAAAAAGAAAGCTATGAATTCTACCGTGAATATGGTTTGAAATATGAGTTAGCAAAACTTCAAAAAGACTTAGAGAGCTTCCGTGTTAAATTTGATGTATGGTTCTCAGAAACATCATTATACAAAAACGGAAAAATTGATGCTGCACTTGCTGTATTAAAAGAGCGTGATGAAATCTTTGAAGAAGGCGGAGCAACTTGGTTCCGTTCAATGACTTACGGTGACGACAAAAACCGTGTATTAATTAAAAATGATGGTTCTTACACATACTTAACGCCAGATATCGCTTATCACCGTGATAAATTAGAGCGTGGTTTCGATAAGTTAATCAACATTTGGGGTGCTGACCACCACGGTTACATTCCTCGTATGAAAGCTGCTATTCAAGCGCTAGGTTACGATAAAGAAACACTTGAAGTAGAAATCATCCAAATGGTACAACTGTACCAAAATGGTGAAAAAATGAAAATGAGTAAGCGTACAGGTAAAGCAGTTACACTTCGTGAGCTTATGGAAGAAGTAGGCGTGGACGCAATGAGATACTTCTTCGCGATGCGTAGCGGTGATTCTCATTTAGACTTCGATATGGACTTAGCTGTATCAAAATCTAATGAAAACCCAGTATACTATGCACAATATGCTCATGCTCGTGTATGCAGTATCCTTCGTCAAGGTGAAGAGTTAGGATTAGCTGCAGATGGAGACGTGAATTACAAACTTGTTACTTCTGAGAAAGAAGTAGAGTTACTGAAAAAACTTGGTGAATTCCCAGCTGTAGTTGCGGATGCAGCACAAAAACGTCTGCCACACCGCATTACAAGCTATGCATTTGAATTAGCAGCAGCATTACACAGCTTCTACAATGCAGAAAAAGTATTGAACCAAGATAACTTAGAATTAAGTAAAGCTCGTTACGAGTTAATGAAAGCAGTACGCACTACACTTCAAAATGCATTAGCAATCGTAGGAGTATCTGCACCAGAAAAAATGTAATTAAGAAAAGCGAAAGCGGCTCGTTTAGAATAGGAGGGGGATGGAGCTCCTGACAGAGAGGCGTACTTTGCCTCGGAGGAAGGCACGAAGCCACCGAGTATTCTAGCAAAGCGGAGCCGATTTTTCGCTTTCAGTAAAAGGCAATCACACGATGTTGTGATTGCCTTTTTGTATGGAGATAATAAAAAAATAAAATTTTATCAAACAAAAGGATAATTTGCGTCGTCTTATATAAATGACAGGAGGCTTATGATGGAAGAAAAGGTAGAAGAATTAATTGATATATATAAGCAGCAAATATATTCCTTATGCTATAAGTTAGCGAAAACGAAAGAAGATGCGGAAGATATTTTTCAAGAGACGTGGATAAAGGTTTTTTCATCAAGGCACCAACTTTCTTATGTGGATAATTATAAAAAGTGGATTACTACAATTTGTGTTCGTACGTTTTATGATTTTTATCGTAAGAAAAAAAGGTGGAAAGATCGAATATTGGATTTGTTTCATAAAGAAGATGGTGGAGAAATAGATTTCGCAGATGAAGTGAATATATCAGAAGAATTTATTCAAAAAGTGGAAGCGGAAATGATACGGGAAGTAATACAGTTATTAAATGAAAAATATAAAACGGTACTCGTACTCTATTACTATGAACAATATTCTTACAAGGAAATGAGTGAAATATTAAATATACCGATTGGTACGGTAATGGTGAAAGATGGTTTTGTAAAAGTGAATTGGGAAGCAAAATAAAGGGCCCTTGAGAAAGGCCCTTTATTTTATTGGATTGTATAAGTAACAGAAAAACTAACAGGACTATAGTAAACGTAAGGTGCATGAAATTGAACGTACATATTTCCATCTGTTTTTGCAGTGAAAATTCGGCCGTAACCATCAGAATAACGTCCAATAAGGTTATGATTTGAGTCATAAACACTGTAACTAGGAGTTTTGCTGTTAGGTTGAATTGTTAACTCTTGTCCCTTTTGAAGGAAAACAGGTTCTTGTTCAGAACTACCTCCAGTTTGCAAAGAATAAAATTTTGTAAAGCTTTGTTCTTGAGCGGCAGCAGCGACTTTTGTTTCAGGAATAAACGCGGTAGCGCCGGTAATTCCTGCTAAAGTTAACGCACCTGCTAAAATCATTTTTTTCATAATAGAAAAAGCCTCCTTATAAGTTGTAATCGATATTGTTACAGTTAATATTGTATACGATAATGAGGAGGATAAAATATGCTTTTATGCATATATATTTTTTCTCAATAAAAGACCACTGATAAAAATCAGTGGTCTTTTATTGATTAAGCAGCTTTCTGTTCAGTTTGAGTAACAGGTTTTTGAAGCGAGTTATAAACCCCTGTTCCGATAACGTCTAATGCTATTTTCATTCGTTCAGGTGAAATATTTTCTAATACGTTATCTTGAGGTGTATGGTATACCTTCTCAATATGATAGATTAATGGATTCCAACTATCGACACCCATCCAAATAAATAGAGCAGCAGGAATACCAGCTTCAGCAAATGGAACATGATCACTAGAACCGAATTTACCTTGTAGGACGAGGTCATTATTTAGTTGTTTACCTGCTTGCAAGGCAGTATCTGTTACAAAGTTTGTAGAGCCATCAGGTGTCATAGCGTATAAATTCTTTGCTTTATCATAATTTGTTGCAACCATGTCTGCGTTAAAGACACCTAAAATTCGATTGCGTTCTTTTTGGGATAGACTATTAACGTAATAATCGGAGCCAAGTAAGCCAGTCTCTTCAGAACCAAAGGTAATAAAACGAATTTCCTTATCAGTTTCTACATTTTGAAAAGCACGAGCTAGTTCTAATACTAATCCAGTTCCAGAAGCATTATCATTTGCGCCAGGTGCTCCGACAACACTATCATAGTGCGAACTTACAACGACTGCTTTTTCATTACCGGTACTCTTTTTTGGTTTCTTTTTGGCGATAACATTTAGAGATGTTAATTTAGATTCATGTCTCGCTTTTAGGGAAAGAATTGTTGTCCCTTTTTTAGCGATTTCTTCTTTAAATGCATTTCCTTGCGCATAAGCAAGACCAAAGACAGGGATAGATTGCTTTTTCGTTAGGCGGGGATTGAAGGTTTGTCCATAATTTCCGCGTCCGCCAATTAAACTGTATAAAAGAACACCTTTTGCACCTTTGCTAACAGCATTTTCAACTTGTTTATTATAGTCTGTAATTGTCGTTCCTCTTTCAAATAAAACAATTTTACCGTTTACTTCATTTGGAATATCTTCTAATTTTGTCCCACCTTGAACAAAGATAAGGGGAGCTGTAACAGCTTCTGTAGAAATTAGTGAATTAGGAGCAGCACCAGCTTGCCAATTACGTTTTATTGACAGTGGTGATTCAATGAATCCAACGTACTGATCGGGAACCTGAAATGGCTGATATTCTACTTCATAGCCCATCGATTTAAGCTGCATACCAATGTAACGAGAAGCCCATTCTTCGGATTTTGTTCCACCGGGTCGAGGACCAATTGTTTCAGATAAGAAACGAACATGTTCAATTGCGCGGTTTGGATCAATCTGTTTTGTAATAGATGGAGTTTGTGTAACCTCTGACGTGGAATCCGCTTTTGCTTGCCCAATTGGAGCTAAGCTAACAGCGAGTGATACAGCAAGCAAAGAGCTTACTATTTTTTGTTTCAATGATTTTCTCATTTTTTCCTCTCCTATTCTTCTATTCTCTGTGACTGACAAAAGAAGACGGATAATGACTTTATTTTACCTTCGCGTCTTTTGTTTTTCAATATTCTGACATTGAGAAATAAAAACAATATATGCATATTTGCATATTTTTGAGGAAGATATGTATGCTATCATTTTAAACGAAGGTTCGCTTTCTACTCTGAAAGCTCCTACATTGCATGAATCTAGTGTACCCAAACTTTAGATTATGTAGAGAAATGGAACCACTGTAGGGTTTCATTTCTCATGTTTGAATCAGTTGATGGTAATTATGTTTCCGCATTTCATAATTATTATCAGTGATATATGTAAGGCATCCATATGAAAATAAGAGGCTGTTCAAAGGTTTTCCGTACTTTTGGGCAGCCTCACCCCGTTAAAAGGACGATACTTTATGTATCGTCCTTTTTGTATAAAAAAACATTATTAATAATGTTTTTTGCGTTTTGTAGCTAAAATACTTAATAATCCAGCTAGTAGAAGGACGATACCTACTGTTTGTGTAGGGTCTTCTTTATGACCTGTATTTGGAAGGTGTTTATCCGTATTTCGATCATCTTGCTGTTTGTTATCTGTTTCATTTGATGTTTCTTCGGAAGTTCCGTTTTTGTGTTTCTCAGATGTTTCATTGCCTTTGTTTTCTTCTTTATTTGGAGGAGTAACTGGCTTGTCATCTCCACCTGACGAAGATTCAATCTTTTTATTTGAAACTGTAATTTGTAGTGGTGTAGCTTGGGCTTTATCAATTGTAAAGTTTATTGGTGATGCATCTAATTGATAGCCTTTAGGAGCCTGTGTTTCTACTAATTGATAATTACCAGGTTTCAAATCATTTACGATTACTTTTCCGTGTTGGTCTGTTTTTAAACCTTCTCGGATGATTTTTCCATCTTGGTCTAAAATATTGAAAATGGCACCTTCAAGTGTTCCATGGTGATCAATATCAACTTTAGTTAACTCAATTGAACCTGTTGTTAAACTATTTAAAGCTGTAACAGAGGTAATCTGAGATTGTCCTTTCGTAATTGTGAAAGGAATTGGTTTAATGTTTAAATCATAGCCAGTTGGAGCTTTCGTTTCAATGAACTGATAATCTCCTGGACGTAAATCAGAAACAGAAATCTTACCATCTTTATCAGTAGTTAAATCAGAATGAACATCCTTACCGTTCATATCTACAATTTTAAAGATAGCCTCTGCAAGAGTAGTACCATCGATGTCATCAACTTTAGTTAATTCAACTGCGCCTTTAGTTAAGCTGTTAGTAGCAGTAACAGAAGCTTTAGCAGTTTGACTCTTTTCAACAGTAAACTTGATAGGATTTTGGTTTAAGTCATAATGCTTAGGAGCTTTCGTTTCAATAAACTGATAATCTCCCGGACGTAAATCAGAAACAGAAATCTTCCCATCTTTATCAGTAGTTAAATCAGAACGAACATCCTTGCCGTTCATATCTACAATTTTAAAGATTGCTCCTTCAAGAGTAGTACCATCGATGTCATCAACTTTAGTTAATTCAACTGCGCCTTTAGTTAAGCTATTCGTAGCAGTAACAGAGGCGATTTTTTCTTGGCCTTTTTTAACTGTGAACTTAATAGGTGTTTTGTTTAAGTCATAGTGTTCAGGAGCTTTTGTTTCGATAAACTCATAGTCTCCTGGCGGTAATTCATCCACAACTAAACGGCCGTTTTTATCAGTAGTTAAATCGGTACGAACATCGTGTCCATCCTTATTAACAATTTTAAATACTGCACCTTCAAGTGTTGTGTTTTGCTTGGCATCATCAACTTTAATTAACTCAACACTACCTTTCGTTAAGCTATTAATAGCTGTAACGAAGACATGCTTTGTTTGACTTCTTTCGATTGTAAACTTAATTGGTTCTTCATTTAAGTCGTAATGTTTAGGAGCTTTTGTTTCAATAAATTGATAGTCTCCTGGTTGTAAGTCTTTAGCGATGATTTTTCCGTCTTTATTGGTAACTAAATTCGTACGAATGTCGTTACCGTTCAGATCAGTAATTTTAAATACCGCACCTTCTAGCATTTCTTTCTTATCTATAGAGTCAACTTTCGTTAATTCCACGCCACCTTTTGTTAGGCCATTCTTAGCAGTAACAGAAGCGTGAGTTAGTTGACTTCTTTCGATAGTGAAGCTAATAGGTGTTTTATTTAAATCGTAATGCTTAGGAGCTTTCGTTTCAATGAATTGATAGTCTCCTGGGCGTAAGTTCGTAGCAGTAATCTTACCATCTTTATCAGTAGTTAAATCAGTGCGAACAATTTTACCTTTCGCATCGATGATGTTAAACACTGCATCAGAAAGTTTTGTATCTGAATTTATATCATCCACTTTTATTAATTCTACAGCACCCTCAGTTAAGCTATTTGTAGTAGTAACTTGGAGCTTTTCTTTTTGGCTTTTCTTAATTGTAAACTTAATAGGTGTACTATCTAATTTATAGTGTTCAGGAGCTTTCGTTTCAACAAACTGATAGTCCCCAGGACGTAAATCAGAAACAGAAATTTTTCCATGTACATCTGTTGTAAGCTCAGTACGAATCTCGTTACCATTCAGATCAGTAATTTTAAATACCGCATCTTTAAGAGCAGTACCATCTACATCATCCACTTTAGAAAGTTCCACAGCGCCTTTCGTTAAGCTATTTGTAGCTGTAACGGAGATAGGATCAGCTTGGCTCTTTGTAATTGTGAATGGAATTGGCTCTTTGTTTAAATCGTAGTGTTTCGGAGCCGTTGTCTCGATGAATTGATAATCACCAGGACGTAGGTCAGAAACGCTAATTTTACCTTGTTGATTCGTAACAAGATTTTTGCGAATTACAGTACCATTCATATCCACAATTTTAAATACTGCGCCTTCAAGAGTAGTGCCATCGACGTCATCCACTTTAGAAAGTTCCACGCCGCCTTTTGTTAAACTATTTTTCATAGTAACGGTAGCAATATCTTTTTGGCTTTTTTCAATTGTAAATATAATTGGTTTTTTGTCTAAATCATAGTGTTCAGGAGCCGTTATTTCAACGAATTGATACGTACCAGGACGTAAGTTTTCGATAACGATTTTACCTTCACTGTTTGTTTTTAAATCTGTTTTAAGTACTTTGCCATCTTGATCCAGTAAATTAAATACCGCATCAGCAAGTTTTGTTTGAGTGTTTAAATCATCAACTTTAAGTAATTCGATACTACCTTGTTTTAAGCTATTTGTAGCAGTTAAAGAAATAGCTTTCTTCTGTCCTTTTTCAATAGTGAATTTGATTGGTGTTTCATCTAAAACGTAATGCTTAGGAGCTTTCGTTTCGATAAATTGGTAATCACCAGGACGTAGGTCATTAATTTCGATTATTCCTTGTTCATTTGTAACAAGGTCTTTATGAACTACATCACCGTTCATATTAACAATTTTAAATACTGCATCTTTAAGAACAGTGCCATCAACATCGTCTACTTTAGAAAGTTTAACTGCACCCTTTGTTAAAGCATTTGTAGCAGTGATATGAAGAGTTTCAGTTTGGCTCTTTTTAATTGTAAATACGATAGGTTTTTTATCTAAATCGTAATGTTCAGGAGCAATTGTTTCAACGAATTGATACGTACCAGGACGTAGGTTTTCAACAACAATTTTACCTTCATCATTTGTTTTTAAGCCTTCTTTAACTAGCTCTCCGTCTGCATCTAATAAATTAAATACGGCGTTAGCAAGTTTTGTAGTTATATCAATATCGTCAATCTTTGTTAGTTCAACGCTACCGTTTTTCAAAGCATTTTTGCCTGTAACATTGATCTCTTTCGTTTGACTTCTTTCAATTGTAAATGGAATCGTTGTTTCATCTAATACATAGTGCTCAGGAGCTTTTGTTTCAATGAACTGATAGTCTCCAGGGCGTAAATCAGAAACAGAAATTTTACCGTTTTTATCTGTAACAAGATTCGTATGAACTTCCTTACCATTCATATCCACAATCTTAAAGATTGCACCTTCGAGCATCGTACGATCGATGTCATCAATTTTTGTTAATGTTACTGCACCTTTCTTTAAACTGTTAGTAGCAGTAACAGTAATATTCTCTTTTTGACTTTTTTCGATAGTGAATGGAATAGGGTCTTTGCTTAAGGTATAGTCTTTTGGAGCTTTTACTTCAATAAATTGATAGTCTCCAGGACGTAAATCAGAAGCAGAAATTTTACCGTTTTTATCAGTTGTTAAACCTTTGCGAATTACCTTTTTAGTATCATGAGCGTCAACGATTATAAATTCTGCACCTTCAAGAGTAGTGCCATCAACATCATCAACTTTTGTTAAAGTGACGCCACCTGTAAGTAAACTATTTTTTACAGTAACAGGGATAGGAAGATCTTCCTTACTACCTTTTTTAATTGTGAACTTAATAGGTGTTTTGTCTAATTTATAATGTTCAGGTGCTTTTGTTTCGATAAATTGATAATCCCCTGGTGCTAAATCAGGAATAACTAACACTCCGTAATCATCTGTTGTTAAATCTTTCATAATTTCTTTGCCAGTTGCATCTTGCAATGTGAATACAGCGCCGGCAAGAGCTTTACTACTTTCCACATCATCTTCTTTAATAAGTTTAACTTTTCCTTTCGTTAAACTATTTTTAAATGTAAGTGGAAGGAGTTTTTGTTGTCCTTTTTCGATTGTAAATTCAATTGGTTCTACATTTACATCGTAATAAGTTGGAGCCTTTGTTTCGATAAGCTTATAGTTACCAGGACGTAAGTCATCTACAACTAGCATTCCTTTACTATTCGTAACAAGGTCCGTACGAACATCTTCATTAGTATCTCTATTAACGATTTTAAATACTGCACCTTCAAGTGTTTCCTTTTCATCTGCAGCATTCACTTTTGTTAACTCAATACCGCCTTTTGTTAAGCTGTTTTTAGCGGTAACAGTAGCCTGAGTTGTTTGACTTTCTGTAATCGTAAATTTAATTGGTTTTGTATTTTTGTCGTAATACTTCGGTGCTGTTACTTCGATAAATTTATAATCGCCAGGGCGTAAGCCAGTAGCGATAGCTTTACCATCCGCACCAGTTTTTACATTTTCGCGAATAACTTTCTTTTCATCATTTGCATCAACAATTTTAAATACAGCACCTTCAAGAGCTGTACCATCGATATCATCAACTTTTGTTAATTCAACATCTCCTGGTTTTAAAGCATTTTCAGCTTTCACAAGTAGAGTTTCTTTCTGACTTCTATCGATTGTAAATTCAATAGGTTCTGCTCGTAAAACGTAATGTTCAGGAGCAGCTATTTCAATAAATTTATACGTACCAGGACGTAGGTTACTAACTTTAACTTTACCGTGTTTATCAGTAGTTAAGTTAGTGTGAGGGGAAACGTCATTATTATTTGTATCGACAAGTTTGAATACAGCACCTTCTAGTGGTTTTTTCTCACCAAACTCATCAACTTTTAATAATTCAACCTCGCCCGTTTTTAAGCTGTTATTTGCCGTAACAGTAGCAAGAGCTTGTTGGCTTTTATCAATTGTAAACTCGATAGGGTTTGTACTTAACGTATAATCCTTAGGAGCTTCTGTTTCGATAAATTTATAAGCACCAGGCTCTAAATCTTTAACGGTAACTTTTCCATCTGAACCTGTTTTTATATTTTCACGAATTACTTGTTTCTCGTCATTCGCATCGACAATTTTAAATACAGCACCTTCAAGGGCAGTGCCATCGACATCATCGACTTTCGTTAAAGTGACACCACCTTTAATGAGGTGATTTGTCGCTGTAACAGTAAGTGCTTTCTGTTGGCTCTTTTCAACTGTAAATTTAAGCGGTTTTTTATCTATTTCATAATGTTCAGGTGCTTTTTCTTCAACAAATTGGTACTCTCCAGGAAGTAAATTTTTCGCTTCGATTTGTCCGTTACCATTTGTCGTTAATTTGGTATAACCAGGAATTCTTTTGTTATTTCGGTCCCGTACACTAAATACTGCACCTTCTAAAGTATTACCCTCTTTATCAACTTTTGTTAGGATAACTGAGCCTCTAATCAAGTTGTTTTGGGCCTCTTTATTAATTACTGTTGTTTGATCTTCCTCGATTGTAAATTCAATAAGTCGATCATCTAATTGATAATGCTCAGGAGCCTTTATTTCTTTTAAGTAGTAAGTTCCTGGTTTTAAATTATCTACAGTAATTTGTCCTTTATCATTTGTTATTAATTCTTTATGTTCAGGAATGACATTATGGTTTTGATCAAGCAGAGAGAAAACTGCATTTTTAAGCTTTTCTTTGTTATGAGCATCAGTCTTTGTAAGTACTACTTTTCCAACAAATTTCTCGTTTTTAAGAGTATATGTTGTAGTTTCTTCTGCACCAAGCTTAACAAGTTTACCTGCTTTTAATTCTTTACTAATGACATAGCCATCAAGAGTTTTCATTTCTCTAAGCAGATATTCATCGCGTTTTAAGTTGTTAAACTGAGCGATACCATTGTCGTCTGTTGTAATTGTTCGAATAGCAGTTGTACCTGTGCGATCGAATAAAGTAAATACTACGCCAGATAAAATTTTATTTGGATCTGCAGTATCTACTTTTTTAATTTGAAGGTTTCCGCGTCCCTTAGTAGCAGAACCGCCTCCAGATCCAGAAGATACTTTAACTACTATTTCTTCAATTTTTTCAGTTTCTGTTAATTTCAAACTATTACCAGTAATCTTCGCTTTATTGCTTACCTTTTCATTATTGTCTGCATTAATGAGTGAACGGTATTCTAAAATATAAGCTCGATCAATAGTATGAAGAAATTCAATTGTAAATTGTTGTTTCCCCGTATTGTTGTCTGTTGTTATTTTGAGTTTATAGTCTTTTCCTTCTTTTAATTCGTTTGTTGTATCTTTCGTTAAAGTGCCATCCACGGCTACTGTTGTCCCATATAGGTGGAATGACTTTTCATCGAGAATTTGATTGTCTGTCGGATCGTCTGTTACGACAGCATTTTCAATCGTTGATTGACTTGCATTAATAGAAACGCTCCAATCAATGTACTTGTCATTTTGTTTTGCTTTTTTCGTAACGCCGCTACCACCATTTTTGATCTCGAATGCACCATGAATATTGGCGATAGTTTCCGATCCATCTTTTAATTTGGCGTAATTATCATAGCGCTTATTAATTTCTTCACCTGCAAGTGAAGTTTTAAAGCTGATATGGTACGCTGTTTTAATTTCATTTTTAAAATGAATCGTTAATGTATTTTTATTATCTTTCGTTGCATTTTCTACCGTATATTCGTCAGGGGAAACAAGTGCCCCTAATTTATAACCGTCTGCACCACCAGTTAATTCCATATGATGAATCTCAATGGAGTCTGGTATAAGTTTTTGATTGTTTTCTAGTACGTCAACGATAGAAGGGTCTTTAATAGTCCTGTTATTATAGTTAAACCCTATGTCCCATTTGATTTCTTTCGTTTGGGCATTGTAAGAACCGTATTTAAATCCGTTTCCTTTTGTATAGCCGTCAGGATTGAATCTATCATGAGATTTACTATTTTTATCGTTCCCATTTATATCTTTCCATGATAAATCAGCTGTATTTTTGAATGATTTATTATCATCCTTTTTAGATAGAGTCTCGTAATTAAAGTCTGTTGTGTACGTGATGGTTAAAGTTTTATCCATATTAGACTTATAACTACCAGCTAGTGTTACTTTGAATCCGTCAGCTGTTACATCAAGTGTGTAATCAGAGTCTAATTTCAGTTCAGTTGATCCATCAGTAATTTTGAAACTATCTTTTTGTAATGTAAGTCCACTATAGTCAAACGTATCAGTGATAACAGCATCATTTAACACGTAATTGTTATCATTTACAATAATTGTCCATTTCGTTGTTTTCTTATTGTAATCTGTATCGTTTGCATTTTTATTATGTTTCTTTATGATGTTTTGTTGTTGTAATGTAACTTTGTTTGTTTTACTCCATTTTCCATCTGCAATAATTGTATTTTCGATTTCGCCATCTTGTATAACATCATTCTTGGCTTTCGATGTATAAGTAATCACATAGGCACTATTAATATCTTCATTAAATTGTAAATCAAATCCCTCATCGGTTTCTTTTACAGTAAAGTTTGTGGCGTTGTCACCTGTAACAAGTTTTCCGTTATTATCATAAGAAGCATTTTTAACCACGATAGAACTTGCATCAACTTTATGAGATTTGTCCAAGATGTCTTTTAAAAGCGCATCAGATTGTTTAATATCTCTTTGGTCACCGTTGAAAGTAATTGTCCATTCAATTGTTTGTGTTTTTGGATTATATTTACTAGTTTTCTCTAGATGTGTACCGCGTGAAACAGTTACAGTTGCATTTGCGGATACATCTCCTTGATTCTTGCTGGATACTTTTGCTTCATTTTTGAAACTAGTAACACTTTCGTCAGTAATTTTTGTCGCATATTCAATTTGATATGCTTTTTTCGTTTCATTTTTAAAAGCGATATTTAATTTATCGGAGGATGAAGTGAGTGTATATTCTTCTTTACTAACTTCGGCTCCACGAGTCGTTTTCCCGTTAATATCTACTTCTAACTCATAAACCTTAATAGAATCTTCATTGAGACTGGCTCCATTTGGAATATTGTCTTGGAAGACAGCGTTTGTAAGAATGTCTTTTGTTTTGTTCATTTCGACTGTCCAATTGATTTGATTCGTATTAATCGGTCTATCAGGTATACCTTTTTTATTCATAGATTTCTTTACATTAGGTTTGAAATCAAGCTCGATAATAACGTCTTGTTCTTTAATTGGGAAAGGAATTTTTTGTTCCGTAGTCCCTTTAATTTTTGTTTTATTGAATTCCGTACCAACTTTTAAATGACCATCTATATTAGGATTGTTTTCAACGTACTCGTTAAAAGTCATAGTTACTTTTCCGTTTAAGTCAACAACGAACGTCCCAATTTCATGTCCTGTTCCATCAACTAAAGGCTGTGTAATGGTGTTGTGGACGATAAAATATTCCGGAAGTTGGAAAATATAGTAATCTCCCTTTTTTACTTTTAATGATTCTAAAACTTCCCATGTAAAATCGATATTGGCAGCAGAATCAGGATTTGGACGATTATCTGTATCATTAAATGGTTTTCCGTCTTTATCTGTTAATTTTACGCTTGTTAAAATATTTTCTTTAATTTGCTTAGGTGATGGGTCTGGATTTTCAACAGGTTGCCCTGTTGTGTTATCACCAGGGTTCTCAGTAGGTTGCTGTGTCCCGCCATCTTTTGGCTGTTCCGTAGGCTGCTGAGGATTCCCGTTTTTCGGCTGTTCCGCAGGTTGCTGAGTGTTCCCGTCTTTTGGTTGTTCCACAGGTTTCTGCTGTGTCTCACCATCTTTTGAATGTTTCGCAGGCTGCTGAGGATTCCCGTCTTTTGGTTGTTCCGCAGGTTTCTGCTGTGTTTCACCATCTTTTGGCTGTTCAGTAGGTTGCTGTGCGTCACCGTTCTTTTGCTCTTCGGTAGTCTGCTTAGCATCATCACTATTAATAGTAGGTGAAGTAGGGTTATCTACTTGAACAGGAACTGAGATAGTCTTAGCTACTGTACCTAGAGGGAAAGTGAGTGGGACGGCTTTTATGCCAGGTTTTAAATCTGGATTGAATACAGTGTCAAATTTAATTTTCCCCTTAACACCTTTTGAATCTTTTACTGAATCGTTAAAGACTATTTTCATTTTGTTATCGTTTGCCGTAACAAAATATTGACCAATAATTTGTTGATCTGCCATCAAGTTTCCTTGTTGGTCATTTTTTACTTTTAATGCGTTAGGTATTTGAAGAACTGTTGCATCTTTTTCTTGTGCAATTTGATGATCTTTTATTGACCAAGCATATTCTAGGTGAATGATTGATCCTGCATTTATTAAGTTTTTAGGATTTAATGCTTCGTCAATAATATGATTCGTTGCATCTTTCATTTCAACAGTGTCAAATAAGGAATCTCCTGTTAAGGTTTCCGCTTTTACTTGATTGTATGGAAAACTAGCAAGTTGCGAAAATAGTACGAATACAATTAAACATACATTGAAAAGTTTTTTCATTTTTCCTCCTCTGAACATTCATTTGTCCATTGGGGACTTATTCCACATGAACAAATGGAATATAAAAAGTATTTTTTATAAGTTATTTACTTTTTGCTATCCCTCCGTTTCTATACGCGTTCTCAGACAAGTAGGATTATGTTCAAAGTAATATTATTTAACGTAAAACAAAATGTATATTTACACAGTTCTGTGGAAATATACACAATTCGACAAAAAATGTCGAAAAAAATACTGATATTAAAGAATGATATCAGACCTTTATATGTGAGATAGTTTTCATGTATATCTAGTAAAAAAGAATGGTTATAAAGGTAAGTTTTACGATACATACTAACCAATGTAGTGTATCCCTTTGTGAAGGCTTATTTTTGCCTTAAAGTTATGTGGAGATAAAAAGCTAGATAGGGTTGGTTTTGGTCAGAATGAAGACAATATGTACTTTGAAAATAGTCATTTATTTTGTCTAAAGAGAGTTGTGCGATTAGTGGACCGAAGTTGAAAGATGATAGTTTCTTACATTGTTAGAGGAATATAAGAATTACAGAATATTCGACTAACACGTTACTACGGTCATTTTTGAGACGTTTAAACAATAAGAAAGAAGGTGTTTTACTCCTTAGTTACAATATCTTTTTAGTAAAGATAAGCTTAAGTAACCTCCGCTAAAGATTATATACTTAAATGATAAAGAGTTCAACAGTAGTTCACATATTTTCCCAAAAATAAAAACGGCTGTTTTATGTGGAATAAATCTACAAAACAGCCGTTTTTGGTATTAGATTTCTGTTAAAATTATTGGTTCGCCGCGCGTTACGACAACGGTATGTTCACATTGTGCAACAAGACTTTTATCAGGTGTAACGAATGTCCAGCCGTCGTCACCACGTTCAATAATATGATCAGCTTTCATAGAGATGAACGGTTCTACAGCGATAACAAGACCGTCTTTTAGAAGCGCATTATCCATTGGATCATAGTAACTTAAAATGTGATTTGGTGCTTCATGTAAGCTAAGACCAATGCCGTGACCAGTTAAGTTTTGAATAACATTGTATCCACTTTTATGTGCGAAGTTTGAAACAGCACGACCAATTTGATTTTGTTTTGAGCCAGCTCTAACCTTTTTCATTGCTGCCCAAAATGCATCAACTGCTGCTTGGCAAAGCTTTTCTTTTGCTTCGTCTTCTCCAAGAACAAATGAGATACCTGTATCTGCATAATAGCCATCAAGTGCAGCAGATACATCGACGTTTACTAAGTCGCCTTCTTTTAATACGCGATCTCCTGGAATACCATGAGCAACTTCCTCATTTACACTAATGCAAGTTACACCTGGGAAATCATATTCTTTTTCAGGTGCAGAAATAGCACCATGCTCATCTAATACTTTTTTACCGATCAAATCAAGCTCTTTCGTTGTCATACCTGGCTTCGCTTGTTTTTTCATTTCTTCACGTGCAAGCGCAACGATGCGGCCGATTTTTCGTAAGCCTTCTAAATCTTGTTCATTACGAATAATCATGAAAACCACTGTCCTTCCTCGAATATATATCTTATCCGATTGTATCATGTTTATTTTCGTCCTGCTACTCGCTTGCGGTATGCAGCTTGATTCCTCTCATAAAGAATACATGACAATTGTCATATCGATGTCATGACGCATCATACTGTTTCCTAAGTTTTCCAAGTAATACAATGTAAATATAAGAAACAGCGGGGGTGGAGAGATGGAAAAGATTATTGAAGTAAATGGTGTTTCTAAAACATTTAAACATAAAAACGCAGTAAATAATGTTTCATTTCATGTAAATAAAGGGGAAATAGTAGCGTTACTTGGTCCGAATGGTGCGGGGAAAACAACGACGATGTCGATGATGCTTGGATTAAAGGACCCAACAGAAGGTAAGGTCTTTATATTTGGAAAGAGTCCAAAGCATAGAGATGTTCGTAATAGCCTCGGTGCGATGCTGCAAGAAGTAAGTGTCATTGATAGTATTACAGTCGAAGAGGCAATTGAGTTGTTCCGTAGTTATTATACGAATCCGGTAGAGAAAGCAACGTTATTACAGCTATCAAATTTAGAATCGGAGCGAAAGCAAAGATGTGAGAAATTATCAGGTGGGCAAAAAAGAAGGTTAAACTTTGCGCTTGCACTTGCGGGAAATCCGGATTTGTTATTTTTAGATGAGCCGACAGTCGGAATGGATATTACGTCTCGAAGAACGTTTTGGGAAACGATTCGAAAGTTAGCAAGTGAAGGGAAAACGATTATTTTAACGACGCATTATTTAGAAGAAGCAGATGCTTTAGCAAATCGTATCTTATTATTTGCGAACGGAAAGATTATCTCAGATGGTACACCAGACGAAATGAAAGCAACGATTTCGAGAAAAACAATCACATTTTACTCAAAGGAAAGCATTCCTACAAAATTACTAAAGGAATTACCAAATGTAATAGAAGTAAAGTCAAACGAAGGCCGCTTCATTTTAACAACGGAGGATACGGATGCAACTTTAAAAGCCATTTATCAAAGGAGTTTACCTGTAACAGATGTTTCAGTTGAACGTGGAAGCCTTGATGAGGCATTTGAACAGTTTGTCGCAAATCAGAAGGAGGAAATCGCATGAGAGCGTTATGGATGCAGTGCAAAATAGAAATTTTACGTACATTCCGCAATAAATTATTTATCTTTTTCTCAATATTAATGCCTGTTATGTTTTACTACATTTTTACAAATGTTGTTCAAGTACCACAAAACGGAGATGCGTGGAAAGCACATTATTTAATTTCGATGGCAACTTTCAGTATTGTAGGGACTGCACTCTTTAGTTTCGGTGTGAGACTTTCTCAGGAAAAAGGGCAAGGATGGACACATCTTTTAAAAATTACACCGCTTCCAGAGGGAGCATATTTAACAGCGAAAATTATCGCTCAAACAGTAGTAAATGCTTTTTCAATATTAGTTATCTTTATTGCAGGGATATTGATTAATCATGTTGAGTTAACGGTAGGGCAATGGATTGGTGCGGGGTTATGGTTATTGTTAGGGGTAACACCATTTTTAGCGTTAGGAACAGTAATAGGTTCCATTAAGAAGGCGGACGCAGCTGCTGGCTTAGCAAATATCTTAAATATGAGTTTAGCTATAGTTGGTGGGTTATGGATGCCGATTGAAGTATTCCCAAAAATATTAAGAACGATTGGTGAATGGACACCAACATACCACTTCGGAAGCGGTGCGTGGGATATTGTAGCTGGAAAATCAATTGGATGGGAAAATATCGCGGTATTAGGAGGTTATTTCCTTATATTTGTTGTAGTATCAATATATATAAGAAAAAGACAGGAAGCGGTATAAATGATAGAGAAGAAGAGGATTGAGATTTTTCCGAAACATATGGGATTCTTCCCGTATATGTGGTTTGTTTATCTATTATTTCCAATTTATCACTTAGCGCAGGCATCAGGATGGAAGCTTGTAATAGGAAGCGGTATGTTGATAATTTTTATCGTCACATACCGTCAGCTTTATTTTGTTCAGAGGACGTTTGTTTTTTGGGCGTGTATTCAAATGGTACTCATCTTTTTATTTGCTTTATTTTATAATCCTTTTATGATATTTTTTGGCTTTTTCACAGCAAGTGCGATGGGATTTGCGCCAAATAAGAAAGTATTTCGAGTGCTGTTATGTTCGTTAGTTATCATGCTTGGAGCATTTTTATTTGTAAATATGAATCAACTAACAACTACAAGTTTAGTAAATATCGTTCCGATGTTTATTTTAATGCTTCTTACGCCATTTGGTATGCGCAATTTTAATCAGAAAAAAATGTTAAAGAACCAACTGAATGAAGCAAACGAGCAAATTAAAGACTTAGTAAAACGTGAAGAACGGCAGCGGATTGCAAGAGATCTTCATGACACATTAGGACATACGTTATCTCTTATTACTTTGAAAAGCCAGCTTGTAGAGAAGTTAATTGTGAAAAATCCGGAGCGTGCAAGTGTGGAAGCGAAGGAAATTACACAAACGTCTCGTACAGCCTTAAAACAGCTGAGAGAATTAATTTCTGATATGCGTATGATTACGGTAGAAGAAGAGCTAGAGCAAATAAAAGCGATCTTACAAGCAGCTAATATTGAATTAGAAGTGAGGCAAGAAGCCAGATCGAGCTCGTTATCACCAATTGAACAAAATATTGTCGGGATGTGTTTACGTGAGGCTGTTACGAATGTTGTAAAACATAGCAAGGCAACGCGATGCGCAGTTTCTGTATTAGAATCGCAAGGTGAGCTGATTTTGAAAGTAAAAGATAACGGAATCGGTTTAACAGATCAAAATCATGATGGAAATGGTATCCGTGGCATGAAAGAACGAATTGCTCTTATTGATGGATTTGTTGAACTAGGTACAATCAATCCAGGGACGTTGTTAACAGTAAAAGTTCCAGTTGTAATTAGAACAGGAAAAGATGAGGTGAGGGCATGATTCGAATTATTATTGCAGAAGATCAACGGATGCTTCGTGGTGCATTAGGGGCCCTACTTGATCTAGAAGATGATATCGAAGTAATTGGGCAAGCGGCAAACGGGGAAGAGGCGCTAAAATTAATTAAATCGTTAAAACCGGATATAAGTATTATGGATATTGAAATGCCGATTCAAAGTGGATTAGATGTTGCTGAAGCGTTAAAAAAAGAAAAATCATTATGTAAAGTAATAATTTTAACAACATTTGCACGGCCAGGATATTTTGAAAGGGCAATGAAAGCTGGTGTGCACGGTTATTTATTAAAGGATAGCCCAAGTGAAGATTTAGCGGCAGCAATTCGTAATGTAATGAAGGGAAAGCGAGAGATCTCCCAAGATTTAATGTTCGGCCTATGGCAGGAGCAAAATCCGTTGTCAGATCGCGAAAAGGAAGTATTGTTGCTTGCGAAAGAAGGAAAGACGGCAAACGAAATTGCGAAGGCACTTTATCTTTCACCGGGTACAGTACGTAATTATATTTCTGAAGTATTAACGAAGCTCGACGCGAAAAATAGAATTGAGGCAATTACAATTGCGGAAGAAAAGGGTTGGATGTAAAAAGAAGGTTACCTATGAGAGGTGACCTTCTTTTTATACTTATTTTACTTCTATTACTTGATTTACTTTTTGTAATGACTTGTAACCATGTGCTTCAAATGCCTTTGCAAATTCATTTGATACGGCAGTGCCATATAGATCTTTTGCAGCTTGTACGATGTGAGATTGAAGTGATTCAAAGTCTTCAGCGGAAGTTGCGTAATTTTGCAATGCACGCATAACAACTTTACTTACTTTTTCATTACCTTGTTTTTGAACAGCAACACCGTTATATGTTTTACCTTCAGCTAATTGATATAATACGTGACTAATAATACCAGAATTTACGTGTGATTCTTGATTATTACCATCGTTATAGAAATCTTGTAAATTTGTATATAGTTTATGGCCGCCGTCACCAATTTCCCTTGGGATATCACGAATTGTTAGGCCACCTAATGTATCGCCCATAATCCAGTTTCCTTTATCTTTCTTTACGTAATATTCGATTTGTGTACCCCAGAAATCTGCTAATCCCTCGTTTAGTGCAGATGTTTCAGCGCTTGGATATCTCACGACTTTATTTTTCGTCGTGCCACTGAATACAGCATGTCCAAATTCATGAGCTGTTACATCAAGAGCTGATGTTAGTTTTCCGTCTAAACCATCACCAAATACCATTTGGTTCCAAGCAGGATGCCAAAATGCATTTACATAGTCTTCTTTTAAACCATCACTAACTTCAGTAGAATCAAAACCGTGTACACTAGCAACAACTTTTGAATCTTTATTGTCGTAACTTTTTAGATTATGTTCTTTCTTAAAGTAATCATAAATATCACTCATGTTCTTCATAGCGCCCGCGGCTTCTTTATCTGCAAAATTAGGAGTACTACTTGAAATTAGTGTCCCTGGATAACCAGCTTGACTATATCCCCCGAGGGAATCGGCGTAGTTTGCATTATAAATATAAATACCATTTCCGCGTGATAAATCGGCTAAATAAAATTTTCCATCAGTTCCTTTGGCAATATTGAAAGAGATGTTTTCTTGAAGTGCATTTTTCCCAGTTCCTTGCTCACTTGCAGGGGATAATCTAGGTGATGTTATTTGATTTATAGTCTTGTTCTCTTTGTTTTTTATGAATTTTTCTTGGAAAAGTACTTCGCCAGTTTTTAGATCAACGATAGCATTGCCGTTTATAATTTGTTCATTGTTTTCATAAGTAAATGTAATAACAGTTGCGAATGTATAATAGCCATCTTTTTTCTTATAAACAACGGTTTCGCTAGAGAATTCCGTCTCAGCTGCATCACTTGGAATTTGAACTATATCGCGTAATTTAGATTTCACTTCATTTTTCGACAAAAAATTTGTTATAGTAAGATTAGGTTGTTGATTTAAATTTTGAACAACTTTACCACTAACAGTTGTGATCACTCCATTTTTATCTACTTTTACAATGAGATCTTGGCCATATACTTTATAGTTTTTATATGTTTGTGCAAGGCGAACTTCGGTTTGATTTTCTTTGGTTTCTTTATTTGTAGGTTGGAAATCTACATTTTTTTCAGTAGTGACTTGTTCTTGTTGAGCTTTAGCCCCATTTACCTCACCTTTTAAATATTTTTTAGCAATATTTTCTTTCGTATCATTTTGAGGTTGTGTTAATTTCCCGATTGTTAAACCAGGCTGAGCGATTTCAACTTTTACTTCACTTTTGTCCAATTTTTGAGCATGAATAGCTTCTGTTGATAAAGGATAAAGAAGACCGAATGTAACGAAAGCACTGGCAAGTTTTCTATAATTCATCTATAACACTCCTAATCTATTATTATATGTGAGATGAATTGTATGAAAAATTTGCCGAATTTTATATATATTATGCATTATTTCATATCAAAAATTGTCGAATTCACATTATTGTAGTGGTATGACAACTTAAAAAATTAGATTGTTATAATGGGATGGTGAGTAAGTATGCAAGCAGAGAAATTAGGAAGTGAAATTAAGAAAATTAGAGTGTTGAGAGGATTAACACAAAAACAGTTATCCGAGAACATATGTCATCAATCGGAAGTAAGCAGAATTGAATCGGGTGCAGTATACCCAAGTATGGATATATTGCAAGGTATTGCAGCAAAATTACAAATTCCCATTATTCATTTTTATGAGGTACTCATTTATTCGGATATTGAAAGAAAAAAACAGTTTAAAGATCAAGTCATTATGCTTTGTAAGCAAAAAAGATATAAAGAAATTTATAATAAAGTATGGAATGAGCTGAAAAAGGAAGAATATCATCCTGAATTCCAGCAATTTCTTCAATGGCAATATTATGTAGCTGCTTACGTATTGAAAAAAGTCGATTACGAATATTGTATTTTAGAATTAAAGAAATTGCTCAATCAACAATTGACAGGAATAGATGTATATCAGAATCTTTATATTGAAAACGCAATTGCAAACATTTATGCTGAAAATGGCTATTTGAAGAAGGGTATTGATTTATTTGAACAAATATTAAAACAATTAGAGGCATTGCATGATAATGAAGAATTTGACGTAAAGGTAAGGTATAATCATGCAAAAGCATTATACTTAGATAATCGATATGAAGAATCACTTTATCAAGTAAATAAAGCGATTGAAATATCATGCCGAATTAATAGTATGGCATTAATTGGACAGCTATATTATCAAAGAGGTGAATGCCTAAGGAAGTTGGAGTATGAAGAGGCAGAGATTGAAGATGCATATAAGAAGGCAAGTTTCTTTTTTGATATATTAGAAATGCATGCATATAAAGAAGCGCTTGTAAATAAAATCAGCAGATAAACAACCTAAAAAGTGGATATGCATAATTGCATACAATGTGAATAAATTTTCATGATATATTAAAAGTAAAAAATGTGGGTGATGGAATATGAAGAAATTACTTATTGGTAGTTTATTAACGTTAGCAATGGCATGGGGTATTTCATTAGGTGATACAGCATTAGAGAAAAGTCAAATAATTTCTCATAATGATCAAGAGGTACAAGTAGCTGCAGATTTACCTTTTGAGTTTTAAAAAACAACCGCCTTATTTAGACGGTTGTTTTTTTATGGAGTAACATCCAAACGTCTTTACTAGAAACAGGTTTGCTAATAAAGAATCCTTGAATGTGATCACAATTTTGTTTATGTAAAAATTCCCATTCTTCTTCTGTTTCTACACCTTCTGCAATCACTTCTAAATTTAATTCTTTTGATAGTGTAATAATGGAAGAGACAATTGCTTCTTCTAAAGGACTAGTTGTAATTCCACAAATAAACTCTCGAGCAATTTTTAATGTGTTGATTGGATATTTTGTTAAATAAGCTAAAGAACTATAACCAGTTCCAAAGTCATCGATTGAAATTTGAATACCGAGATTTTGAAGTTGTTCTAGTTTTGCAACTACAGATTGATTTTGATTAATTGCGATGCTTTCCGTAATTTCAATATCTAGTGCTTCTGGTTTCAGTTCTGTTTCTTCCAACACCTTTGAAATAGTTGGGATTAAATCTGCATGGTTAAATTGAACAACAGATAAATTCACACCAACTTTTAAGTGAGAAAAACCTTGATTATGCCATCTTTTTGCCTCTAAACAGGCAGTACGTAAAATCCAATTACCAAGTTCAATAATAAAACCAGTTTCCTCTGCTAGGGGGATAAATTGGGCCGGAGATACGATACCGAGTTTTGGATGCTTCCAACGTATTAATGCTTCAAAACCGATAATTTGTTTTGTTTTTGTGCTTACTTGTGGCTGGTATTCAAGGGAAAATTCATTTTGTTGTAATGCTTTTGAAAGTTCACCTTCTAAGAATTGAATTTCATTTTGAGCGATACTCATTTCTTTTGAGAAGAAAACAAATCTGTTTTTTCCATTTGCTTTCGCACGGTACATAGCCATATCAGCATTTTTCATTAACTCATTTACATCAGTTCCATAATCAGGGTACATCGCAATTCCGATACTTGGTGTAATAGAGAGTTCTTCGCCTTGAATGAAGAATGGTTTGTTTAAAATAGTTAAAATCTGTTCAGCTATAAAAATTGCACTTTTTTCTGAGTACATTTCTGGTAATAGAATTGTAAACTCATCTCCACCTTGGCGAGCGACGACATCTTTTGAACGCAAGCAACCGCGTAATCTTTTTGCTACTTCAATTAATAATAAATCTCCGACGTCATGACCAAGTCTATCGTTAATTTTTTTAAATCGATCTAAATCAAGAAATATGACGGCGACATCATTGGCGTTAGTTTGAGCTGTATTTAAAATGGCTTTTAAATCTTTTTCGAACTTTCGACGATTTGGTAATCCAGTAAGTGCATCGTGAAAGGCTAAATGTTCTACTTGTTTTTGTTTTTCATATAAAGTGGTAATATCACGCGCTATCCCAAACATTCCGACCACTTCTTTGTTTATAAAAGTAGGGATAAGTGTAATATGGAGATAATAATAATAGCCTTCTTGTTCTTTTGTACGAACTTCTAACGTTTGTGGCCTACCTTCCTTTGTAATTTGTAAAGCCTTCTTTAGTAGTTCGTGGTCTTTTGAATCAATGAAGTGTACCAGAGAATAGCTTGCCACTTCGCAATAATAGGCAGTAAATAAGCTTTCGCATGCCTTATTAGATTGTTGAAAAATGCCATTCATATTTAAAGAGAAAACGGCATCGGGATGGTCCTCGAATAAAGATTTATAACGTTGTTCACTTTTTGATAATGCAAATGCACCTTCTTCAACTTCATCCTCTAGTTGTGTAGTCAACTGTTCATATGTATGGATTAGTGCTTGATTATCTTTCCACATGTAAAGTTGCCGCAAGAATAACAAAATAAGTGATAATACGAGACCGATTAACATGAACTTATCATCCCAAGGTTGAATGATAATAAAAGAAAAAGTAATAATTATACTAAAATAAGGTAGTATAAAACGTACATAATCGAATCGATAATATTTTGCTTTCGTTTCATGCTGCATTGGTTTATCTAAAATATATAGTATGGAAGAAAGTCCAATTAATAAAATAGAAGCAGTGTGTATTAAATAATTAATTTCAGCAGAAGTTTTCATCCCAAAATTCAATTGAAATAGATGAATATAACCGTATACGAGTATAATAGTGAAACCAATAATTAATGCGATTCTACTAGAAGAATATTGTTCTCTTCTATATAGGCTAATAACGGCGTAAATTACTAATGATTGTGCAATGAAATACCCAATTAAAATCCAAGTATCCTTTGTTAACATGCGGAAACTTGAAAGATCTAAGATAAAAGTTAAGGTGAAATAAATGTTCATAATAATAATAAAGATGCTATCGAATGAAAATTGCGAAAGCCCCTTAATAGAGTAATTCTTTATAAACTTTATAGCAAATCCAACAAAGAGCAAAATATATTGTATGATAAAAAAAGGCAATGCTTTATATGAAAATATAGATTGATCATGTATGGAAAGTGAACTAAGAAATAGGGTTATCTCCATAACTAATCCACATAGGCAAGTACATAGTAATAAAATCCAAAATAGTTTATCACTGCGTTTCATTTTCTTAATAGCTTTATATAAACAGTGGCAAGAAAAAAGTGCAGCGAAACAGAATAAGAAAAGAATCCCAATTTCCTTTATATGCGACTCATTTGGAATAAAGAGTATCCAAAGAGCAAATATAGATATGTATATTATGACAAATTGTACATACTTTTTTTGACTAATCATATTATGACTCCGTTTCAATAAAGTTGAATCTCGGGGGAATGCTAATTTAAATAATAGCATATAAAATAGGATGTTTTTTACTATAAAAATTACTTTTTTGAAAAAATGGTGCAAAGTTACAATTTACCACTGTAACTTTGCACCACTTATTCTTTTAATTCCTCTTATAGCAGAAAGTTCATCTATTAATTGGAATAGTGCTAAGTCTTTTTGTTTACTTTCAATCATAATATCGAAATTATGATTGTTTTTTTTTGCAACGTGTAAGAAGGGTTTGATAAACTCTAAATCGATATATTCAGCATGAGCCCTAAATTCTTTTTCCGATCTCGGAGAGGAAATGTGAACTTTAGGAGAGATATTTGTATGTGACCAAGTTTCAAAAATTGCAGGAAGCAACTCTTCTAGTGGTTCCTCGCAAAGATTGGCCATATGATGATGATAATCAAATACAAATGGGATATTTTCTTTTTGGCAAATTGATAAAGTTTCAGAAGTTGTATATGTTTTATCATCGTTTTCAAGAGTCATTTGTTTTTTTATATGTGCAGGAAGTTTTTTTATGTTTTCATGGAAGCGCTCAATTGCCTTTTCTTTATTTCCATAGGCTCCACCTACATGAATATTAATGTAAGAGGAATCTGCAATGCCTATAGCATCTAATACTTTATAATGATAAGTCATATCCGTAATAGCGTTAGTAGTAATATGTGGCTTGTCGCTTGTAAATAGCGTAAATTGATTTGGATGAAAACTTATTCGTAAATTGTGTTCTTTAATTAAAGCTCCTATTTTACGCCAAAGTGGTGTGAATACCCCAATATAGTCAAACTCGACTTCGGGATGTGTTGCAAGTGGGACGATTGAAGACGATAGGCGATATAGTGGGATTTCATGCGCTATATTGTAATGTAGGATACGTATTGTGTGCTCTAAATTTTGCCTTATAACATGGTACAGTTTGTCTTCTCGCTCTTGCTTGCTGAGTTTCTTAAAGCTTGTAAACGTCATTGTTTTGGCAGGAGAACAGTCCCAGAGTGCCATTGCATGTGAGACATATCCAAACCGCATAATCATATAAGATACACCTCTTTTATTCATTGTCTTTCCTATAAAAAGAAAGCAAGCATTGTTCCAATCCATTCCTTTCCTCTATCGATAAGAGAAGTTGGGTTTACATCGCTATAGGAAAGTATGGATGCATTCTTTAGGTCTTCATGGAATTTATTTTTTACTGTTTGAACGAAATGTTTACTATATAACAGGCAGTTTATTTCATGGTTAATATATAAACTTCTCATATCAAAGTTTGCTGTTCCGATATCACAAATATCATCATCCACTATAATAATTTTGGCGTGAAAAAAACCTTGTTGAAATGCATAAATATTGCAACCAGCCTGTATTAATTTTCGGCAGTACGGGAATTTTGCTTCTCGAACGAGAGGGTGATCAGCTTTTTCTGGAACAAGAATTGTGATTTGAACCCCTCTTTCTCTTGCTTTTAATAAGGCATTCATAATTTTTTTTCCAGGAATGAAATATGGTGTACCGATACAGATTTCTTTTTTTGCGCCGTTAATTAAATGTAAAAAAGTATGCTGTAAATAAGCACCATCAGTCGGAATAAATTGATGCAGTATGGTACCTAGGTTTTGTTTTGGAAAATAAAGAGAAGCATCCAATAAATTCTGTTTCGTATCATCAAACCAGTCATGCAAAAATTGCTTTTGTAAATCTTGAACCCCTTCTCCTGTAAGACGTAAATGATAGTCTCGCCATAATCCTAAATATTCATTATGCCCCAGATACTCTTCGCCGATATTAAATCCCCCGATATAGCCAATTTTCCCATCAATCACTGTAATTTTTCTATGGTTTCTTTGATTGGCAGAAAAGAAAAGCAGAGGAAATTTTACCTTATGACAAAATGAAAAAGATACACCATGTTTTCGGAGGGAGCGAATAGCTTCGTTTGATAAAGAATGGCTGCCAAATCGATCAAGTAAAAGTCGTACTTCAATTCCTTCCTGAGCCTTATCAATCAGCAAATTTAAAAATTTACGACTGATTTTATCGTTTTTTACAATGAAGAATAAAATATGAATGTGGTGCTGTGCTTGTTTTATATCAGTAAATAAAGCGTCATACAAATCTTTCCCGTATGTATAAAGGTGAAAATCACTTTGACGTAAAGGGAAAGTGCGAGAGCTTACCCGTTTTAAATGAAGAAATCTCCCGTATGAAAGATCAATTGTAATCCAAAGAGCAACGGATATTAACAAAAGAGATAAGTAGAGCATCAGTGAATTCCCTCCTTCGCATTCTTTTCACCTTCAGTGTGTTACAAATGATACGGGTAGCACGGCTGTTATTATAAATTTCATCAGATGATAGTATGTTGCACTGATTAAAGTTTCACTTTACCCCGCTTTAACGGGCAGTAAGCTTCTCACCTCAAAAACTGATGAATAAGTAGAAGTTAGTTTGGAAATCAACTGCCCGTAAAATCCCGATTGGTTCAACTAATAATCAGTGGGGGATGAACCACCCCTACTGATTAAAGTTTCACTTTATAGTTTCACCGAAATAAACAGCTTTATGAAAAAATGTGTTGTTCTATAACAAAAAACTGTTGACTGAATGCTCACTCATTATATAATGGGGATAGGGGATATAATTCAGAAAATTATATATTTTTGAAGATTCAAAAAAGAAAGAGGGCTTACAAAGAGAGGGGTAGCATAAAAATGAATAGCTTACTGATCATTAATTGGCTGGCTGCCATTGCTGTTATTGCTTATGCAGGATATTTGTTTGTATATCTTATACGGACGAGAATGGCCTACATACAATTAGGAAAAAAAATTGAATTTGACCGTCGTTTTAAAGAGCGTTGGGATCTCCTTAAGGTCAATGTTTTCGGTCAGAAAAAGCTGCTGAAAGATAAGAAAAGCGGCATCATTCACGTTATGTTCTTTTACGGATTTATTCTTGTCCAATTTGGAGCAATTGACTTCGTTTGGAAAGGACTCGCACCAGGATCACATCTTCCACTTGGACCACTATACCCTGCATTTACATTCTTCCAGGAAATTGTCACACTTGTTATTTTAATTGCAGTATTTTGGGCTTTTCATAGACGTTATGTAGAAAAGCTTGTTCGTTTAAAACGTAACTTCAAATCAGGTCTTGTTCTTATCTTTATCGGTGGCTTAATGATTTCTGTGCTACTTGGTAACGGTATGGGACTTATATGGCATGGCGAGGAGCTTTCATGGAGTGAACCAATCGCTTCTGCAATCGCTTACGTTTTTAGCGGGATAAATGAAACCGTAGCCATTTCAGTGTTCTATTTTTCTTGGTGGGTGCATTTACTAATTTTGTTAACGTTTTTAGTCTATGTTCCACAATCAAAACATGCGCATTTAATTGCGGGACCAGCTAATGTATTCTTCGGTCGTCTTTCAAACCCAGGGAAGCTTGAAAAGATTGATTTTGAAGATGAAACGCAAGAAACATTTGGTGTTGGTAAAATTGAAGACTTTAGACAAAATCAACTTATTGACTTATACGCTTGTGTAGAGTGTGGTCGTTGTACAAATATGTGTCCGGCAACAGGAACAGGAAAAATGTTATCGCCGATGGACTTAATTTTAAAACTTCGTGATCATTTAACTGATAAAGGAGCTGCGGTAACATCAAAAGCACCGTGGGTTCCAGTAGTTGCCTTTAATAATACACAAGGAAATCAGTTAGCGATGATGGCAGCTGGAAAAGGACAACAAGAATCAGCGGCTACAACTCTCGCTTACGATCCGAGTTTAATCGGAGATGTTATTACAGAAGAAGAGATTTGGGCATGTACAACGTGTCGTAACTGTGAAGATCAATGTCCAGTTATGAATGAGCATGTTGACAAAATTATTGATTTACGTCGATATCTCGTTTTAACAGAAGGAAAAATGGACGCGGAAGCACAACGCGCGATGACAAATATCGAGCGTCAAGGGAATCCGTGGGGTCTGAACCGTAAAGAGCGTGAAACATGGCGCCAAGGTGATGACGAAGTAACAGTTCCAACTGTAAAAGAAAAATCAAAAGCTGGGGAGGAATTCGAGTATTTATTCTGGGTTGGTTCAATGGGATCATACGACAATCGTAGTCAGAAGATTGCGATATCGTTTGCGAAGTTAATGAACGAAGCAGGCATTTCATTCGCAATTCTCGGTAATAAAGAAAAGAATTCTGGAGATACACCACGCCGCCTTGGAAATGAATTTGTATTCCAAGAGATGGCGACAAAGAATATCGAAGAATTTGAAAAGGCAGGAGTGAAGAAAATCGTTACGATTGATCCTCATGCTTATAACACATTTAAAAATGAGTATCCGGACTTTGGCTTGCAAGCAGAAGTCTATCATCATACAGAATTGTTAGCTCAGTGGGTGAAAGAAGGGCGCTTAAAGCCTGTTCACGCTATTGAAGAAACAGTTACGTACCATGATTCCTGTTATTTAGGAAGATACAACGAAGTGTACGAAGCGCCACGTGACATTTTGAAAGCGATTCCTGGAGTGAATCTTGTAGAAATGGCACGTAACCGTGAAACTGGAATGTGCTGTGGCGCAGGTGGTGGCTTAATGTGGATGGAAGAAACAACAGGTTCTCGTATTAACGTTGCTCGTACAGAACAAGCATTAGCTGTACAGCCATCCATTATCGGTACAGGTTGTCCATATTGCTTAACGATGATCAGTGATGGAACGAAAGCGAAAGAGGTAGAAGAGAAAGTTCAAACTCTTGATGTGACAGAGATTTTAGAACGATCTGTTATCGGACAGAAAAAAGAAGCGATGTAGTTTATAAGAATGTATACAACTTTAGAAAGAGGTGCAATGATTGCACCTCTTCTCAACGTAGGGATACCGAGCGAGCGCTCAGTGTTAAAAAAAGAAATGGGGGAAAGAAACATGAGTAAAACAGTTATTTTAAGTGCTGCAAGAACACCAGTTGGAAAATTTGGAGGATCTTTAAAAGATGTAAAAGCGACGGAACTTGGAGGAATTGCAATTAAAGCAGCGCTTGAAAGAGCAAATGTTGCGGCTAGTGATGTTGAAGAAGTTATATTTGGAACGGTTATTCAGGGGGGACAGGGGCAAATTCCATCGCGTCAAGCTGCAAGGGCTGCTGGAATCCCTTGGGAAGTGCAGACGGAAACAGTGAATAAAGTTTGTGCATCAGGACTTCGTGCGGTTACGTTAGCGGATCAAATTATTCGTACTGGCGATCAATCACTGATTGTAGCTGGCGGTATGGAGTCGATGAGTAACACTCCTTACATTTTACGCGGAGCAAGATGGGGATACAGAATGGGCAACAACGAAGTTATTGATTTAAACGTTGCTGACGGTTTAACATGCGCATTTTCAGGTACACACATGGGTGTTTATGGCGGAGAAGTTGCGAAGGAAGATGGAATTTCTCGCGAAGCGCAAGATGAATGGGCATATCGTAGCCATCAGCGTGCGGTTTCAGCGCATAAAGAAGGACGTTTTGAAGAGGAAATCGTACCAGTAACAATCCCGCAAAGAAAAGGTGATCCTATTGTTGTTGCAAAGGATGAGGCGCCACGTGAAGATACAACGATTGAAAAGTTAGCAAAGTTAAAACCTGTATTTGATAAGACAGCGGCAGTGACAGCTGGTAATGCGCCAGGACTAAACGATGGTGGTGCCGCACTTGTGTTAATGAGCGAAGACAGAGCGAAGCAAGAAGGAAGAAAGCCATTAGCGACAATTTTGGCGCATACAGCAATTGCAGTGGAATCTAAAGATTTCCCAAGAACGCCAGGTTATGCAATTAACGCATTGCTTGAAAAAACAGGCAAGACAATTGAAGACATCGATTTATTCGAGATTAATGAAGCATTTGCAGCGGTAGCAATTGCAAGTACAGAAATCGCAGGAATTGATCCAGAAAAATTGAATGTAAATGGCGGCGCGGTAGCGATGGGCCATCCAATTGGAGCAAGCGGAGCACGCATTATCGTTACGCTAATCCATGCACTTAAGCAGCGCGGCGGCGGAATTGGAATTGCATCGATTTGTAGCGGTGGCGGTCAAGGGGACGCAGTGATGATTGAAGTTCACTAATTAAAGTTCGAGGGTATAAAATTTATTAACAATTAAGGGGGAAGAAAAAATGGGTGTACAAAACATTGTTGTAATTGGTGCAGGGCAAATGGGATCAGGAATTGCACAAGTATGTGCAATGGCAGGATATGACGTGAAGGTACAAGATTTAAAACAAGAGCAATTAGATAGAGGATTGGCTATCATTACGAAAAACTTAGCGCGCCAAGTAGAAAAAGGACGCATGAAGGAAGAAGAGAAGGAAGCGACATTAAATCGTCTTACAGTAACGCTTGATTTAGATTGTGTGAAAGAAGCGGATCTTATTATTGAAGCAGCTGTTGAGAAAATGGATATTAAAAAGAAAATCTTTGCGAATCTAGATGAAATTGCTCCAGAACACGCAATTTTAGCGACAAATACGTCATCTCTGCCAATTACAGAAATTGCAGCGGTAACGAAGCGTCCGGAAAAAGTAATCGGCATGCACTTTATGAATCCAGTTCCAGTTATGAAGCTTGTTGAGATTATTCGTGGTTTGGCTACAGATGATGCAGTATATGAAGCAATTGAAGATATTACGAAAAAAATTGGGAAAGTGCCAGTTGAAGTAAATGATTTCCCAGGTTTTGTATCAAACCGCATTTTGCTACCGATGATTAACGAAGCAATTTATACGTTATACGAAGGTGTAGCGACGAAAGAAGCAATTGATGAGGTCATGAAGCTTGGTATGAACCATCCGATGGGGCCTTTGACACTCGCTGATTTTATCGGTTTAGATACGTGTTTATACATTATGGAAGTGTTGCATGAAGGATTAGGAGATAGTAAATATCGCCCATGTCCGTTATTACGTAAGTATGTAAATGCAGGATGGTTAGGGCGTAAAACAGGTCGTGGATTCTACGTTTACGAATAAATGCCCCTTTTGTTACAAAATAGTGGTCTTACCAAATTATTTAAAGGATATATAGCAAATGGAGGCGGAATATATGAACTTTCGTTTTAATGAAGAGCAGCAAATGATGAGGAAAATGGTTCGGGATTTTGCACAGAAGGAAATTGCTCCCTTTGTTCCTAGTATGGAACAAGGGGTGTTCCCGAAAGAGATTTTGCAAAAGATGGGTGAGCTTGGATTAATGGGTATTCCAGCGCTTGCAAAATACGGCGGGGCAGAAATGGATTTTATTTCTTATATTCTAGCCATTGAGGAAATCTCAAAGGTAAGTGCAACAGTTGGTGTAATTTTAGCTGTACATACGTCAGTTGGAATGAATCCGATTTTATATTTCGGAACAGAAGAACAGAAGAAAAAATATGTTTCTAAACTTGCAACCGGGGAATATTTAGGCGCATTTGCTTTAACAGAGCCAAATGCAGGATCAGATGCAGGGAGTTTGAAATCAAGAGCTGTCAAAAAAGGCAATCATTATATTATTAATGGATCGAAAGTGTTTATTACAAATGGTGGTGAAGCAAGTACATACATTGTATTCGCTTCTACAAATCCAGAGGCAGGGAAAAGTGGTATTTCTGCATTTATAGTAGAGAAAGATACACCTGGTTTAATCATCGGAAAAGATGAACATAAGATGGGGCTCCTCGGTTCTCGTACAGTACAACTTACTTTTGAAGATATGAAAGTGCCAGCGGAGAATTTACTTGGGGAAGAAGGACAAGGATTCAAGGTGGCGATGGCGAATTTAGATGTTGGGCGAATTGGAATCGGTGCACAGGCGTTAGGAATTGCTGAAGCGGCGCTTGCATGTGCGATTGATTATGCAAAAGAACGAGAACAATTTGGGAAACCAATTGCGGCGCAGCAAGGGATTGGCTTCAAGCTTGCAGATATGGCAACAAGTGTCGAAGCAGCAAGGTTACTCGTATATAGAGCGGCGTCTCTTAGGGCACAAGGATTACCATGCGGTAAAGAAGCATCTATTGCGAAATTATTTGCTTCTAAGACAGCGGTTGAAGTCGCGATTGAGGCGGTGCAAGTATTTGGTGGTTACGGTTATACGAAAGAATATCCAGTAGAACGATTTTTCCGTGATGCGAAGATCACGCAAATATATGAAGGAACAAGTGAAATACAGAAACTTGTTATTAGCCGTGCTTTATAAAAGGGCGAGGGGGAGACGGAGATGCATTTTAAACTATCAGAAGAACATGAAATGATAAGAAAAATGGTTCGAGATTTTGCTAAAAATGAAGTAGCACCAACAGCAGCTGAGCGTGATGAGGAAGAGCGATTTGATCGAGAGTTATTTGATCAAATGGCAGAGCTTGGTTTAACCGGTATTCCATGGCCTGAAGAGTACGGCGGAATTGGAAGCGATTACTTAGCTTACGTAATTGCGATTGAAGAATTATCTCGAGTTTGTGCTTCAACAGGTGTAACACTATCTGCGCATACTTCACTTGCGGGATGGCCAATTTTTAAATTTGGGACAGAAGAACAAAAGCAAAAGTTTTTACGACCGATGGCTGAAGGGAAGAAAATTGGTGCATACGGCTTAACGGAGCCAGGATCTGGATCGGATGCTGGTGGAATGAAGACAATCGCAAAAAGAGATGGCGACCATTATATTTTAAATGGATCAAAAATTTTCATTACAAATGGCGGTATTGCTGATATTTATGTTGTTTTTGCGCTAACTGATCCTGAATCGAAGCAGCGCGGTACGAGTGCATTTATTGTAGAAAGTGATACACCGGGATTTTCAGTTGGGAAGAAGGAGAGCAAGCTAGGGATTCGCTCTTCACCAACGACTGAAATTATGTTTGAAGATTGCCGTATTCCGGTAGAGAATCTACTTGGAGAAGAGGGGCAAGGATTTAAAGTTGCGATGCAAACATTAGATGGAGGTCGTAACGGTATTGCGGCGCAAGCTGTTGGTATTGCACAAGGGGCTTTAGATGCTTCTGTAGAATATGCAAGGGAGCGCCATCAATTTGGAAAACCAATTGCGGCGCAGCAAGGGATTGGCTTTAAACTTGCGGATATGGCAACAGATGTAGAAGCGGCACGCCTTTTAACATATCAAGCGGCTTGGCTTGAATCAGAAGGGCTTCCGTATGGAAAAGAATCAGCGATGTCAAAAGTATTTGCAGGGGATACAGCGATGAAGGTGACGACTGAAGCGGTGCAAGTATTTGGTGGTTACGGTTATACGAAAGATTATCCAGTAGAGCGTTATATGCGAGATGCAAAGATTACACAAATATACGAAGGAACACAAGAGATTCAGAGGCTTGTAATTTCTCGTATGTTAACGAAGTAGGGACGAAAGCGTAGGTATTTTCCTACGCTTTTTCCTTCCAAAAAATAATAGAGAGAGGTGAAGGGAATGGTTAAACATAATGTACATGCATCGGTGAAAGATGAAAAATTAGTTGCGTTAAGACGTGAACAAATGATTAAAGGTGCGGTGCAACTGTTTAAACAAAAAGGATTTCCGCGTACAACAACGAGAGAAATTGCAAAAGCGGCTGGATTTAGTATAGGGACACTTTATGAGTACATTCGTACAAAAGATGATGTGTTGTATTTAGTTTGTGATAGTATATATGAACATGTAAAAGAACGATTAGAGGAAGTAGTGTGTACAGAAAAAGGGAGTATAGAAAGTTTAAAGATAGCAATAACGAATTACTTTAAAGTGATGGACGAATTGCAGGAAGAAGTATTGATAATGTATCAAGAGGTACGCTTTTTACCAAAAGAATCACTTCCGTATGTATTAGAAAAGGAGTTTCAAATGGTAGGAATGTTCGAGAATATTTTAGAACAGTGTACGGAAAATGGAACATTTACATTAAATAAAAAAGAAATACAGCTTCTTGCCCATAATATTTTTATACAAGGACAGATGTGGGGATTTAGACGCTGGGCGCTGCAAAAACTGTATACGCTCGAAGAATATACAGAAATGCAAATTAGGTATGTATTGCAAGGGGCCCATATGCTTCCGAAATAAGGGACAGACAAATTATTAATTTTATTACCATATAAAAGTTTCCCGTTTTTTTTTGTAGCATATTTGTGCGACTTTTGTTTATAATGAATAGTATGGATTTTTTTAAGCAGGCCGTTATATATAAGGTTATATTTGATGAAAGGAAGTGCCGCATAAGTGGATTTTAAGCAATATTCACCAGAAGAGCTAAAAGAATGTTCAATGATTGAAGTTGTACATAGCGTTTTAGGGGATAAAAAACAAGCAACGACATTCAACGAGTTGGTTCAAGAAATCGCTCAAGTGCTGGGACTATCTCAAGAGCAAGTTAATGCGAAACTCGCACAATTTTATACAGACTTAAACATCGATGGACGTTTCATTAATTTAGGAGAAAATCGTTGGGGACTACGCAGCTGGTACCCATATGAGCAAATTGATGAAGAAATCTTACCGCAGCCAAAACCGAAGAAGAAACGTAAAGTTGAGGAAGACGGTTTTGACGACTACATTGAAGAAGATGAAGATGACTTTGACGATGCAGACGGAAATGCAGACGACGAAGATGATGTAGAAGATTTGGACAAGGTTCTTGAAGATGAAGACGGAGATGACGACGATCTTGATGATTTAGAAGAAGATGAAGACGACGACTTCGCTGAAGAAGAACTTGAGTATGATGAAACTGAAGAAGAAGAAGAGGAAGAACTGTAGTTCTTGACTTTTCATTATCGTCCATGTAGAATCATTTTTGGGCTCTTTAAAAAAGGACGATAATACTTTTAAAGTGTAAATATAAAAGAAAATTGCTCCCTACTTATTACTTTATGTGATGAGGGGAGCAATTTTCTTTTTTGTTTTTTGTTTAGAAAATAAAAAGAGTCTAACAATAAGATGGATACAGTGTTATCTACATACGTTGCGCTTTGCAACGGTGATTATATAACAGCAAAATAGAAGGGAGCTTTTTCATGACTAAGTATATTTTTGTAACAGGCGGTGTAGTATCGTCTTTAGGAAAAGGTATTACAGCAGCATCTCTTGGAAGACTTTTAAAAAATCGTGGTTTAAACGTAACGATTCAAAAGTTTGATCCATACATTAACGTAGACCCAGGGACTATGAGCCCATATCAACACGGTGAGGTATTCGTAACAGATGATGGCGCAGAAACTGACTTAGACCTTGGTCACTATGAGCGTTTTATCGACATTAACTTAAACAAATACAGCAACGTAACAACAGGTAAAATTTACTCTTCAGTTCTTCAAAAAGAGCGTCGCGGTGAATATTTAGGAGGAACGGTTCAAGTTATTCCTCACATCACTAACGAAATTAAAGAACGCGTATATCGTTCTGGTCGTGAAACAAATGCGGATGTTGTTATTACAGAAATCGGTGGAACTGTTGGTGACATCGAGTCTCTACCATTCTTAGAAGCAATCCGTCAAATTAAGAGCGACATCGGTCGTGACAATGTAATGTACATTCACTGTACGTTAATCCCGTACTTAAAAGCAGCGGGTGAAATGAAAACAAAACCAACGCAACATAGTGTTAAAGAACTTCGTAGCTTAGGTATTCAACCAAACATTATCGTTGTTCGTACAGAAATGCCTGTTTCTCAAGATATGAAAGACAAGCTTGCATTATTCTGTGATATCGATACAAAAGCAGTTATCGAAGCTCGCGATGCAGATACTTTATATGCGGTTCCATTATCTCTTCAAGAACAAAACATGGACCAAATCGTTTGTGATCACTTAAAATTAGACAATCCAGCTGCAGATATGACAGAGTGGACTGCGCTAGTTAACAAAGTACGTAATCTTTCTAAGAAAACAAAAATCGCTCTTGTTGGTAAATATGTAGAACTTCAAGATGCATATATTTCTGTTGTAGAAGCACTTCGTCATGCTGGTTACTCATTCGACACAGATGTAGAAGTAAAATGGGTAAATGCTGAGCACGTAACAGCAGAAAATGTACAAGAATTAGTAGGAGACACAGATGGTATCCTTGTACCAGGTGGCTTCGGCGATCGTGGTGTAGAAGGTAAAATCGTTGCGATTCAATATGCTCGTGAAAACAAAGTTCCATTCTTAGGAATTTGCTTAGGTATGCAACTTGCATCAATCGAATTCGCACGTAATGTATTAGGTTTAGAAGGTGCTAACTCTTCTGAGATCAATCCTGATACGCCATATGCAATCATTGACTTATTACCAGAACAAAAAGATGTAGAGGACTTAGGTGGTACACTTCGTCTTGGTCTATACCCATGTAAGCTTGCTGAAGAAACAAATGCTTACAATGCTTATAATGAGCCGGTTGTATATGAGCGTCATCGTCATCGTTATGAGTTCAACAATCAGTTCCGTCCGGATATGGAAAAAGAAGGATTTGTATTCTCTGGTACAAGCCCAGACGGCCGTCTAGTTGAAATCATTGAATTAAAAGACCACCCTTGGTTCGTGGCAGCACAGTTCCACCCAGAACTTGTTTCTCGTCCAAACCGTCCACAACCATTGTTCCATGACTTCGTAAGAGCTTCTATTACGAATAAAGAGAGCAAGTAATAAAAAAAGCGCCTGAAATAAGGCGCTTTTTTTAATATTCATTTAACATTTCATCAATTGTAAATTTGATTCCGTGATAAGCAAATAAAGCTACTATTAAGCTTGGGAACCCGTAGCGATTACCTTCATCGTCTGGAATAAGACCTTTTAACAGTTTTGTATCAATATGTACGTCTGTATATTGTTCCAGTGATTCCGTACCTTCTTGAAGAGCAGAAATGCCGACAATAGAGTGTCCCTCTTCTTGTAGTTTTTTTGCAATTTCTACAACCGCTTCATCTGTTGAAAAACGGCTAATAAGAAGTACACGATCCGCAGAGGTTACGTCTGCTTCTTTACCATTTTCAAATAAGCGTTTTGCTTGCTTCAATGGTTCAGCACCGAATAGTGCTTCGGCAACAACGCCCTCCATTTCATTTGTACCATATAAATAAATGAAACCATCGCTAACTAGTGCTTGAGCAAGTAAACGAGCGCTATCTTCTATATTCATTTCTTCTTTTTGAGAAATTTTGGAGAAATAACCACTTAATTGAGTTGAAAAAATTTTTAACATAATATTACTCCCTTCGTACGTGCTTGCCGGCTTTCATTATAGTTTATTTTTTTAGAAAGGTGAAATCGTAGGGTAGCATAACAAAATAGGAAACGGTAAAATAAGAAAGAATAGGAAGGAATTTGCCAAAGAATAGCGAAAATAAATCGTTAAGATATAAGAAGCTTTAAATCTTGTACTTACACAGAAAGGTTGGGAATTATGGAAGGTAAAATTTTAATTGTTGATGATCAATATGGGATTCGTGTGTTATTACATGAAGTGTTCCAAAAAGAAGGTTATCAGACATTCCAAGCAGCGAATGGATTTCAAGCTTTAGATATCGTGAAAAAAGATAATCCAGATTTAGTAGTGTTAGATATGAAAATTCCAGGCATGGATGGTATAGAGATTTTAAAGCATGTAAAAGAAATTGATGAGAGTATTAAAGTCATTTTAATGACTGCTTATGGAGAGCTTGATATGATCCAAGAAGCAAAAGATTTAGGAGCTTTAATGCATTTTGCTAAACCATTTGATATTGATGAAATTCGTCAAGCTGTGAGAAATGAGCTCGCTGTAGAGGCGTAAAAATGAATTTTTTATAAAAAATATGGAAAAAAGCGTTTACATGGACTATTGTGCAGGTGAATACGGTTGAGTTTTTGAGTACAAGTTGTTATCCTATTGAGTGTAGAAAAAAGTCCGGTATGTAGATATACATATTTTACCTTATTCTGGTCATACTACCAGCGATAAGAACTTATCGGATACAAAAAACGTTTTTTAGGAGGATTCACCATGCCTTTAGTTTCTATGAAAGAAATGCTAAACAAAGCACTAGAAGGAAAATACGCAGTTGGTCAATTCAACATGAACAACTTAGAGTGGACTCAAGCTATCTTAGCTGCTGCGGAAGAAGAAAAATCTCCTGTAATCCTAGGTGTATCTGAGGGTGCAGCTCGTCATATGACTGGTTTCAAAACAGTTGTAGCTATGGTTAAAGCTTTAATCGAAGAAATGAACATCACTGTTCCTGTAGCGATTCACCTTGACCATGGTTCAAGCTTCGAAAAATGTAAAGAAGCAATCGATGCAGGTTTCACATCTGTAATGATCGACGCTTCTCACCACCCATTCGAAGAAAACGTTGAAACTACTAAACAAGTAGTAGAATACGCACACGCTCGTAACGTATCTGTTGAAGCTGAGCTTGGAACAGTTGGCGGACAAGAAGACGACGTAATCGCTGAAGGCGTAATTTACGCTGACCCAGCAGAGTGTAAGCACCTTGTTGAAGCAACAGGTATCGATTGCCTAGCTCCAGCTTTAGGTTCTGTACACGGTCCTTACAAAGGTGAGCCTAACTTAGGATTCGCTGAAATGGAACAAGTTCGTGACTTCACTGGCGTACCTTTAGTATTACACGGTGGTACTGGTATCCCAACTGCTGATATCGTAAAAGCTATCTCTTTAGGTACTTCAAAAATCAACGTAAACACTGAGAACCAAATCGAGTTTACAAAAGCTGTTCGTGAAGTATTAAACAAAGACCAAGAAGTTTACGATCCTCGTAAATTTATTGGACCTGGCCGCGACGCTATTAAAGCAACTGTTGCTGGTAAAATGCGTGAGTTCGGTTCTAACGGTAAAGCGTAAGAATAAAATTCCGTTTTGGAAACCGTCTAGTCTTTTAGACGGTTTCCTTTCGTTGTATAATGAAAGCGTGAACAAGTCGAAAGATTTTATCATTTTTGGTTTTTAAATAGAAAATAATGTGCATAGTCCTATTAATAAATGTGATAACGTATCTAAATTGATAAAGTGAATTCGATGAATAGTTGATCTTTATCTATTCGTGCTACAGGAGAAATGGAGATAATGGTTTCCTATTTATTGAGTTTTGGGATGGAAAGAGTAATTGAGATTCTTAAGGGGAGCTTTCTATGAAAAGATAGAAAGTAAATACATTCACAAGAAGGGAGCTCAATATGGAAAAATTGCTAATTGAAGGCGGAAGAGCTTTAAATGGAACAATTCGAGTAAGCGGTGCAAAGAACAGTGCCGTTGCATTAATTCCAGCGACAATTTTAGCAGATACTCCAGTAACTATTGGTGGTGTCCCTAATATTTCGGACGTGAAAATGTTAGGCGACTTACTAGAGGAAATTGGAGGGAAAGTAACTTATGGACAGGAGGAAGAGATGGTAGTCGATCCTTCTAACATGGTTGCAATGCCTTTGCCAAATGGAAAAGTGAAAAAATTGCGCGCTTCTTATTATTTAATGGGTGCGATGCTTGGCCGTTTTAAAAAAGCTGTTATTGGGCTTCCGGGTGGATGTCACTTAGGACCGAGGCCGATTGATCAGCATATTAAAGGGTTTGAAGCGCTAGGTGCACATGTTACAAATGAACAAGGTGCTATCTATTTAAGAGCAGATGAACTACATGGAGCACGTATTTATTTAGATGTTGTTAGTGTGGGGGCTACGATTAATATTATGCTAGCAGCTGTACGAGCAAAAGGTAGAACTGTTATTGAAAATGCAGCGAAAGAGCCCGAGATTATTGATGTAGCTACATTGTTAACAAGCATGGGAGCACGTATTAAAGGTGCCGGTACAGATGTAATCCGAATAGATGGTGTGGACTCTTTACATGGTTGTCACCATACTATCATCCCAGATCGTATTGAAGCTGGTACGTATATGATTCTAGGAGCTGCGTCAGGAGGAGAAGTAACGGTTGATAACGTTATTCCTCAGCATTTAGAATCAGTTACTGCTAAGCTAAGAGAAGCTGGTGTTCAAGTTGAAACGAATGATGATCAAATTACAGTGAACGGTAATAGAAAGTTAAAAGTAGTTGATATCAAAACGCTTGTATATCCAGGTTTTCCAACAGATTTACAACAGCCTTTTACGACGCTTTTAACAAAAGCACACGGGACGGGAGTTGTAACAGATACAATTTACGGTGCCCGTTTCAAACACATTGATGAATTACGTCGTATGAATGCTCAAATTAAAGTAGAAGGTCGTTCGGCAATTGTAACTGGTCCTGTGTTACTGCAAGGTGCAAAAGTGAAGGCGAGTGATTTACGAGCGGGAGCAGCACTTGTTATTGCAGGGTTAATGGCAGATGGAATTACAGAAGTAACAGGACTTGAGCATATTGATCGAGGTTATGAGAATATAGTGGACAAGCTTAAAGGGCTTGGAGCAAACATTTGGCGAGAACAAATGACAAAACAAGAAATTGAAGAGATGAAGAACGCATAAGTGATACTTCCGTAAGGGGGAAGCGAAGCATCACTACTTGCGGAAGTACACTTTATAGAAAAACACGGTTCACAAAATACGGCAGAAATATAAAGACTTAAAGGAGAGGGATTATTGTGGAAAGAAGTTTATCTATGGAGTTAGTACGTGTAACAGAGGCTGCAGCATTATCATCAGCGCGTTGGATGGGGCGCGGGAAAAAAGATGAGGCAGACGGTGCAGCAACATCAGCTATGCGTGATGTATTTGATACAATTCCGATGAAAGGTACAGTTGTCATTGGTGAAGGTGAGATGGATGAAGCACCAATGCTATATATCGGAGAGAAATTAGGTACAGGATATGGACCACGTGTAGACGTTGCGGTTGATCCTTTAGAAGGGACAAACATCGTAGCAGCTGGTGGCTGGAATGCTCTTGCTGTTATTGCAATTGCAGATCACGGTAATTTGTTACATGCTCCTGACATGTACATGGATAAAATCGCGGTTGGCCCAGAAGCAGTTGGGGCAGTCGACATTGATGCGCCTATTATTGATAACTTACGTGCAGTTGCGAAAGCGAAAAATAAAGACATTGAAGATGTTGTAGCAACAGTTTTAAACCGTCCACGTCACCAAGCAATTATCGAAGAAATTCGTAAGGCTGGTGCTCGTATTAAATTAATTAACGATGGAGATGTAGCTGGAGCAATTAATACAGCGTTTGACCGTACAGGTGTAGATATTCTATTTGGATCTGGTGGAGCACCTGAAGGTGTATTAGCAGCAGTTGCTTTAAAATGTTTAGGTGGAGAAATTCACGGAAAACTATTGCCACAAAACGAAGCTGAATTAGCACGTTGTAAAAAAATGGGCATAGAAGACATTAATCGTATCCTTCGTATGGAGGACTTAGTAAAAGGTGACGATGCAATCTTTGCAGCAACAGGTGTAACAGATGGTGAACTATTACGTGGTGTTCAATTTAAAGGTAGCGTAGGAACAACACAATCTCTTGTTATGCGTGCAAAATCAGGCACAGTTCGCTTCGTAGATGGTCGTCATAGCTTAAATAAAAAACCGAACTTGGTTATTAAGTAAAAGGTGGAAGCGGCTCGTTCAGAAAGGTTAAAATGGTCGATCTTTTTAACTATCGGAGCCGGAACTAAATTAAATAAGAAGCGAAGACAACTTTTCTTGTCTTCGCTTCTTGTATTTGTGTTCCAACGTATTGATTAAAACTAGATAAAAGGGTTACAATAGTGAATATTACCCTACTTGAACTTATTGCCTTTCATTATTAATTATTTGCCTTCCGTATTTTTTCCCTTTACCCATGAAAAAAGAGAATAACGTTAAAGTGTGGTGTCTGAATGAATTTGTCAATTGCAGCATTAGAAAACATGAAATTAAAAGAGTTATACGAGCTTGCGAAAGAATTTAAGATTTCGTATTATAGCAAGTTAACGAAAAAAGAGTTAATCTTTTCTATTTTGAAAGCTCGAGCAGAAAAAGAAGGTTTCTTTTTCATGGAAGGCGTATTAGAAATTATTCAATCAGAAGGATTTGGATTCCTACGTCCTATCAACTATTCTCCAAGCTCAGAAGATATTTATATCTCAGCTTCGCAAATTCGTCGTTTCGATTTACGTAATGGAGACAAAGTTTCTGGTAAAGTACGACCTCCGAAAGAAAATGAACGCTATTTTGGGTTATTACAAGTTGAAGCTGTAAACGGAGATGATCCAGATTCAGCAAAAGAGCGTGTGCATTTCCCTGCATTAACACCATTATACCCAGATCGCCAAATGAAATTGGAAACGGAACCGAAAAAGTTACCGACACGTATCATGGATTTAATCGCACCAGTTGGATTTGGACAACGTGGTTTAATTGTTGCGCCTCCAAAGGCTGGTAAAACAAGTCTATTAAAAGAAATTGCACACAGTGTTACAACAAATCATCCAGAAGCAGAATTAATTGTGCTTTTAATTGATGAGCGTCCAGAGGAAGTAACAGACATTGAACGTTCTGTTAAGGGCGACGTTGTAAGTTCTACTTTTGATGAAGTACCAGAAAATCATATTAAAGTAGCTGAACTTGTGTTAGAACGTGCAATGCGTCTTGTAGAGCACAAAAAAGATGTTATCATTTTAATGGATAGTATTACCCGTTTAGCGCGAGCTTACAACCTCGTTATTCCGCCAAGTGGTAGAACATTATCGGGTGGTATCGACCCAGCGGCTTTCCATAGACCGAAGCGTTTCTTTGGAGCTGCACGTAATATTGAAGAAGGCGGTAGCTTAACGATTTTAGCAACAGCCCTTGTTGATACAGGATCTCGTATGGACGATGTTATTTACGAGGAATTTAAAGGAACTGGAAATATGGAACTTCACTTAGATCGTTCGTTAGCTGAACGTCGTATCTTCCCAGCGATTGATATTCGTCGTTCTGGTACACGTAAAGAAGATCTATTAATTCCAAAAGAGCATTTAGACAAGTTATGGGGCATTCGTAAAACAATGCGTGATACACCAGACTTTGTTGAAAGTTTCTTACGTAAGCTTCGTCAAACGAAGACAAACGAAGAATTTTTACAAAACATTGTTGCAGACTCGAAAAGATATGTAACAACTAAGTAAAGGGAAAAGATTGGGACTCGCTTATTTTATAGTAAGCGAGTTTTTTATGCCTTTTAGGTGATATTAAAGAGAGAAATAAGTGGGAGAACCTTAGCTGGTCAGAGCAGAACGAACCGCCTCCACTTTAAGATGATATCTAGCTCCAGCGGCTAGAATGGTAGGTGGCTTCGCGTCTTCCTACGAGGTAAAAAGCACCTCTACGTCAGAAGCTCCATCCCCCTCCCATTCTGAACGAGCCGCTTCTGCTTTTAAATTGTATCTAGTTCCGACGGCTAGCTCTTCGTGTCTAAGAACCTCCCGCACTAAAGGTAAAAAGCACCTTTTGTGCGAGAGAACCTTAGCCAGTCAGAGCTAAACGAGCCGTCTACACTTTAAATTTCAAAAGACAAAAACAGGTAGTTGCAAAATGAAGTTAGCCTTGTTATAATTTCATCATATGTGTTTCATCAATATAGTTGTGTATGCAGCTGAAGATGAAAAACTCTGTTTCGAAAATGATTCAGGGCGGAAGGAGATGAAAAGAATGAAAGCAGGAATTCACCCAGATTACAAGAAAGTTGTATTCATGGACACAAACACAGGCTTCAAATTCTTAAGCGGGTCTACTAAAGGCTCTAGCGAAACTGTTGAGTGGGAAGATGGTAACACTTATCCATTACTAAAAGTTGAGATCAGTTCTGATTCTCACCCATTCTACACTGGACGTCAGAAGTTTGCTACTGCAGACGGACGCGTTGATCGCTTCAATAAGAAATACGGTATCAAGTAATAAAAACATAAAACAGGCAAGTGTATGTATTCGCTTGTCTGTTTTTTTTGTGAAAATATTATACCTTTACCCTACTTTTAACTAAAAAGTAGATGAAAGGAGAGCTTCATGTACTTAATAAATCAAAATGGCTGGATTGAAGTGATTTGCGGTAGTATGTTTTCTGGTAAATCAGAAGAGTTAATCCGCCGTGTGCGCCGTACGCAATTTGCGAAACAACATGCAATTGTATTTAAACCATGTATTGATAATCGCTATAGTGAAGAAGACGTTGTATCACATAACGGATTAAAGGTAAAAGCAGTTCCTGTTTCAGCTTCAAAAGATATATTTGAACATATCACTGAAGATATGGATGTAATTGCAATCGATGAGGTACAATTCTTTGATGGGGACATTGTGGAAGTGGTGCAAGTATTGGCAAATCGTGGCTATCGTGTCATTGTAGCTGGTTTAGACCAAGATTTCCGTGGTCTACCATTTGGACAAGTTCCTCAGCTGATGGCGATTGCTGAACATGTAACAAAGCTACAAGCAGTATGTTCTGCATGTGGATCTCCGGCAAGTCGTACACAACGATTAATTGATGGAGAACCAGCGGCATTTGATGATCCGATTATTTTAGTTGGGGCTTCAGAATCGTATGAGCCACGCTGTCGTCATTGTCATGCAGTTCCTACAAACAAAGATAAGTAAAACTCGCTGCGCAAGGCGGGTTTTTTTCAGAATAGAGAGTGTGGTTGGTGTGAGCCGCTTACGCTTTTAAATATATCTAGTTCTGGTGGCTAGCTCTTCGCATCTAAGAACCTTCCGCCCAAAAGGTAAAAAGCACCTTTAGGTCGAAAGAACCTTAGCTGGTCAGAGCTGAAAGAGCCACCGCCACTTTTAAATATAATTTGCGTTTTTTTGAGTAAGTACCATATACTATTTGTATTAGATACTAGGATGTAGAGGTGAATGATGTGTTAGATCGTTTGCAAGCTGTAGAAAATCGTTATGAGAAGTTAAATGAATTGTTAAGTGACCCAGAGGTTATTAGCGATACAAATAAACTTCGTGAATATTCAAAGGAACAGTCTGATATACAGGAAACGGTAGAGGTGTATCGTGAGTATAAGGATGTTCGTGAGCAATTAAAAGATGCGAAAGCAATGTTAGAAGAGAAGTTAGACGCAGAAATGCGTGACATGGTAAAAGAAGAGGTTTCTGAGTTAGAATCACAAGAAAAAACGTTATCAGAACGTCTGAAAATTTTACTAGTTCCAAAGGACCCTAATGATGATAAGAACGTTATCGTTGAGGTTCGTGGGGCTGCTGGTGGCGACGAGGCCGCTTTATTTGCTGGTGACTTATACCGCATGTATAGCCGTTATGCTGAGGTTCAAGGTTGGAAAACAGAAATTATCGAGGCTAGCTATACAGAGTTAGGTGGATATAAAGAGATTATCTTTATGATTAACGGTAAAGGTGCTTTCGCGAAGCTGAAATTCGAGAATGGTGCTCACCGTGTACAACGTGTTCCTGAAACGGAATCTGGTGGACGTATTCATACATCTACAGCAACTGTAGCTGTATTACCAGAGGCAGAAGAAGTAGAAATCGACATTCACGAGAAAGATGTTCGTGTTGATACATTCGCTTCTAGTGGTCCTGGTGGACAAAGTGTTAATACAACGATGTCAGCGGTACGTTTAACGCATTTACCGACTGGTGTAGTTGTATCTTGTCAGGATGAGAAATCACAAATTAAGAATAAAGAAAAAGCGATGAAAGTATTACGCGCACGTGTTTATGATAAGTTTAGACAAGAAGCACAAGCTGAATATGATCAAAACCGTAAACAAGCTGTTGGTACGGGTGATCGTTCAGAGCGTATTCGTACGTATAACTTCCCGCAAAACCGTGTTACAGACCATCGAATCGGTTTAACGATTCAAAAGCTAGATCAAATCTTACAAGGTAAGTTAGATGATTTCATCAATGCCTTAGTGATGGAAGATCAGGCTCAAAGGATGGAGGCAGCTGAGTAATGCGTGTCTATGAAGCCCTGAAATGGGCTTCTTCTTTTTTACAGGAAAATGGACGAGATGAAAATGCGGGAGAAATTGTCCTTTGTCATGTATTAAAGATGAACAGAACAGGATTACTTATGAATATGCGTGAAGAAATAAATGAGGAACAAGAGGCAAGCTTTACGGAGTTTATCCACAAGCATGTAGAAGGTATTCCTATTCAATATATGATTGGTTATGAAATGTTTTATGGCCGGTCGTTCTTTGTGAATGAAGAAGTATTAATACCAAGACCGGAAACAGAAGAGCTTATAGTAGGAGTATTAGAAAGAATTGAGCGCCATTTTGGCGACAAGGAACTACATGTAGCAGATATAGGCACAGGTAGTGGAGCGATTTCTATTACGCTTGCTTTAGAAAATAAAAATCTCCACGTGTATACAGTAGATATTGCACAAGAGTCGATTGAAGTTGCAAAAGAAAATGCAAAAGCTTTAGGTGCAGAAGTAACGTTCTATCACGGTGATTTATTGTCACCATTTGATAAAACGGGTCAAAAGCTAGATGTTGTTGTTTCAAATCCTCCATATATACCGGAAGAGGATTGGCGTGGTCTTTCTCCTGTTGTGAAAGAGCATGAGCCGAAGAGAGCGCTTGTTGGTGGAGAAGACGGATTAGATTTTTATCGCCGTTTTATGGAAGAATTGCCGAATGTGTTGCAGGAGAAAGCAATTGTAGCGTTTGAAATTGGAGTAGGACAAGGTGAGGATGTAAAAAGATTGTTACAACAAGCTTTTCCACATGCCCATGTTGAGGTTGTTTTTGATATTAACGGAAAAGACCGTATGGTATTTGCAGAGATGGAGTAAGGTTCACACCTTACTCCATTTTTTTGTGGGAAAATTCATATAGATTTTGAATTTAATAGTTTAGAAATATGAAAGTCTGTCCACACTGTTTGTAGAGGGGACGGTGGAGGAAATGAAAAAACAAGTTATTGCTTATCTTCTTATACTATTAATTGGTGCACAGTTACTTGTGCAGTTTGGATATATGAAAGCTGATGCAAAAGGGCCTTCAGTTATTCCGAAAGAGGCCGTTCGATTACGCATTTTAGCAAATAGTGATTCAGATAAAGATCAGGCATTAAAGCGTAAAGTGCGTGATGAAGTAAAAGCACAAATTGATGGATGGGTAGCGGATTTAACTTCATTTGAAGAGGCGCGCAAAGTAATTCAAAGTCATATTCCAGAAATCGAGAAAACGGTGGAAAATACGTTAAAAAGAGAAGGAAGTAAAGAATCATTTCAAGTGAAATTTAGTAAGAATGTAAAGTTTCCTACAAAGGTATATGGGAATTTTATTTATCCAGCAGGAGAATATGAAGCGGTATTGATTACAATTGGAGAAGGTGAAGGGGCGAACTGGTGGTGTGTATTATTTCCACCAATGTGTTTCTTAGATTTTTCGAGTGGGACAGCTGTAAGAAAAGAAGAGCACGTTGTGAAGGCGGAATCTCCTGAAGAGGAGCAGGTGAAACAACTAGATGAGGAAGTAGTAAATACAGAAGAGAAGAAAGTGGATAAGGTAAAAGAAACGAAAGTTGTAAAACAGGAAGTAGTAAAAAAAGTAACATCTTCTGAAAAGAAAGTAGTAAAAAATGAAACAAAAGTCGAAGAGCAGCCTGTAAGCAAAGAAGAAACAAAAACTGTGGAAAAAGTGGAGAAACCTGTGGAGAAAAAACAAGAAAAGCAAAATGAGTATGTAAAAGTAGAAGAGGAAGAAGAAAAGCCAGAAGTTAAATTGTTTATTGTAGAAGCTTTTACATCTTTATTCTCTAAATAGTACTATTAATAAATCCCTCCTCATATATAAAAATGAGGAGGGATTTATTATGAAGAAAGTGTATTTTGCTACGAAGGCAGATGTGGAAAGATTACATTCTTTTTTCGGACAAGCTAATAAAAAAGATGATAAAATAAATGAGTTGTACGCACAATTTATGATTTTGGAAGAGGCGGAAGAAATACGAGCTGTAATTGGTTATGAACAAAGTGGGGAAGATGTACTTATTCGTTCTTGTTTATTCACACCTCATGTGGATAAACAGACTTTCTTATATTTTTTTGAAATGTTTTTGCAGTATATGAAAGAAAAAAGTGTTCAACAATTGTACTTACTAACAAACCATCCACAATCTGTACCAATCTTTCAGTTCTTTGACTTTTTTACTATAGAAAAGGATGAGGTTCCAGAGGGAATTCAACAGTTAGAACATTTTTGTAAAAATATAAAAGAGCAGAATGCAATAATACTAAATTGTCAGCTATTCACAAAGTTATCCACGGATTAATTAGGTTTATCCACATTTTGTGGATAAACCTTGTTTGTCTTTTGGATAAATCTCATAGTAAACTAAAAATAGACAAGTATTTAAGGGTAGAAAAGGACGTGGAAAAAAATGCATACAAGTATGTGGGTTGTGGATAATGTTGTGGAAAGAAAAAAATATTATCCACAGTTACAAGAAGCAGCAAAATTATTAAGAGAAAATGAGGCGGTTGCTTTCCCTACGGAAACAGTCTATGGGTTAGGTGCAAACGCGATGGATGATGAAGCAATCGCAAAAATTTTCGAAGCGAAAGGAAGACCGAGTGATAATCCACTCATTGTCCACATAGGTACAAAATCTCAGTTAGATGGCATTGTGAAAGAAATTCCACCAGTTGCAGAGAAGTTAATGGCGCATTTTTGGCCAGGGCCATTAACAATTATTTTGCCGAGAAAAGAAGGGATTTCAGAGAAGGTGACCGCAGGACTTAATACGGTTGGAGTAAGAATGCCTGATCATCCAATTGCACTTGCTCTTATTGAAGAGGCGAATGTACCTGTTGCGGCACCAAGTGCGAATCGTTCAGGGCGTCCAAGTCCAACATTAGCTTCTCACGTATATGAAGATTTGAATGGGAAGATTGCAGGTATTGTTGATGGTGGTGCAACTGGAGTAGGCGTTGAATCAACTGTAATTGATTGTACAAGCGCGGTTCCAACAATATTACGTCCAGGTGGGATTACGAAAGAACAATTAGAAGCAGTGATAGGTACCGTTTCTTTAGATCCAGCTTTAAAGGATGAGAAGGAAAAACCGAAATCACCTGGAATGAAATACACACATTATGCGCCGAAAGCACCACTTAGTATTGTTGAGGGCTCACGTGAGTTTATTCAGCATCTTGTAGATGAGAAAAAGGAAGAAGGATTTAAAGTAGGCGTATTAACGACGGAAGAGTATCAGCATGTATATAGCGCAGATGTTATATTATCTTGTGGTGTTCGAAGTGACTTAGCTAGCGTTGCGACTAAATTATATGATGTACTTAGAACATTTGATGCAAGTGAAGTGGATGTTATTTTTAGTGAGTCGTTCCCTAATGAAGGAATAGGAAATGCTATTATGAATCGTTTAACAAAAGCGGCAGGACATCATATTATTATTGAATGATAAGGTACGATTAGCAAACAGAATATTTCTCCTTGGATAAGCATATTGTGAAGTAGCACGTCCAAGGAGGGGCATGAATGACGTTTGAACAGCTAATACCTTTAATAATTATGGCATTCGCCTTAGGGATGGATGCGTTCTCGGTGAGTCTTGGTATGGGGATGATGCCCCTAAAGTTAAGACAAATCCTGTATATTGGTATGACGATAGGGATATTTCATATTATTATGCCGTTTATAGGGATGGTACTAGGTCGTTTTTTATCAGAGAAGTATGGAGAGATTGCACATTTTGCGGGTGCTATTTTATTAATCGGACTAGGTTTTTATATCGTATATTCGACCATTTTACAAAATGAAGAGACTAGAACTGCCCCTATTGGAATTAGCTTATTCGTATTTGCATTTGGCGTTAGTATAGATAGTTTCTCAGTAGGGCTTAGTCTTGGTATTTATGGGGCACAAACAATCATTACAATATTACTTTTTGGATTTGTTAGCATGTTATTAGCGTGGATTGGTTTATTAATTGGTAGACATGCGAAAGATATGCTCGGTACATATGGCGAGATAGTAGGTGGCATCATTTTGGTTGGATTTGGATTATATATCCTTTTTCCTATATAATTTTATGTAGGAGGGAATTATGAACAATCTATTGGAATGGTAGGTTAAGTTTTTAACCTTCTTTCCTCGATGGCTAAGAATACTTATAATTTGGGGTATTATTTTGCAAATTTCGATGTTAGGTTGGATTAAGTTAATTCGTGAATGGTGAGATGGTTCCTTTCTGTGAATATTTTGTTGGTACTATATTTATTGCACTAAAAATTACAGATATAGAAAGGATGAGATGAATGACGAGATTGAAGCAAGTTTTCGGTATTATTATTAGTTTTTTTGTTTTTTGGTTTAGTATGCTCGGTGTACAAATGTTTGCTGAGTTTTTAGATATTGAGTCATTGAAATTTGTTGCAGGAAAGACTGAGGCGGCGCGTGCCTTTTACTCTCCGTACCCGTTTTTAATTGTTTTTCTTATTACACTGCTTTCCCTATACTTCTTCGTAATGAAGCTAGGGAAACCGAAAAAAGAAAAACTGCCTACTTTAGAGGAAAAGAAGGAAGAATTACAATGATAAAAATCCCCTGCTAAAAAGCAGGGGATTTTTATGTTTGAGTGATGGCAGGAATCGATTCTGAGCGAGCCGCTTTCGCTTTTAGATATTATCCAGTTCCAGCGGCTAGAATGGTCGGTGGCTTCGCGTCTTCCTGCGAGGCAAAAAGCGCCTCTACGTCAGAAGCTCCATCCCCCTCCCATGAGCGAGCCGCTTTCGCTTTTAAATATTATCCAGCTTCAGCGGCTAGAATCTCCGGTCATTTCGCTCTCTCGCATGAAGCAAAAAGCGCTTCAAGGTCGAGAGCTCCAATGCCCTGCGATTCTGAGCGAGCCGCTTTCGCTTTTAGATATTATCCAGTTCCAGTGGCCAGCTCTTCGCATCTAAGAACCTCCCGCACGAAAGGTAAAAAGCACCTTTTGTGCGAGAGAACCTTATCTGGTCAGAGCTAAACGGGCCACTTCCACTTTTAAACTGGCCTAACCAATTCAAATTGTTCTCCTAATTTTGCATAGTTGTGTCCTGCTAGGCGGCTTATTGGTTTGAGTCCTTCTGCGTGAATGCGCCCTTTTTCATATAGATGTTCGGCAACGTGGAAACGAACGACGCGTCCAATTAGTAGATCACAAGCTGGTGAGTCTTCTGTTCCACCAAGTGGAATTGCACGTTCTAATACGCATTCCATTCGAATATTTGCTTCTTTTACACCTGGAACGGAGATGACTTCACTTTCAATTGGTGTTAGTTTTGCTAGTTCAATTTCACTTTCATTTGGCGGGAGATTAGCTGCTGTTTCATTAATTGCTGCTACATATGATTCGTCAGAAATATGTACGACAAATTCACCTTTTTCAATTGCGTTTCGGGAAGTGTCCTTTCTTTCTCCGGCTTTTCGTTGTACAGATACTGAGATAAGTGGTGGATTAGCAGCGACAATATTAAAATAACTATATGGTGCGCCGTTTAATACACCGTCTTTTGTTAAAGAAGTAACGAATGCGACAGGGCGAGGGATGATACTTCCAGTAAGTAATTTGTAATTATCTTTTTCAGTTTGTTCATTTGGATTAATGGATAACATGCTTGTAATCCCCTTTCTAAATATGAATACTTATTGTTTGTTTACAAGATAACGATGAGAAAATCCTGCTGGAAATAATATTTTGTTTCATAAAAAGAACTTACTTCAATTGTAATGAAGTAAGTTCTTTTTCAAGAATCTCAAATCTGAGATAAAAATTAAAGTAAAACGTATGCGCCAGGTCCGATTAAAGCTACACCAACAGCAACAGCGATTAACATTAAGTTATATTCATATCCATTTTGTGTTACCCAGTAACCATTTTTTCCGTGAACAGTGAAGATAGCCATTAACATTGTTCCAACGATAAATAATGAACCAACTACAATGAAAATACCTGATGCGAATAAGAAACCACCTAGTAATTCAGTTGCGCCAGCCATAAATGCCATAAATACACCAGGGCGTAAACCGATTGACTCCATCCAGCCACCTGTTCCTTTTAAACCGTAACCGCCGAACCAACCAAATAATTTTTGAGCGCCATGACCCATGAATGTAATTCCTATAATAAGACGAATAATAAGTAGACCGAAATCCATCATTTTTAAAAACCTCCTAAAAGTTATTAACTTACCTTACGTAAGTAATAATAAAATAGTTACTTACTTTAGTCAAGTGGATTTTGAAAAAAGTTTGAATTAAATTTTACAAATTAACAACAAAAAATAAAATGTGGTAAAGACCTCTAGACAAGTTGGGCAAAAAAAGAGAAAATATAAATAGAAGTTAACTTCTTATTGTTATTCAGACAATCAGAATTGACTGGAATTTTGTGAAGCGCTACAATAAGAGTCTATTAGTAATGACGTAATTTATTTCGAAAGCGTTTTTACAGTATAATATTCGAAGTATGAAGTCTTACATGTATCCCGAGCTTTACTAGGGATTGCCCTATAAACTTTTAGGTAAATTATAAGGAGGACTATCCTATGTTTAAAAAATTATTCGGTCTTGGTTCAAAAACAAATGAAGAAACAATCGTAGCTCCATTAACTGGAGCAGTGAAAAATATTGAAGAAGTACCAGATCCAGTATTCGCTGGTCGTATGATGGGTGACGGTGTTGCAATCGATCCTACTGAAGGTGTAGTTGTATCTCCAGTTGATGGTGAAATCGTACAATTATTCCACACAAAACATGCTATCGGAATTAAAGCGAAAAATGGTACAGAAATTTTAATCCACGTTGGATTAGAAACTGTAAAAATGGAAGGCGAAGGTTTCGAAGCTCACGTTTCTGAAGGCCAAGCTGTAAAAGCTGGAGATAAATTAATCTCATTCGACTTAGAATTAATCCGTGAAAAAGCGAAAAGCACAATTACTCCAATCGTTATTACAAACACAGATGCAGCTGAGTCTATTAAGACAACTGTAGGCGTAACAGCTACAAAAGGTTCAACAGAAGTAATGAAAGTTACAATGAAATAATTGCTGTATAAGAGGAATCCGTTTCGTATGAAATGGATTCCTTATTTTTGTTGCATATTCAGTAGGTATGTTAAAATACTCTGGGCACTTGGAAATAGGGTTTCACATATATGTGGATAAGGCGCATTTTTCTTAGAAAAAATATAAGAGAAATGCGCCTTTTGTATATTCACATTTCTTTTGTTCTATTCTAATGTAAGTTATGATGAGTGGTAAGAAATCGAATATAGGGGTGGGTTTGGATGAAACGAGTATTATTTGTTTGTACTGGCAATACATGTCGTAGTCCAATGGCTGAGGCGTTGCTTCGTCATCACGGAGGAGATAGGTTTGAAGTACAATCTGCTGGTGTTTTCGCCTATCCTGGGAGCGATGCATCGGTACATGCGAAGGAAGCTTTAGCTGAAAAAGGGATTTCAATTGACCATATCGCGCAGCAAGTAAACGAAACTTTGCTTGATTGGGCTGATATTGTCGTAACGATGACAGAAAATCATAAACAAATTGTACTTGGGCATTATCCGAGTGTTGAAAAGAAATTGAATACGTTATATGGATTAACTGAAGGTATAGGCAAGGACATTTCAGATCCATTTGGAGGCTCGCTTTCTATTTATAAAGAAACGTTAGATGAGATGGAAAAACTTGTACAAACTTTACTGAAAAAACATTCGGTAGGTTGATGTTTCGTGTATAATACGATATTGGAGATCACTTCGTCCTATTGAGGTAGCGAGTGTGAAATGAAGATAATTGATTGAAACTTTGGAGGGGTAAAAATGAAAGTAGTAATAGCATCTGATCACGGCGGTATGAATATCCGCAAAGAACTTGTAAATTTATTAGAAGAGTTAAATATTGAATATGTTGATTTAGGTTGTGAATGTGAAGCTGGTTCTGTTGATTACCCTGACTTTGCGTTTCCAGCAGCTGAAATGGTAGCGAATGGTGAAGTGGATCGTGGTATTTTAGTTTGTGGGACAGGCATTGGTATGTCAATCGCAGCAAACAAAGTAAATGGTATCCGTTGTGCGTTAGTGCATGATACTTTCAGCGCGAAAGCAACGAGAGAGCATAATGACACTAACATGCTAGCAATGGGCGAGCGTGTAATTGGTGCTGGTCTAGCGCGTGATATCGCGAAAATCTGGTTAACAACTGACTATGAAGGTGGTCGTCACGAAAACCGCGTAGGAAAAATTAAAACATACGAAACAAAGTAATACATTCTAACTATCAGTAGTGTGAAATATAATTTGGTGAACCAACCTGTGAAAGGAAGAGGCGTAATGACAGAAATCGTAAAGGTAAGAGAACAGCTACAAATGTCGCTTTCTGATTTCCAAGAACAAGCTTCATTACAAAGCGGTCAAATTTTTGTAGTGGGTTGTAGCACGAGTGAAGTGCTAGGCGAAAGAATTGGAACATCAGGAACGATGGAAGTAGCAGAGGCGATTTTTTCTGAGTTAAAACAATTTCAAGAGCAAACAGGTATTGAATTAGCGTTTCAATGTTGTGAGCATTTAAACCGTGCTTTAGTGGTTGAGAGAGAAGTAGCGATAAAATATCAATTTGAAATTGTAACAGTTACGCCTGTTAGATCAGCAGGTGGTGCATTGGGGACATATGCGTATCACAATTTGAAAGATCCGGTAGTAGTTGAGTTTATTAAAGCAGATGCAGGAATGGATATTGGTGATACGTTTATTGGTATGCATTTAAAACATGTAGCTGTTCCGGTTCGTACAAGTGTGAAGGCAATTGGAAGTGCACATGTAACGATGGCCAAAACACGTGGAAAACTAATAGGTGGAGCACGTGCTGTTTACGCGGTGGCGGAAGAGACTACCACTTGCAGTTAAATATGAGAAATTAGGAAGTCATATAGTAGCTGTTTATCATAAGATAAAAGGTATGTTGTCTGACTTTATAGTAGAAGAAAGAAAAGACCGATTTTCGGTCTTTTTTTTCTTTTATGATATAGAAAGTCATGTTAGAATGTAGTTGAAAACATGAAGGTTCGAAAGAATTACAACCTGAATTTTCGTTTTTTCTGAATAAATAAGAAAAAACTGTTGGGAATTGATGTAATTCGTTCAGAAAAGGGGGATTTTGGTGGATCATTTAAAACGTCAAGATGAAAAGGTATTTGCTGCAATTGAGGCAGAACTAGGAAGACAGCGTTCGAAGATTGAGTTAATTGCTTCGGAAAACTTTGTAAGTGAAGCAGTAATGGAGGCGCAAGGTTCTGTTTTAACGAATAAGTATGCTGAAGGATATCCTGGAAAACGTTATTATGGTGGCTGTGAACACGTAGACGTAGTAGAAGATATCGCACGTGATCGCGTGAAAGAAATTTTCGGCGCAGAGCACGTAAATGTTCAACCACACTCTGGTGCACAAGCGAACATGGCAGTATACTTCACGATTTTAGAGCAAGGCGATACAGTACTTGGTATGAATTTATCTCATGGTGGTCACTTAACACACGGAAGCCCTGTTAACTTCAGTGGAGTACAATATAATTTCGTAGAATATGGCGTGGATGCTGACTCTCACCGTATTAATTACGATGATGTATTAGCAAAAGCGAAAGAACATAAACCAAAATTAATCGTTGCAGGTGCAAGTGCATACCCTCGTGTTATCGATTTCAAGCGATTCCGTGAGATTGCAGATGAAGTGGGCGCTTATTTAATGGTTGATATGGCACATATCGCTGGTTTAGTAGCTGCTGGTTTACATCCGAATCCAGTACCACATGCACATTTCGTTACAACGACAACACATAAAACGTTACGTGGCCCGCGTGGTGGTATGATTTTATGTGAAGAGCAATTTGCAAAACAAATTGATAAATCAATCTTCCCTGGTATTCAAGGTGGTCCACTTATGCACGTAATCGCTGCAAAAGCTGTTGCGTTTGGTGAAGCACTTCAAGATGATTTCAAAACATATGCACAAAATATCATTAACAATGCGAACCGCTTAGCTGAAGGTCTTCAAAAAGAAGGACTTACACTTGTTTCTGGCGGAACAGACAATCACTTAATCTTGATTGATGTTCGTAACTTAGAAATCACAGGTAAAGTAGCAGAGCACGTATTAGATGAAGTTGGTATTACAGTGAACAAAAATACAATTCCATTTGAAACAGCAAGCCCATTTGTAACAAGTGGTGTACGTATCGGTACAGCAGCTGTAACATCTCGTGGTTTCGGTTTAGAAGAAATGGATGAAATTGCGTCACTTATTGCTTATACATTAAAAAATCATGAAAATGAAGCTGCATTAGAAGAAGTACGTAAGCGTGTAGAAGCGTTAACTAGCAAATTCCCAATGTATCCAAATCTATAATAGATTGAAGAAGACTGCCGAGACTTAATTGTTTTGGCGGTCTTTTTTGTGGACATATATTATTTTTAAAGTATGTATACAAATGATGAATAAATTTTGGCGATATAATGAAGGATACAGCTCCCATAATTGGTAAAGATACTAGATAGATTCATCGTAAAATCATGATTTTGCCAAATTTGCCCTTGAATATTAGTAGCGTTTTCTTTACAATCGTAAATAGTGTAAAAAAGCGTGCAAACGCATGAATATCATCTAAAGGAGAGATTCACATGGGAAAACTGTATGTATTTGATCACCCGTTAATTCAACATAAGATTACATATATTCGCGATAAGAATACAGGTACGAAAGATTTTCGTGAATTAGTGGACGAAGTAGCAAGCTTAATGGCTTTCGAAATTACTCGCGACCTTCCGCTTAAGGACATCGAAATTGAAACGCCTGTAAGCAAAGCGACAACAAAAGTGATCGCTGGTAAAAAACTTGGTTTAATTCCGATTTTACGTGCAGGTTTAGGAATGGTTGATGGAATTCTGAAATTAATTCCAGCAGCAAAAGTAGGACACGTTGGTTTATACCGTGACCCTAAAACATTGCAACCGGTAGAATACTATGTGAAACTTCCAACGGATGTAGAAGAGCGCGACTTTATCGTACTAGATCCGATGCTAGCAACAGGTGGTTCTGCGGCTGAAGCGATTAACTCTCTGAAAAAGCGCGGTGCGAAACAAATTAAATTAATGTGTATCGTTGCAGCTCCAGAAGGGGTAAAAGTAGTACAAGAAGAACATCCTGATGTTGATATTTATGTAGCAGCATTAGATGAGAAATTAAATGACCACGGATATGTAGTACCAGGTCTTGGTGATGCTGGTGACCGTTTATTCGGAACGAAGTAAGACAACTGACGAGCAGGGGAGATTCCCCTGCTCGTTTTTTTTTGCTGCAAACAAGTAGGGGAGGGGGAGGATAAATATACATCGTATATACAACATAAGTTGCATACACATCACATATAATATAGAAGTCTTACGTCTGAGGAACACTATATTATGGAAGAAAAGCGTTATATCTCGAAAATATAATAGTGACAAACTTGTGAACATTTCCTTCTATTATAAAGAGAAAACTGTTAGAAATTGCATATATGTAACCAGTATTTAGAAGGGGAACGTTTTCATTTTTGGGAGGAAATGCCTAATACTCAAATTTTTAGATTTTTTACGATTTCTCGTTGACACTGTTAATACCCTATTGTATGCTAACAACGGGGATAGATGGTAGGGCTTTCAGTGACAAAATTACATCTATTCCGTGACGAAAATGTAAACTTTTTGTTTTGTATAGGATTTATGCAAAAAAATGAGTTATTATTAACACATCGTGAATGAGGGTTACATATTGGAGGGATGAATCCTTGCAAAAAAACGATCGCAGCCATATAAAAGCATATGCTTTAATGTCAGGAATTCTTGCTCAGTTAGTCGGTTCTATACTTGTTGGAATCTTTGGTGGGCAGTGGATTGATAATAAGGTTGGAACGTTTCCATTGTTTCTTATTATAGGGTTATTACTCGGGTTAGGAACAGGGGTATACGCAATGATTCGACTCATTCGACATTACTATTCGGGAGAGCAATGATGATAGACGTACATGGACTTGTCCAAAGACAAAAGAAATATATGTACTACTTGCTTACGCTTCTAGTGCTAGGATGGGGATTTACCTCTTACAAGGATGTATTTCTTGGGCTGATTATCGGAACGATTTTCAGTTTTCTTAGTTTGCGCATCATTGCACGTAGAACAGACAAGCTGTTAGATCGCGTAACAAATGGAGAAAACGTGAAGTTTAAGGCGACAGCTGTAAGTACATATTCAAGATTCGCCACGATTGGGTTATTAATTTTATTTGCAGCCAAATATCAAGAGTTAATTGCGATGTGGGGCTTAGGTGTAGGATTGCTGACAGGATACCTTGTCATGATCATAGATTTTCTTTATTTAGAGTATAAGAGCAGGGAAGAGAGGTGAATTACTAGTGGAACACGGTAAATTAGTTGAATTTCTAGGTTTAACGTTCGATTTGTCATCAGTTATGATGGTTACTGTAGCAGCAGTTATTGTTTTCTTAATCGCTGTTATCGGAACTCGCAGCTTAGCCCTTCGCCCAACCGGGATGCAAAACTTCATGGAATGGGTGTTTGACTTCGTGAAAGGGATTATCAATAGTACGATGGACTGGAAAACAGGTGGACGTTTCTTAACGCTTGGCGTTACGCTTATCATGTTTATCATCGTATCGAACTTCCTTGGTTTACCATTCATGTATTCAGCAACTGAAGCTGGCGAACATATTGCATGGTGGAGGTCACCAACGTCTGATCCAGCAGTTACATTAACATTAGCCGTGATGGTAGTTACCCTCACCCATTATTATGGAATTAAGATGAAGGGTACGAAAGAGTATGTTAAAGGTTATTTCCAACCTATGAAATTCTTATTCCCATTAAAGGTTATTGAGGAGTTTGCTAACACATTAACGTTAGGTCTTCGTTTATTCGGTAACATTTATGCAGGTGAGATCTTATTAGGATTACTTGCTAAGTTAGGCGGGGCATCATTCCTTGGAGCATTAGGTGCGCTTGTACCAATGTTAGCATGGATGGGATTCAGTGTATTCGTTGGATCAATCCAAGCATTTATTTTCGTTATGTTAACGATGGTTTATATGGCTCATAAAGTAAGTCATGACCATTAATATAATTTAAGTAAGAAAAAATTTATTTTTTTATAATACAAAGGAGGACAAATTAAATGAGTTTAGGTGTAATCGCAGCTGCAATTGCAATTGGTTTATCAGCATTAGGTGCAGGTATTGGTAACGGTCTTATCGTATCACGTACAATCGAAGGTGTTGCTCGTCAACCAGAATTAAAAGGCGCACTTCAAACAATTATGTTCATCGGGGTTGCTTTAGTTGAGGCACTTCCAATCATCGGTGTAGTTATTGCATTCATCGTAATGAACAAATAAGGGAGACTCCCCTTACATAGATGGCGAAGAGTGTTTTTCCGAACTTTCTTCGCCATTGCTTTATGAACGAAACGTATGTCTTTTTTTTTCATATGATCAATTTAGATATTTTGAAGGGAGTGAATCCTTGTGCCAACTTTATTATTAGGAGCTGCCATTCCATTTGGAACGATTGCTTATACATTGTTCATTTTCTTAATTCTATTAGTAATGCTACGCAAATTTGCGTGGGGTCCTTTAATGGGAATTATGAAAGAACGTGAAGAGCATGTTACTAATGAAATCGACGCTGCAGAAAGAAGTAACGCTGAAGCGAAGAAGTTAGTAGAAGAACAACGTGAAATGTTAAAACAATCACGTGTTGAAGCACAAGAGTTAATCGAAAGAGCGAAAAAACAAGCTGTAGATCAAAAGGATGTTATTGTTGCTGCTGCGAAAGAAGAAGCAGAATCAATTAAAGCATCTGCTGTACAAGAAATTCAACGCGAAAAAGAGCAAGCGATTGCTGCTTTACAAGAACAAGTCGCTTCTTTATCTGTTCAAATTGCTTCTAAAGTAATTGAAAAAGAATTAAAAGAAGAAGATCAAGTTAAGTTAATTCGCGATTATATTAAAGAAGTAGGAGAAGCGCGATGAGCAATGGGATTGTAGCAAAACGTTATGCTGTCGCTCTTTTTAAAATTGCAAAAGAAAAACACGTATTAGAAATGTTTGAAGAAGAATTACGCCTTGTACAAAACGTTTATGTAAAGAACGGAGAACTACATAGCTTTTTAACGCAACCGAACATTTCAAAAGAGCAGAAGAAAACGTTTCTTGCAAACGTATTCGGATCTGTTTCTGAATCAATTTTAAATACGTTATATATTTTAATTGATAACAAGCGTATTGATATCTTACCTGAAATTGCAGATGAATATGTTGTTCTTGCTAATGAAGAACGTAACGTAGCGGATGCAACTGTATATTCTATTCGTCTTCTATCTGAAGAAGAGAAGCTTAACATTGCAGAAGCATTTGCAAAGAGAACGGGAAAAGATGCAATTCGCGTGAAAAATGTTGTAGATGAAGATTTACTAGGCGGAATTAAAGTACGCATTGGAAATCGCATTTATGACGGAAGTTTACAAGGAAAATTAGCACGTATTCAGCGTGAATTAATGAAGAATAGATAGGGGTGAAGCACATGAGCATCAGAGCTGAAGAAATTAGCGCACTGATAAAGCAACAAATCGAGAACTATCAGTCTGAAATCGAAGTTAGTGATGTTGGTACAGTTATCCAAGTTGGTGACGGTATTGCGCGTGCTCATGGTCTTGATAACGTTATGGCTGGTGAGCTTGTAGAGTTCTCTAACGGCGTTATGGGACTAGCACAAAACTTAGAGGAAAACAACGTAGGTATTATCATTTTAGGACCTTACACAGAAATCCGTGAAGGTGACGAAGTTCGTCGTACTGGTCGCATCATGCAAGTACCAGTAGGAAAAGAACTAATTGGTCGTGTTGTAAACCCATTAGGTCAACCAGTTGATGGTTTAGGCCCAATCAATACAACAAACACTCGTCCAATCGAAAGTCCAGCACCAGGTGTAATGGATCGTAAATCTGTTCATGAGCCACTTCAAACAGGTATTAAAGCGATCGACGCTCTTGTACCAATTGGCCGTGGTCAACGTGAGTTAATCATCGGTGACCGTCAAACTGGTAAAACAGCAGTTGCACTTGATACAATCATTAACCAAAAAGATGAAGATATGATTTGTATCTATGTAGCTATCGGACAAAAAGAATCAACTGTACGTAACGTAGTAGAAACACTACGTAAGCACGGTGCATTAGAGTACACAATCGTTGTAACTGCATCTGCTTCTCAACCAGCTCCATTATTATACTTAGCTCCTTATGCTGGTGTAACAATGGGTGAAGAGTTCATGTACAATGGTAAACACGTATTAGTAGTATATGATGACTTATCAAAACAAGCAGCGGCTTACCGTGAGCTGTCATTATTATTACGTCGTCCTCCAGGTCGTGAAGCTTATCCAGGGGATGTATTCTACTTACATTCTCGCTTATTAGAGCGTGCAGCAAAATTAAGTGATGCAAGAGGCGGCGGTTCTTTAACTGCACTACCTTTCATCGAAACACAAGCAGGGGACGTATCAGCATACATCCCAACAAACGTAATTTCTATTACGGATGGACAAATCTTCTTACAATCTGACCTATTCTTCTCTGGCGTACGTCCAGCGATCGATGCGGGTACTTCTGTATCTCGTGTAGGTGGATCTGCTCAGATTAAAGCAATGAGTAAAGTATCAGGTACACTTCGTCTTGACCTTGCATCTTACCGTGAGTTAGAAGCGTTCGCTCAGTTCGGTTCTGACCTTGATAAAGCAACTCAAGCGAAATTAAACCGTGGTGCTCGTACTGTTGAGGTATTAAAACAAGGATTACACAAACCGTTACGTGTAGAGAAACAAGTTATCATTCTTTACGCTTTAACACGTGGATTCCTAGATGATATCCCAGTAGTAGATATCACTCGTTTCGAAGAAGAATTCCATGCTTGGTTAGATTCTAATGCGACTGACTTATTAGAAGAAATCCGCACAACTAAGAAACTTGCGGATGACGACAAATTTGCAGCAGCAATTAATGGATTTAAAAAAGTATTCGTAGCTTCTGAATAATAATAAAAGTGAAGCCGACTGTTCAGCCCCATCGGCTAAGAGGCGGAACTAGATTAATAAAAGCGGAAGCGGCTCGTACAAGCCGCCGACGCTAGATAATATATAAGGCATCTCAGCCTCTGAGATTGCTGACGGTTATGTAAAGGAAAAGAGTAGGTGCACCTATTCTTTTCCTTCAATCATGAGCAAGAATATCTTGCAACGTAGATTAGGAAGAGGATTCTTACTAATCGTGCCAACTTCCGGAAAAAAGGTGGTGAAAACCTGTGGCATCTTTACGCGATATAAAAGCGAAGATTACCTCGACAAAGAAAACGAGTCAAATTACGAAGGCGATGGAGATGGTATCTGCATCTAAGTTAAACCGTGCAGAGCAAAATGCTAAATCTTTCGTTCCGTATATGGAAAAGATTCAAGAAGTAGTAGCGAGCATTGCGCAAGGAAGTAAAGGAATTAATCATCCAATGCTAAATGCGCGTCCTGTAAAGCGTACAGGATACATCGTTATTACATCTGATCGCGGACTAGCAGGTGGTTATAACAGTAACGTATTACGTACAGTAAGTAACGTAATTCGTGAACGTCATAATATGGATTCAAATCAATATTCAATTATTGTACTTGGACGACTAGGACGTGATTATTTAAAACGTCGCGGCTTTAACATCATTGATGAAGTAGTTGGATTATCTGACCACCCATCATTTACTGATATTAAAGATCTTGCTTCTCGAGCAATTGCGATGTTCGCAGATGGTGCTTATGATGAGCTGTATATTTACTACAACCATTACGTAAGTAAAATTTCACAAGAAGTAACGGAAAATAAAATTTTACCGCTTACTGATGTGGCGTCTGACAAACCGACGACAGCTTATGAATTTGAACCTTCTGAAGAAGAAATTTTAAAAGTATTATTGCCACAATACGCAGAAAGCTTAGTGTACGGTGCATTACTAGATGGTAAAGCAAGTGAGCACGCAGCGCGTATGACAGCAATGAAGAGTGCTACAGACAACGCAATGGAAGTTATCGATTCACTTACACTTTCATTCAACCGTGCGCGTCAGGCAGCGATTACGCAAGAAATTACGGAAATCGTTGGTGGAGCAGCAGCGTTAGAATAGTAATAAAAAGTGGAAGCGGCTCTTTCAAAAGAGTCGCGTAAGCTAAACTAATAAAAAATTAAAAGCCGACTTCGCTTAGAGAGCTGGCTAATTAAAAGAAAGCTAGGAGGGAACCCGATGAATAAAGGGCGCGTTACGCAAATCATGGGTCCGGTTGTAGACGTTAAGTTTGATGGCGGAAAGCTACCAGAAATCTACAACGCCCTTACGGTAAAACAAAGCAACGAAAACGGAAGCATGAACTTAACATTTGAAGTTGCACTTCATTTAGGTGATGATACAGTTCGTACAGTTGCGATGTCTTCCACAGATGGACTTGTTCGTGGCACAGAAGTAGAAGATACTGGTAAAGCAATCTCTGTACCAGTTGGTGATGCAACACTTGGTCGTGTATTCAACGTATTAGGTGATGCAATTGACTTAGATGGTGAACTTCCTGCGGATGTACACCGTGATCCAATTCACCGTCAAGCACCTGCATTCGAAGAATTATCTACTAAAGTAGAAATTCTTGAAACTGGTATTAAAGTAGTAGACTTACTTGCTCCTTACATTAAGGGTGGTAAGATCGGCCTATTCGGTGGTGCCGGCGTAGGTAAAACAGTATTAATTCAGGAATTAATTAACAACATCGCACAAGAGCACGGTGGTATCTCTGTATTCGCTGGTGTAGGTGAGCGTACTCGTGAGGGTAATGACTTATACCATGAAATGAGCGATTCTGGCGTAATCAAGAAAACTGCGATGGTATTCGGACAAATGAATGAGCCACCTGGAGCACGTCAACGTGTTGCATTAACAGGTTTAACAATGGCTGAGCATTTCCGTGATGAGCAAGGACAAGACGTACTTCTGTTCATCGATAACATCTTCCGTTTCACGCAAGCTGGTTCTGAAGTATCTGCCCTTCTTGGTCGTATGCCATCTGCGGTAGGTTACCAACCAACACTTGCAACAGAAATGGGTCAATTACAAGAGCGTATTACATCTACAAATAAAGGGTCTATCACGTCTATCCAAGCGGTATATGTACCAGCCGATGACTATACTGACCCAGCACCAGCTACAACATTCGCTCACTTAGATGCAACAACAAACTTAGAGCGTCGTTTAACGCAAATGGGTATTTACCCAGCCGTAGATCCATTAGCATCTACATCTCGTGCACTTTCTCCAGAAATCGTAGGAGAAGAGCATTATGAAGTAGCACGTCAAGTGCAGCAAACTTTACAACGTTACAAAGAACTTCAAGATATCATCGCTATCTTAGGTATGGATGAGTTATCTGAAGAAGATAAGTTAGTTGTACATCGTGCTCGTCGTATTCAATTCTTCTTATCTCAAAACTTCCACGTAGCTGAGCAGTTTACAGGTCAAAAAGGTTCTTACGTACCTGTAAAAAATACAGTTAGTGGCTTCAAAGAAATTCTAGAAGGAAAATATGATGACCTTCCAGAAGATGCATTCCGCCTTGTTGGTAGCATTGAAGAAGTTATTGAGAACGCGAAGAAAATGATGGCGTAAGGCCTTAGGAGGGACGAAGTATGAAGACATTTCCAGTCAGTATTGTAACTCCTGATGGACCGGTTTACGAAAAAGAAGTAGAAATGGTAAGTGTAAAAGCAGAGAGTGGGGAAATGGGGATCTTACCAGGTCACATTCCAACTGTTGCACCATTAAAAATTAGTGCAGTTCGTCTGAAAAATGGTGGACACACTGATTATGTAGCAGTAAGCGGTGGCTTTATCGAAGTTCGTCCAGATAAAGTAACTGTATTATCATCATCTGCTGAAGAAGCAAACCATATCGATATCCATCGTGCAAATGAAGCGAAGCGTCGCGCTGAGCAACGTATGCAAGACAAACAAGCACATGTTGACTTTAGACGTGCAGAAATGGCATTACAACGTGCTGTGAACCGTTTAAATGTTTCTGATATGAAGTAAAAAAATCCGTAAGGGCCTTGCCTTTACGGATTTTTTTGTGTATTTTATGGATAATTTTACAAAACTGGTATAATTATATTGATGCTTGTATAAGTAGAAGTGTACAACAATTTATATTTTATGAAGGGGATGAATCAATGATCGGTGAAATGAAACGAGAAGCATTGTACTCTTTAAAGGGGAAATGGGGACTAGGTGTTGGATCAACGATTTTATATTTTATTTTAAGTTATGTCGTTTCGATGGCTGCAATGCTTATATTATTAATTCCAGGAATTATTATATTTTTCTTAGTTGTTAGCTTAGCTGGGTCAGTTGAGGCGGAAACGATGTCAGTTGGAGCAGCTATTACATTTGGGATTTTCTATTGCATAATGATTATTTTGAGTAATGCATCTTATGGTATTACCTCATACGGTTACACGAATGTGTTTCTACAAATTAGTAAACGAGAAGATGCTAAAGTAGATTACTTGTTTGAAGGATTCCGTGGTTTTAAAAGAATGATGAAAACAATGTGGGCAATGCTTGCGATTTTGTTATATACAGGTACATGGATTCCGATGTTGTTAACAGGTTTATTCATATTCTTAGGTGAAGAAGGAAATCTGTCGTTTACAATAGCTTTCTTCGTACTATTAGCAATTTCAATTGTTGGTATGATTGTGATGTATTTTTCTTATGCACTGACGTACTATGTGATGATTGAAAATCCAGAATATAGTGTTTCGCAGGCGATGAAGGAAAGTAAGAATCTTATGAGGGGTCATAAGTTAGATTTGTTTCTTTTATGGCTGAGCTTCATAGGCTGGGTTGTTTTAGCGCTTCTTACTTTTGGAATAGGATTTCTTTGGCTTAGTCCGTATATGAGTACAACGACAGCACACTTTTATCGCTACATTTCAAAAGGTGAATTTCAATAGGAACATGCTATACTAATAGAATTATTGTGTATAGGAGGCGAGGCTACGCATGATTAGTGATCTAAAAGGAGAAGCACTAGATTCATTAGAAGGGAAGTGGGGATTAGCTGTTGGAGCTACACTGCTCATTTCAATTCTTATCACGGCTTTTAGTTTTAGTGTTGATTGGGGATTTTCTTTAATTTTCGGTTGGCAAAAAACAAATGGTTCACTTTCAACGAATATTCTTACATTTTTTGTTACTGGACCGTTAACTTTAGGTGGATATTACCTTGGTTTAAATATCCTTCGTGAAAATCAAGCTAGTATCGGTAATGTATTCATTTGGTTTTCAGAGGGAAAGAGATTTCTAAAATCATTTTTATTATATTTATTAGTAAATCTTTATCTTTTCTTATGGACGTTATTGTTCATTATTCCAGGTATTATTAAATCATTTTCTTATGCGATGACATACTTTATTATAAATGATCATCCTGAGTATTCACTGAACCAAGCTATTACAGAAAGTCGTCGTATGATGGATGGACATAAGATGGAGTATTTCATTTTATGTTTAAGTTTTATCGGTTGGTTTATATTAAGTTGCATTACGTTAGGGATTGGATTCTTATGGTTAATTCCATATTTCTACACAACATCTGCGGCTTTTTACGAAGAGATCGCAGAAGAATATTATGAGAAAAATATTTAGCACTATAAAACCCCCAGTATGAATTATTTGTTCATACTGGGGGTTTTTTGTAGAAACTTTATAAATTGATTGCTAGTAAGTGGTTTACTGAAATAGTAACCTTGCATATATTTACATTTATGTTTTTGCAGAAACTTAAGCTGTTTTTCGGTTTCAATTCCTTCGGCAACGACTGAAAGATTTAAAGTATTTGCGAGGGAAAGGATTGTAGAAACGATGGCTCGTTCTTCAGGACGATGATCAGCTAATTGTGTAAATTCTCTCGGTACTTTTAATGTGTCGATTGGAAAAATTGATAAATAAGCAAGAGAAGAATACCCAGTACCGAAGTCATCAATGGAAGTTTGGATACCGTATTCTTTTAATTGCTTCAGTCTCAATAACGTTTCTTTCTCGTCAATCATTGCAATTCTTTCTGTTAACTCGAGGGTTACATATTTTGGATCGACTTGCACGTCGTTTAATATTTGTGAAATGTTTTCGATTAATTGATCTTGCCGGAACTCTTTTGCAGATAAATTAACACTTATTTTTAAATTTTGGTAGCCAAAGGTATGCCATATTTTTAATTGGAGACAAGCTTCTTGTAATACCCAATGTCCAAGTGGGACTACTTGTGGCGTCTCTTCTACAATTGGAATAAACTCACATGGTGAAATGTCACCTAATAGCGGGTGTTTCCACCGTATTAAAGCTTCAGCACCGATAATTTTATTTGTTGTCGTATCAATTTGTGGTTGATAAACGAGATAAAATTCTTTGTTTACTAAAGCGATTGGCAAATCTTTTTCAATTCGAGCTTTTCGCTCCATTTTTTTATATAGTTCTTTCGTGTAAAGAGAGCTACCATTTTTTCCTTTATTCTTTGCTTCGTACATGGCCATATCAGCATGCTGCAAAATGGATAGTGGATCTTCACCTGCTTCAGGATATATTGCAATTCCGATACTCGGTGAGATTTGTAAATGTTGATTTTCGATTTCAAATGGCTCATTCATGGCCGCTACAATCATATCAGCTATTTTTTGGACATCTGGCTTTTTTTTGTAATTCTCGATAAGGATTGTGAACTCATCTCCAGCTAGCCGCGCGAGTTTCATATTTGATGTTGATATTCTTTCGAGCCTTTTTGCTACTGCGATAAGCAATAGGTCTCCTACTCGATGACCGAGGGTATCATTAATAACTTTAAAACGGTCTAGGTCGAGAAACATAACAGCAAAAGACTTTTTCGATACTTTTGCTCGTGCAATTGCCTGTTCTAAATGTTGATGAAATGCACGACGATTTGCAAGCTCTGTTAAAGTATCATGGTATGCTAGGAAATTAATTTGTTCTTGTTGTTGTTTGCTTTCCGTAATATCTTTAATCATTAAATAAACTCCAGAAATTTTTTCCTTTAAAAAGATCGGTACGGCGGTAACGTGCAAGTAGTAAATATCTCTGTTTTTATGGTACGCCCGTATTTCTAAAGAGATAGAATATCCCTTTTTTACACGATGAAAGGCGTTAATCATTTCTTCTAAATCTTCTTCGTATATGAGTGAATAGTAAGGCTGGTTTAATAATTCATTCGTTTGATAACCGAGTAAAGTAGTACCAGCGTTATTTACTTTGAGAAAATTACCGTACAAATCTAATGTGAAGATTGGATCTGGATGATGCTCATATAAAGATTTAAACATTTGTTGATTATGATAAAGTTCATTTTTCTGTTCTACTAAATCTTCTGTACGTAGTTCAATTTGTTTCTCGAGTTCTGAGTTGAATTGCATTTGAGCTAGCAATAATATTTTATTTTGTTTTCGAACTAAACTATGACGTATGAGAACGAAAGAGAAAGTTATTATAAGTCCGATTACTATAATAGGCGCAAAAACGTATTCGACTAATATAAAAACAATAAGCATTACTACCGAAATATACGGTAATGATAATCGGATTGCTTCACCAATTTTAAGTGTTAGTAGTACTTGTTCTTGTTTTTCAGGTTCTTTTGTATGGAGAATACAGGCAATTGCTACTAGTACTAAGGTTACTTGATAGAAAGGAGTAACTGTAAACATAGAATACTCTGGTATGAAGTATTTTATATAAGCATAAATCGCATCGGTAGTAGCATATAAAATTAAAGCACTGCCAAGAAGCGCACCAACCTTTTTAGGTAATAAGGATAGTGGTTTGAATAAAAGATTGATTCCTATTAAGAGAAAGAGTAAATCAGCCATTGGATAGGTAAGTTGAACAAATATGTCGATATAGGATGTTGTAAAGATGTGAATGGTTCGTTCAATAAGTAAGTAGTAACTTAAAGTAAATTGGGCTGTAACGATAATACAAATATCACATAGCATAAAAAGTTTTTCTAATAAATCTCGGTTGTAAATGATTTCGTATAGAAAGGCAAAGGCAAAACTAACTAAAAAAAGTAAGTAAAAAAAATCAGACGGATCAACGAACGTATAGAAGTCCTTTACAATTAAACGCTGATAGGAAACGACTATATCACCGATAAAATAAGAGAGAGCTCCAACAGATAATATGATCCAAAATAAACGAGGTAGCCCTTCTTTCATGTTTGAAAAGTAAAGAATATAACTACAAGCGATAATATCAATTAATAGGGTACTCGTTCCGATTAATAGCTGAAAAGGAAATGAGTATTCATATAGAAAAGGCATCGCTACGTAGTGAAGCGTTATGGACAGCAATACAATGCTTATAAGAATACTTACATGTGTTTGTTTTTTCATTTATATCACCTACGGTTCCTTGAAAAGCATATATAAGTTTTATATTTATTTTGCACAATTATAGCAAGTTGTAAAGATAGATTTTAATAATTCTTGTTTCTGTCTCCCAACATATCGACATAGGAATTTGAAGTTTGCTATAATGATTAGAATAGTTGCATTATTTAGAAAAATTTAAAAATAATAATTACTGCAACTAGGACATATTGTTTACTATGTGAACTTGTTCTTAATTTAGGGGGGAGGGTTTCACAATGGCAAGTGTATATGAAAATAGTTATATAATCGTTTTGATTTTCTTGCTATTAGGTATATTGCTGCCGGTAGTGGCTCTTACATTAGGAAGGATGCTGCGCCCAAATAAACCAAGTGCAGCAAAGGCGACGACGTATGAGAGTGGAATTGAGCCTTTTCACGATGCAAATATTAGGTTTCATGCTCGTTATTATATTTTCGCTTTATTGTTTGTGATCTTTGATGTAGAAACTTTATTTTTATATCCTTGGGCTGTTGCGTATGACAAGCTAGGTTTATTTGCATTAATTGAGATGCTCATCTTTGTTGTAATGTTGCTAGTTGGATTAGCGTATGCTTGGAAAAAGAAGGTGTTACAATGGTTATAAATTTTGAGGAATTACATCCAAATGAGCGAGCAGAATTAGAACGAAATATCTTTTTTTCTACATTGGAACAGTTGAAAGGATGGGCGAGGAGCAATTCTTTATGGCCGATGACATTCGGACTGGCGTGCTGTGCAATTGAAATGATGGGAGTAGGCTCATCACATTATGATTTAGATCGATTTGGGTCATTTTTTCGAACTTCACCAAGGCAATCGGACGTCATGATTGTATCGGGAACAGTAACGAAGAAGATGGCTCCTATTGTTCGGCGTTTATATGATCAAATGCCTGAACCAAAATGGGTTATTGCGATGGGATCTTGTGCGACAGCAGGTGGTCCGTATGTAAATTCATATGCTGTTGTGAAAGGTGTAGACCAAATCGTACCAGTTGATGTGTATATTCCTGGTTGTCCCCCAAATCCGGCTGCTTTAATTTATGGAATTAATAAATTAAAAGAAAAAATTCGTTACGAAGCAAAGACCGGGAAGCAGGTGACGAATAAATGAGTAATCCAAACAAAGATTTAGAGGATCTGAAAAAAGAAGCAGCTAGGCGTGCAAAAGAAGAAGCGAGAAAACGCCTTGTAGCGAAACACGAGGCGGAAATAAGTGAGCTTGAGGCAGAAGATCAAGAAAAAGAGAAAGCGCTACCAAAAAATGATGATATTACTATGGAAGAAGCAAAACGACGTGCAGCAGCGGCAGCAAAAGCAAAAGCGGCAGCGTTAGCGAAGCAAAAAAGAGAAGGAACAGAAGAAGTAACGGAAGAAGAAAAAGCGAAAGCGAAGGCGAAGGCAGCAGCAGCTGCAAAAGCAAAAGCGGCGGCGTTAGCGAAGCAGAAAAGAGAAGGAACAGAAGAAGTAACGGAAGAAGAAAAAGCGAAAGTGAAGGCGAAGGCAGCAGCGGCAGCAAAAGCAAAAGCGGCAGCGTTAGCGAAGCAGAAAAGAGAAGGAACAGAAGAAGTAACGGAAGAAGAAAAAGCGAAAGTGAAGGCGAAGGCAGCAGCGGCAGCAAAAGCAAAAGCGGCAGCGTTAGCGAAGCAAAAAAGAGAAGGAACAGAAGAAGTAACGGAAGAAGAAAAAGCGAAAGCGAAGGCGAAGGCAGCAGCAGCTGCAAAAGCAAAAGCGGCGGCGTTAGCAAAGCAAAAAAGAGAAGGAACAGAAGAAGTAACGGAAGAAGAAAAAGCGAAGGCGAAGGCGGCAGCAGCTGCAAAAGCAAAAGCGGCGGCGTTAGCGAAACAGAAAAGAGAAGGGACAGAAGAAGTAACGGAAGAAGAAAAAGCGAAGGCGAAGGCGGTGGCGGCGGCCAAGGCAAAAGCGGCAGCACTAGCGAAGCAGAAAGCCTCGCAAGGTGATGCGGATTCAGGAGATGAAAAGGCCAAGGCAATTGCAGCGGCAAAAGCGAAAGCAGCAGCGGCTGCAAGAGCGAAGACAAAGGGAGCTGAAGGTAAGAAAGAGGAGGAGCCAAAGCAGGAAGAACCGTCCGTAAATCAACCGCATTTAAATCAGTATGTTGAGGCTATTAGGGAGAAGTTAGGAGAGGGTGCATTAGTAGATTCCTATATTAATAAATTGTCAAAGGATGTGCCAACTCTTGTGGTGGATCCCGCAAAATATTATGAAGTGATGGAGTCACTGCGATTCCATGAGGGACTTGCTTTTGATTATATGTCAGAGCTACATGCGACGGATTTTGTGACACATATGGAAGTGTATGTTCATTTGTTTTCATATGGCAAGAAACAATCGGTAGCGGTGAAGGTAAAACTAGACCGGGAAGCGCCGCAAGTCGAGTCTGTGACAGCGCTTTGGAAAGGGGCTGACTGGCCGGAGAGAGAAGCGTACGATTTGCTAGGCATTGTATTTAAAGGGCATCCGAATTTAACGCGTATTTTAATGCCAGATGATTGGGTAGGATATCCGCTTAGAAAAGACTATGAACCGTATGATGTGGAGGTGTAGCTATGATCCGCACGGAAGAGATGCTTTTGAATGTAGGACCTCAGCATCCGAGTACACATGGTGTGTTCAGGCTCGTAATTAAGATTGACGGGGAAATTATTAAAGAAGCTACACCGGTTATTGGGTATTTGCATCGCGGAACGGAAAAGATTGCTGAGAGCTTACAGTATACGCAAATTATTCCTTATACAGATCGAATGGACTATTTATCAGCCATGACGAATAATTACGTCATTTGCCATGCTGTAGAGACGATGATGGGGCTTGAAATTCCAGAGCGTGCCGAATATTTGCGAGTACTTGCGATGGAGCTAGGAAGAATTGCAAGTCATCTCGTTTGGTGGGGGACGAATCTTCTTGATATAGGAGCGGTCAGCCCGTTTCTGTACGCGTTTCGTGAACGAGAGATGATTATAAATTTATTAAATGAATTATGCGGGGCACGGCTTACTTTTAACTATATGAGAGTTGGTGGTGTGAAGTGGGATGCGCCAGATGGTTGGATTGAAAAGGTAGAAGAGTTTGTTCCGTATATGAGAGAGCAATTGGCAGGTTATCATGATCTTGTTAGCGGTAATGAGATTTTTTTAAATCGTGTGAAAGGCGTTGGTATATATAGCGCGGAAGAAGCGATTTCGTATTCTTTAAGCGGAGCAAATTTGCGTTGCACTGGAGTAAACTGGGATCTTCGCAAAGATGAGCCATATTCGATTTATGATCGTTTTGATTTTGATATTCCTGTTGGAAGCGTGGGAGATGCTTGGGATCGCTACGTTTGCCGAATGCAAGAAATCGAGGAGTCTTTAAAGATTGTTGAGCAAGCGGTTCAACAGTTCCCGAAAGATGGAGCTGTGCTGGCAAAAGTACCGAAAATTATTAAGGCACCTAAGGGAGAAGCGTTCGTACGTATAGAATCGCCGCGCGGAGAGATTGGTTGTTATATCGCAAGTGATGGAAAGAAAGAGCCGTACCGTTTGAAGTTTCGTAGACCATCTTTTTATAACTTGCAAATTTTACCGAAGTTATTAAAAGGTGAAAACATCGCTAATTTAATTACGATTTTAGGTGGAGTTGATATTGTACTTGGGGAGGTTGATGGCTAATGATTGAGACGCTCTTACAATCACCTTCAAGCTGGACGAATTTCTTCATTTTTTTCGGATTAGCGGTGCTTCTACTATTTGCAGTCCTTGGCTTCGTTACATATGGAATTTTGGCAGAACGGAAAGTGATGGGGTTTATGCAAGGGCGGATTGGACCAAACCAGGTTGGAGGCCGATTCGGTTTACTGCAAACGGTAGCTGATGTTTTAAAACTATTATTGAAAGAAGATAGTATTCCGAAAGCAGCAGATAAACCGCTGTTTATATTAGCGCCTGTCATTGCATTTGCACCAGCATTTATGGTGCTTGCAGTTATCCCGTTCACTGATAAATTTCAATTTGCAGATATTGGAGTCGGGCTACTTTATTATATTGCTGTTTCCGGTATTACGACGATAGGTGTTGTAACTGGGGGATGGGCATCGAATAATAAATATTCCCTTTTAGGAGGGATGCGTGCGGCGGCGCAAATGATTTCTTATGAGATTCCGCTCGTAATGAGTGTAATTGGTATCGTTTTGTTAGCTGGTAGCCTGAATTTAAATGAGATTGTAGCGGCGCAGGAGAAGGTTTGGTACATTTTCGTACAGCCAATTGGCTTCGTCGTTTTCTTAATCGCAGCAGTTGCAGAGTTAAATAGGACGCCATTTGATTTGCCAGAAGCGGAGTCAGAACTTGTTTCTGGATACCATACGGAATACTCAGGTTTTCGCTGGGCGTTTTTCATGCTTTCAGAGTACGTATATTTCTTCGGGATGGCATCGTTAATTACAGTGCTCTTTTTAGGAGGATGGAATCCAGTCATGTTTCTTGGATTTATCCCAGGTGCCGTATGGTTTGCTTTGAAATTTAGCAGTGTAGTCTTTCTATTAATTTGGTTCCGCGTCACGTTCCCACGTATAAGAGGTGACCAGTTAATGGAGTTTGGATGGAAAGTATTATTGCCGATTGCACTTGCAAATATTTTCTTAACGGCATTGATTAAGGAGTTATTCTTCTAATCTATGAGGGGGGTGCCAGTAAGAGATGAAAGGACTATTTAAAGGATTAAAATATACATTAAGTAATTTGAGCAAGAAGAAGGTAACGTATGATTATCCAAATCAGCCGTTGCCGTTGCCAGACCGTTTTCGGGGGATTCAAAAATTTTATCCGGAGAAATGTATTGTTTGTAATCAATGCTCTAACATTTGTCCGACAGACTGTATTCAGTTAACAGGAAAGAAACATCCAGATCCTACGAAAAAAGGAAAAATTATCGACACGTATGATATTAATTTTGAAATTTGTATTCTTTGTGATTTATGTACAGAAGTTTGCCCGACAGAGGCAATTGTCATGACAAATAACTTTGAACTCGCGGAATATTCACGTGATGACTTATTTAAAAATTTGCAGTGGCTTGACGAAAACGACGAAAACGTCAGGAAGGAGAATAAGGCATGAATGGCGAGTTTGTAGCATTCTTTATACTATCCTTGTCTGCAATTATCGGCGGTGTTCTTATGTTGAACTTAACGAAAGTTATGCACATGATGCTAGCTCTCGTTCTGACATTTCTCAGCATTGCAGGTTTGTATTTTCTTTTATCAGCTGAATTTATAGGCGTTGCACAAATTTTACTTTACTCTGGTGCAATCACAATTATTATGATTTTCGGCATTATGTTAACAAAACATAACGCGGAAAATGAATCGCGTCTTACTCTTCGAAAATGGATTATCTTCTTTGCAGTTGTAGCATTTGGAGCGGTTATGTATTTCGCTGTTAATAATGTTGATTTTGCAAATGAAAGCACACAAGGAAGTTTACCTCTCCATGAAAACAACACACTTCAAATCGGTACGCTTCTCTATTCAAAATATATTATTCCATTTGAACTAACTTCAGTTATTTTACTTGTAGCACTCGTTGGCGCGATTATACTTGCGAAAAAGGACGAGAAAGAGGAGGATTCCAATGAGTAGCGTTCCGGCTTCTGCATATTTAACACTTGCGATTATTTTGTTTTGCATCGGTCTATTTGGAGCTTTAACAAAGCGGAATACAGTAATCGTATTAGTTTGTATCGAATTAATGCTGAATGCTGCCAATTTAAACTTAGTGGCGTTTAGTAAATTAGGCCTATTTCCGAATTTAACAGGTCAAATTTTCTCACTGTTTACAATGGCTGTAGCGGCAGCAGAAGCGGCGGTAGGACTCGCTATTTTAATTGCTTTGTATCGTAATCGTACGACAGTTCAGGTAGATGAAATGGATACGCTCAAAGGATAGCATTGTGACCGAAAAAGGGGGAAGGAAACAATGATCGATTATGCATGGCTCATACCGCTTTTCCCACTCGTTTCGTTTTTGTTACTTATTATATTCGGGAAGAAAATTAGAGAAGGAAGCAGCGTACTTAGTATTTTTTTCGTCTTTCTCTCCTTTATACTTGCGGTACTTGTGTTAATAGAAAGGTTTTCAGAAGCAAGCGTGAAGCATAAGTGGGTGTGGCTTAGAGCTGGAGATGTGGATATATCATTCGGCTTTGAGGTGACTGCATTAGGAGCTTTAATGTTATTTATCGTTACGCTTGTGAGTCTGCTTGTACATGTGTATTCGAAAGGTTATATGAAAGGTGATGAACGATTACCAACCTTTTACGCATATTTAGGACTCTTTACATTTGCGATGTTAGGGCTTGTTATATCAACGAATTTATTACAGCTTTATATATTTTGGGAATTAGTTGGCCTTGGCTCATTTTTACTTATCGGTTTTTATTTCTTTAAAGAAGAAGCGAAGGCTGCTGCAAAAAAGGCTTTTATTATGACCCGTATTGGGGATATTGGTTTATTTATCGGGATGATTTTAATTTTTTGGTACGCAGGTAGTTTTGAATATGACGCAATATTTAGGGCGATTTATACAGGGGATTTACCTCCTTACATGATTACGATAACAGCGATATTAATTTTTATCGGGGCGATGGGGAAATCTGGTCAGTTCCCGCTTCATACGTGGTTGCCAGATGCAATGGAGGGGCCAACGCCTGTTTCGGCACTTATTCACGCCGCGACGATGGTTGCAGCAGGCGTATATTTAGTAGCGACGATGTTCCCTCTATTTTCAGCAAGTACAGTGGCGATGCAGACCGTGGCAATCGTTGGAGCTTTCACTGCAATCTTTGCGGCCTCTATCGGTCTCGTGCAAACAGATATAAAGAGAGTACTTGCTTATTCTACAGTTAGCCAGCTTGGATATATGATGCTTGCGTTAGGTTCTGCAGGTTATGTAGCCGGTGTCTTCCATTTAACGACACATGCTTTTTTTAAAGCACTACTATTTTTGGCAGCAGGAAGTGTAATTCATGCAGTGCATACGCAAAACATTAATAAAATGGGCGGTTTACAGAAGAAGATGAAAGTAACTGGTACGTTATTTCTAATAGGTACCCTTGCCATTAGCGGTGTTCCGCTCCTTTCCGGTTTTTTCAGCAAAGATGAAATTTTAGCGGCGACTTGGATGAATGGCAATTACGTTTTATTTACTTTAGCAGTAATTGCGGCGTTTTTGACAGCGTTTTATATGTTCCGCTTATACTTTCTTGTCTTTACCGGAGAAACGAAGACGAAGGAAGATGTGCATGAGTCGCCCCGCGTTATGACGTATCCAATGATTGTTCTCGGCGTTCTCGCAGTAGTGGCAGGATATATAAATACACCATGGTTCGGTACGTTTCTCGGAGATTGGTTGACGAAAGATGTAGGGTTCAAGGTTGAAGAAGCGCATGGGCCAGTTTGGATTATGATTGTTGCGACGCTCGTTTCATTTGCGGGAATCGCTCTTGCATATTTTATATATGGCAAGAAATCAATTTCTAGAGATTGGGCTGGGGGTACGGAAACCTCGCTTTATAATCTTTTGAAAGAAAAATATTATGTGGATGAACTATACAACATGACGGTGATCCCTATTACAAAAGGAATCGCTCATGTGCTTCGCTTATTTGAAGTGTATGTAGTCGAGGGAATTGCAGTTTTAATTGGAAGCGTAGTTAAAGGCACAAGTAATCTTGGATCGAAACTTCAAAACGGGAATGTACAAGTGTACGGTACTGTAACGGCTGTTTCGCTCGCTGTACTCGTCATTATTTTGCTCTATACAGGAGGGGATTTACGATGAATGATTTGTTGTTAACGTTCTTCATTTTTTCCCCGCTTTTAGGAATTTTATTGCTTGTATTAACACCGAAAAAGGAATTGCGTACAGTGCGGGCGCTTGGCTTATTTGGGACGGCACTTCCATTTGGAATCGCTATCGTCCTCGCTTGTACATATGCTTCTGGAAAGAGTTTGTCACTATTTGATGAAAAGGTGAAATGGATTAAGTTCGGAGATTTTACAGCGGTGGATAAAAGGTGGTTTTCTATTTATTACGAGCTCGGTATTGATGGTTTGTCGCTTGTTATGATGGTGCTGACGGCTCTTCTAGCGATGCTCGCAGCAATTGCAGCCTTTTCTATTAAAAGAAATTTAAAAGCATTTTATATGCTGTTACTCATGCTAGAAATAGGGATGCTCGGCGTCTTTGCTACTCAAAATCTAATGTTGTTTTTTATCTTCTTTGAAATTACGTTGCCACCAATGTTCTTATTGATTGGGAAGTGGGGGAAATTATCGAGCGAAAAGGCTGCGTATAGTTATTTAATATATAACGGTATTGGATCAGCTATTTTGCTCGTTGTTTTCTCAATTTTGTTCGCGAAAACAGGTACAACAAATATTGTGGAGCTGAAAGAGATATTAAGAAGCGTAAGTGCAGAAGGAGAACTCATCATCCCAAGTAGCTTGCAGCTTGGTGTATTTATTTCCATAATGATTGCCTTTGCAATTAAACTACCTGTTTTTCCGTTGCACCGTTGGATGGTCAATGTGCACATAGAAGCGCATCCAGCTGTAGTTATGCTTCATGCTGGTGTTTTGCTAAAGATTGGAGCGTACGGTATTATTCGCTTCGGAAAAGGGCTATTCCCGGAATATTTTCACGATGTTGCAACGCTAATTGCGATATTAGGTGTAATTAATTTATTGTACGGTGCCTTTTTAGCGCTCATCCAAACGGACTTTAGGAAAGTACTGGCTTACTCTAGTATTTCGCATATGGGAATTGTGTTAATGGGACTTGCGTCACTTAATGCACCGGGTACACAAGGGGCGTTATTCCAGGTTGTATCGCACGGTTTAATTGCAGCCTTACTGTTTTTCTTACTCGGTGTTATAGAACAACGTTTCGGAACATCAGAAATTACAGCGCTTGGTGGACTCGCAAAAAGTGTCCCAGTACTTAGCGGCTTTTTCTTAGCAGGAGGAATGGCATCGCTTGGATTACCAGGGATGTCTGGGTTTGTTAGTGAATTTCTTGCCTTTCTCGGTTTATTTCAAGGAGAGCCCGTCATTGCTGCAGTCGGTGTGATTGGCATCATTTTAACCGCTGTATATGTATTAAGGGCGACACTTCAAGTGACATTCGGAAAGAAAGAGTGGGAAGCAAAATCTGATATACATGGATGGGAGTATGTCCCTGTTTTACTACTTATCTTTTGTATTATTGCAATTGGAGTTATGCCAGAGATACTAGGGGATCCGCTTCAAAATACATTGAAAACATTGGGGGTGAAGTAGGATGGATATGAATACGTTACTTAGCTTATCGTGGCATCTAATGGTGCCAGAATTTATTATTCTCGGCGCCGCCATCCTTCTTTCCATATGTGATTTGTTTTTTAAGCTGAATCATAGATATGTAGCTCTTGGTGCGATCGCTGCCATCGTATTAGCACTTGTGTCATTAATTACGCTATATAGCGAACCAGCTGGAGATATTTTAAACGGATCGTTTGTGTTAGATGGATTTTCAAAAGGGTTTAAAACGTTGTTATTAGGCGCCTCAGCTCTCATTTTATGCATCGCAATGAGCGATGATAAGAAGAATCCGATTGAAGATAAGGGCGAATATTATTACTTATTTTTAATGGCACTTCTTGGTGCGATGTTCATGGCTTCTAGTGTTGACTTTATCACCCTTTTCGTTGGTTTAGAGTTACTTTCACTTTCTTCTTATATTTTAGTAGGAATACGAAAAAAGAGCCGTGCATCAAATGAAGCGGCAATGAAATATGTCATTAGCGGAGGAATTGGAACGGCGATCACGCTCTTCGGAATGAGTTATTTATACGGTATTACAGGTTCAACTAACATTGTAGATATGCAAAAGGTACTCACTGGGGAGCTCGCTAGTGGTATTCAGTTATTGCTAGCTCTCGCATTTCTTTTATTGCTAGTCGGTCTCTCGTTTAAAATTGCCACAGTGCCGTTTCATATGTGGGCACCTGATGTGTATGAAGGAGCGACTACACCTGTTACCGCTTTTCTTGGAACGATTTCTAAAATTGCGGGGTTCCTACTCATTATTCGTTTGTTCCTTATGGTTTTTGCAAGTGTATTAATACAAGGAGATATGCAATCTTTATATGGGCATATGAGTATATATATTGCGGTGCTAGCAAGTATTACGATGATTGTTGGGAATGTAGTCGCGTTAAAACAATACAATATAAAACGCTTATTTGCTTATTCAGGTATTGCGCATGCTGGGTATTTGCTCGTTCCACTTGTGGCATTATCACCATTTACGCTGGATAGCATGTGGTTTTATATGTTGGCATACATGCTTATGAATATAGGCGCGTTTGCCATTATCCACGGTTTAATCTTACAAAACGATAAGGAAAATATAACGATTTTCACCGGATTATATAAGAAATCACCATTTGCAGCGATCATGATGACAATCTTTATTTTATCGCTGGCCGGGATACCAGGGACGGCTGGCTTCATTGGAAAGATTAACATCTTTTTAGGCGCGCTTCATGTAGAGCCAGCACATTACGTACTAGCTTCGATTATGATGGGTACGACAGTTGTTTCATTCGTATATTATTTCTGTATTTTACAACAAATGTTTTTCCGCACCGGAGAGACAGAAGAGAGGATACGGTTACCATTAAATATAAAGGTTGTTATGAGCCTTTGTGCAATTTCGATTGTAATACTAGGGATTATGCCGATGATTGGGTACAATTTCTTTTATGAATATTTTCCATTAATGAAAGATTTCTTCTTCTTAGGGAACGTGGTACAATAGTGAAAATAAAAGGTGTGGAGTCAGTACTCTGCGCTTTTTATTTTGTGTTAACTTGTAATGTAGATATACGTTTTTTGAAAGAAAATCACGATGTAAAATGTAAGATGTCTATGTGCATTTGAAAAAGTGTGGCTCCTACTTATTATGGTATCGTTTTTATATTCTTTCATAAGTAGTAGCTGAGTAAAAAGGGGTCGATTTTTTGGCACAACTTTTAGGGCAACAAGCACTGATTGCCATTGTTTCGCATTTATTGTTTATTACCATTACGTGGTGGGCTTTGCAAGGCATTCACATTGAGCGTTTAATGAAGTCCGGAAAAGTGTTGCAGACGCGAGTATTACTCATCTTAATTACAATTGCAATTGGGACATCTGTAAGTAACTTTTTCCTTGATTATTTAGGCTATTCGAAGAGTTTAACGTATTTAGTAAAGTAAGTGTATAGAACCTCAAATCTCCGTTAACAATGGGGATAGGAGGGGATGAAATTGAAGCTTAAAGCCATTCTTATTGTTGCACTTAGTGTTGTTTTATTTTTGGTTGGATATAGAGAGATGAAACCGATAAGCGATGAACAGAAAATGGAGAGCATGATTAAGGCTTTAGAGAAAAATGATGCTAAAGTAGAAAAATGGTCATGGTTAGCTAGAGAAACAAAAACAATTTCTAATATACATACGTTTCAAAAGTTGTTAAACGATGTGAAGGACAAGGCAAATATTCAAAAGTGGGAAGTAGAGCAATCTCCAGATGGATATAAAGCTACATCCTATAAAAAGTTTGCTTCTCATGAAGAACGAGTAGTAGTAACTTGGAGTAAAGAAAATACTAAAGAAAACACTTTCATTATCTTTGAAGTAAGTGGGGCGAAATGGGACCCGAAGTATGTTCAAAAAGTAAATAAAATTTTTAGTGAAAAACCTATAATTTACACTTGTGTTCAAGGTGTACTGAATGATAAGATTGAAGGTGTTTTGCAAAATAAAACCAATCAGGTTTTGAAAGATCTTTCAGCAAGAGCGATCGAACAAGTAGAAGAAAGAGCATTTGTGTCAGTCTCCGCATACAATAAAAAGTGGGATGACGCTCTTTCAACAAATAGAGAGAAAATAAATGTGCAAATAGCAATACGTTCTACAGACAACAAAGATACAATTGTGGTTGGCACACCGATCATAACTTCTGAGTATTGAGTGAATAGATACTGAAAAAAGGACACGGAGGGGAATAATTTGGAAAAGATCATCGTCCGTGGCGGAAAGCGGTTAAACGGCACAGTGCGTGTTGAGGGCGCAAAAAATGCTGTATTACCTATAATCGCTGCAGCCCTATTAGCGAGTGATGGAAAGAATGTACTATCTGAAGTACCAGTTTTGTCTGATGTATACACAATTAATGAGGTATTACGTCATTTAAATGCTGAAGTCGTATTTGAAAATAATCAAGTAACAATTGATTCTTCTAAAGAACTAAACATTGAAGCACCATTTGAATATGTACGTAAAATGCGTGCATCTGTTCAAGTAATGGGACCATTATTAGCACGTAACGGTCGTGCTCGTATTGCACTTCCTGGTGGATGTGCAATCGGTTCACGTCCAATTGACCAACATTTAAAAGGCTTCGAAGCAATGGGAGCAAAAGTACAGGTTGGTAACGGTTTTGTTGAGGCATATGTTGAGGGAGAACTAAAAGGAGCTAAAATCTACTTAGACTTCCCAAGCGTAGGCGCGACAGAAAACATTATGTCTGCAGCTACATTAGCAAAAGGGACAACAATTCTTGAAAACGCAGCGAAAGAACCAGAAATCGTTGACTTAGCTAACTTCTTAAATGCGATGGGAGCGAAAGTACGCGGAGCTGGAACTGGAACGATTCGTATCGAAGGCGTTGATAAATTATATGGTGCAAACCACTCTATTATTCCTGACCGTATTGAAGCGGGAACATTCATGGTTGCAGCAGCAATTACTGGTGGAGACATCTTAATTGAAAATGCTGTACCTGAACATTTACGCTCAATTACAGCGAAAATGGAAGAAATGGGTGTTAAAATTATTGAGGAAAACGAAGGTGTACGTGTTATCGGCCCAGATAAGTTAAAAGCGGTTGATATTAAAACTATGCCTCACCCAGGTTTCCCAACAGACATGCAATCACAAATGATGGCATTATTACTACAAGCTGATGGAACAAGCATGATTACAGAAACGGTATTCGAAAACCGCTTTATGCACGTTGAAGAATTCCGTCGTATGAATGCTGATATTAAAATTGAAGGTCGTTCTGTTATTATGAACGGTCCAAACAGCTTACAAGGTGCTGAAGTAGGCGCAACTGATTTACGTGCTGCAGCTGCATTAATCTTAGCTGGTTTAGTGTCAGAAGGTTATACTCGTGTAACTGAGTTAAAACATCTTGACCGTGGTTATGTAGATTTCCATAAGAAATTAGCTGTATTAGGTGCAACTATTGAACGTGTAAACGAAAAAGTAGAAGAAGTGAAAGAACAAGAAGTTTCTGATCTTCACGCTTAATTGAAATAGTCTCTATGTCTTTTGACATAGGGGCTATTTTTTTTTGGTTATTACTGTTATAGTCAATAAATTCTATACTTATGCACGTACCAGTAAAAATATTTAGAAAATTTCCGTTTTATGCTCTTCCCCTTAAGTGTGTTCTAAAAGAAAGAGTTGTTCCATAAGAATGAATGGAGTAAAGCTTTTATATTGGGGGAAAAATAGGATGAAATTTTCAAAGCCACTTTTTATTACAGTAGCGCTCTTAATAGCGCTCGTTATCATTGTACCTGCAGCTCTTGTTATCCCATTTGCGAAAGCAAAAGTAGGGGAAGAAATGGCCTCTAAAACTCCTCCAGCGATAGAAAGTATACCAGCTCCAGGAAAAGTAGATACAGCGGTTCAAGTTGCTGTATATCGTGAGAAACAAAAGAAGGTAGAATCATTACCTATGGAGGAGTATGTGACCGGTGTAGTAGCTTCTGAGATGAATGCCAGTTTTGAAATAGAGGCACTAAAGGCACAGGCATTAGCAGCAAGAACATTTGTAGTACAACGTATGCTAAGTGGAGGAAAGAAAAATAATGCAGACGTGACAGATACGGTGAAAGATCAAGTGTACAAAAGCAAAGATGAATTGAAGAAGCAATGGGGCAATAACTACGAAAATAATTTGAAGAAAATCGAAGAAGCTGTTTCGAAAACAGCAGGACAAGTTTTAACGTATGATGGAAAACCAATTTCAGCATCCTTCTTTTCAACGAGTAATGGTCGAACAGAAAATGCAGCTGACTATTGGGGAAATGATTATCCGTACTTGAAAAGTGTAGATAGTCCGTGGGATCAAGCCTCACCAAAGTTTACGAACGAGCAAACATTTACAGTAGCTGATTTTCAAAAACGTCTCGGTGTGAAAGTGCTAGCAGACGGGAAGGTTGGAAACATTAAAGACCTTACGGAAGGAAAGCGTGTAAAGGATGTAGCTTTTCAAGGAAAAACATTAACAGGAAAAGAAGTTCGTGAAAAGTTAGATTTACGTTCTTCTGATTTCACGTGGAAACAACAAGGAGATAAAATCACCGTTACGACGAAAGGCTTCGGTCACGGCGTTGGTATGAGTCAATACGGGGCGAACGGCATGGCAGCGGAAGGAAAGAAATATACAGATATCGTCGCTCATTACTATAAAGGCGTTGAAATAAAGACGATGAATGATTATGAAGGAAAATTGATGGTGAAGAAATAGGTGTCAGAACTCTGGCACCTATTTTTTTCTGTTTAAAATATCATAATTTTCCATTAACTGTTTGATATAATAGGATAAAAAGGCATTTGGGGGAAATGAAATGGCGTTACTAGAGTTGAAACAATTAGGGAAGGCGAACCAGTTACCGGCAATTGAGCTAGAGGTGGAGAAGGGACAATGTATTGTTTTGCAATGCAATAATCATACAGCTAAAGTGTTACACCGCATCATTATTGGTGAAGAAGAGGCGTCGACTGGCAATGTACTGTTTGAAGGGGAAGCAATTGGAAAGAAAAATTATTCCCGCATCGGTTTTTGTTTTTTGAAAGATGAGGCATATGATCGTTTGAAGGTGAAAGAATACTTCAAATTTTTATTAGGGCTTTATGAATCAAAGATAAGTATAGAAGAAGTTGTGCAGTCTGTTGGTCTCCTAGATAAACTAAACGTTAAAATAGAAAAATTATCATTTTCAGAGAAACGCCGTCTTCATATCGGGCGAGTGATGATTCATAATCCGGATTTAGTTATTTTGGAAGAGCCAGAGCAAAATGTAGATATAGAGAGTACGGTTATTATTCGAAAAGCAATCATGAAAATGAAAGAACAAGGAAAGGCGATTTTTATTACGTCATCTTTCCTATCGGATGCCCTTTCGTTAACGGAAGATGTATATATACTAAACAATGATGGTGTGAAAAAAGTAGAAATTGAACAAGAGGAAGCAGAAAAAGTCGATGAAGAGAAGGTCGTTCAAATAATTCCGCAAATGAAGTTAGAAAGAATACCTGCGAAAGTGAACGATAAAATCATTTTACTTGATCCGATGGAAATTCATTTCATTGAAACACAAAACGGAGTGACACATATTCACGTTCGTGAAGGCGATTTTGTATGTGCATTAACATTAAGTGAACTAGAAGCGAGATTAACAGGTTTTGGTTTCTTTAGATGTCATCGCTCGTACCTTGTAAATTTACAAAGAGTACGAGAAGTGATTACTTGGACTCGTAACAGTTTTAGCTTAATTTTAGACGACGAAAGAAAAAGTTCAATTCCACTTTCAAAAGGACGAATGGATGAATTAAAAGGCGTGATTGGGCTATAAAAAGTGCTCCAATAAGCTCAACATGCGATTCATTCACCGGTAAAAATACTCCTTTTACCGGTATTTTACTGCGTAAACCCTTTGTTTTTCATATGATTGAGTCAAGAAAAGCGAAACAAACGAACGAAAAGCGCTAAAGCGACTTTCATCTATAAAGAAGAAAAAAAAGGGGATGAAGAAATGACATTGGCAATTGAAATGAAAGATGTAATGAAAAGTTTCAGTGGAAAAACGGCACTTCGAAATGTAAATATTGAGGTGAAGCAAGGAGAGATATTCGGATTCCTCGGACCGAGTGGATCTGGTAAGACGACAACAGTAAAAATTTTAACTTCTCAATTGCTTCATAGTGTTGGAACGGTAAGAGTATTAGGGAAAGATATTACAGGACCAAGTAGCATCGATTACAAACGAATTGGTATTTTAACAGATAACAGCGGCTTATATGAAAGACTTAGCATTTATGATAACTTACTATTATTTTGTGACTTATACGATTGCAAAAAAGAAAGAATCGATGAAGTACTAACACAAGTAAATTTATTAGATGATAAAAAAACACCAGTAAAGAAACTATCAAAGGGAATGAAGCAACGCGTCACACTGGCAAGAGCAATCCTTCATAAACCAGATATCCTCTTCTTAGACGAACCAACATCTGCACTCGATCCAGTAAACGTACAAAACATTCATAAAATCTTAAAAGACTTAAATGAAGAAGGAACGACGATTTTCTTAACGACTCACAACATGGATGAAGCAGAAACGCTTTGTAACCGTATTGCCTTCCTTTGTGGCGGAGAAATTGTAGCGCTGGATACGCCAGAGAACCTACGCTTACAATACGCTAAGGATCAAATACAGGTCGTATTAAAAGATAAACAAAAAGCAGTAGTGCAAAAAGATGAATTAGGTGCAAAACGTATTTCAGAATGGATGAACAAAGGAGAATTACTATCCATTCATTCACACGAACCAACGCTAGGTGATATCTTTATTGAAGTTACTGGGAGGGGATTATAATGACTTTTTCAATGAGACGTGTATCAGCTATTTTTAGAAAAGAAGTACAAGATTTTAAGACAAATTCACAAGTGTTGTTAATGGCATTTTTACCAATTATACTTTCATTTTTGTTTAGCAGATTTGGAGTGGGAAAGGAAATGTTAGGCATTACTACTATAACGGCCTTCCTATTTGTCGCAGGCTTTGTTCAATCTATGGTAATTGCAGAAGAAAAAGAAAAACATACACTGCGTGTGTTGATGTTATCCCCAGCATCTTCTGTTGAAGTTCTTCTTGGAAAGAGTTTATTAACATCGGGTCTGACGATGGTCATTTGTATTGCAAATTTATTCATTTTAGATCAGTTAAATATTAATCTTCCATTGGTAGGATTGGTATTCTTATGTGGAACTATTTTGTTTATCGTGCTTGGAACAATGATTGGATTACTTGCATCTTCTGTACCACAAACATCTTTAATTGGTATGCCTATTTTAATGACGATGTATTTAGCTGTACAATTTGAGCCGATGGTTGAAAATAAAGTAATTAAGACACTAATTGAGTATCTTCCAACATCTCATATTGTAAAAGCAATCAAAAGCTTAGTAGATGGAGCTGGGTTTAGTAGTATTAGTGGGCATGTATTAAATGTTGGAGTGTGGCTTATTATTGCGCTTATTGCGTGTTTAATCGTATATAAGAAGAAACAAATGGACTAAAAACTGAGCCGAAACGCTCAGTTTTTTCTTTTTTCTATCATTTCCTCGGAAATTTTACAGTTCTTATACATATTTTTACAAATTTTGTCGAAAAGTAATTAGTTATACGTTGTATAGGATACGTGAATATTGTTCAAAATGATTGCTGAGGTGATGATGGAATGCGAGGAAGAAATAATAAAAAGTCGCAAAAGGTAGTACATTTATTTCAAAAAAGATGGGTGTTTCCGGCACTATACATTGCTTGTGCAGCGGTAATCTTAATGGTTGCGCTATGGTTCCAAGGAGCTAATCCGAAGAAGACTCCAAACCACGATCAAGCAACACCGTATACACAATCGGAAGATCCAGCAGTACCAGTAACGAAATCTTCAGAAGTAGTGAAAATGCCAGCTGCCGCGAATGCGGAAGTAGTCGTACAAAAGAAATTCTATGAAGATGCAGCAACTGAGGCGGAACAAGAAAAAGCACTTGTCTTTTATAACAACACATATTCCCCAAACAAAGGAATTGACATTGCTGCGAAGAATGGAAAAGAATTCAATGTTGCCGCTGCTTTAAGTGGTACAGTAACGAAAGCTGAAAAAGATTCACTTCTTGGTTATGTTGTAACAGTTGATAGTGGAAATGGTGTAGCGGTATCTTATCAAAGCTTAGGCAGTGTGAAAGTAGAAAAAGGTGCAAGAGTTGCACAAGGTGAAGTATTAGGAACATCCGGTCTAAGTGCAATGAATAAAGAGGCAGGCTCTCACGTTCACTTTGAAGTACGTAAAGACAATGTGGCTGTGAACCCTGAACGTTACTTAAATAAATCAGTAACAGAAATTAAAGCTGATGCAGGTGCTGCAAAGGCTACGAATGCTTCTGGTAAAAAAGCTGATGACAAATCTCAAAAAGAAGAGAAGTCAACGAGCACGAAACCAGAAAATAAAACAGAAGACAAGTCTCAAAAAGAAGAGAAATCAACAAGCGGTTCAACTAGTGACAAAAAAGAAGAACCGAAGAAAGAAGAAAAATCAACAAACGGTTCTACAGAATCATCTAACGATTCTTCTTCACAAGAATAATAAAGTGAAAAAATCAGTTCTCATCAAGAGAATTGATTTTTTTATTTTTATATAAAAATAATCAATTTCGAGAAAAAAGTTGTAAAAACAAGGAAAAATGACGAGATTCTCGAATATATATTACAAAAGGGAGGGGATACTGTGTCATTTTTGTTTGTTCTGTCGACTGCTATTATTTTATTGTTTGTTTTATTCACTTTATATTATTATATTGCCGGTAAGAAAGAGGTTCCCCACCATCAGTTGTTAGAAGAAGAATTGGAACGAGAAGAATGACGCCTTTTATACAAGGTGTCATTTTTTTTGGCCATAATAGTCAGTTTTAACGTATTTCTCACAAAAAAACGTAATTTTTCTTAACTTAGTCCGCAAAAATAGTGAACATGTAGCATATATCAGTAGTGCGGGCAATACAATGGTATAAACCAAAGCAAAGAGAGTGTTTGAGGTGAGAAATCGTGAATCATTTCATTATAAATCCAAGAATGTTTAACGCTTACAAACAGCACTCACACTTACTTCTTAGTCATATGCAGCGAGGCTCATTTCACCCTTCTCACATCCAAATTAGGGAGGCGAGTGGTGTGCACGATTACATCAAAGAGAGAACTATCAAGATTGGTAATTATATCGTGGAGACAAGAAAGACAGTGCGTGTCATTGCAAAGGAATTTGGGGTATCAAAGAGTACAGTCCATAAAGATTTAACAGAACGTCTACCAGAGATTAATCCAGAGCTCGCAAATGAAGTAAAAGAAATTCTTGATTATCATAAGTCTATTCGTCATTTAAGAGGTGGAGAAGCAACAAAACAAAAGTATAGAAAAGAAGATGTAGAGAAGCCTGTACGTCAATAATGTTACAGTAGCAAACATTCCGTTCACATTCGGTAATATTTTTCAGAAGAATTCTTTTTGCGAATATTACGTTTCTGTTAAATTTATGATAAAATCAGAAATTAGGTGAAAAGAATTCGGGTGTAACCTGATTTTGAATATCGAGGAGGAAAAAACGGGAATGTTTGCGCGAGATATCGGAATTGACCTAGGTACGGCTAACGTATTAATTCATGTTAAAGGTAAGGGTATTGTATTAAATGAGCCATCTGTTGTGGCCATTGATCGTAATAGTGGTAAAGTATTAGCAGTCGGTGAAGAAGCGAGAAGTATGGTGGGACGTACGCCTGGTAATATTGTAGCAATTCGTCCACTTAAAGATGGTGTAATCGCAGATTTCGAAATTACAGAAGCAATGTTAAAGTATTTCATTAACAAATTGGACGTAAAGAGCTTCTTTTCAAAACCTCGTATTTTAATTTGTTGTCCAACAAATATTACATCAGTAGAACAAAAAGCAATTCGTGAAGCTGCTGAACGTTCAGGTGGTAAAACAGTATTTTTAGAAGAAGAACCAAAAGTAGCCGCAGTTGGTGCTGGTATGGAAATCTTCCAACCAAGCGGTAACATGGTTGTTGATATTGGTGGAGGTACAACAGATATCGCTGTACTATCTATGGGTGATATTGTTACCTCTTCCTCTATCAAAATGGCTGGCGATAAGTTTGATATGGAGATCTTAAACTATATTAAACGTAAGTATAAGCTATTAATCGGAGAACGTACTTCAGAAGATATTAAAATTAAAGTTGGTACAGTATTCCCAGGTGCACGTAGCGAAGAACTTGAAATTCGCGGACGTGACATGGTAACAGGCTTACCACGTACAATTACAGTATGCTCTGAAGAAATTACAGAAGCATTAAAAGAAAATGCAGCTGTTATTGTACAAGCTGCAAAAGGCGTATTAGAGCGCACACCACCAGAACTATCTGCAGATATCATCGACCGCGGTGTTATTCTAACAGGTGGTGGAGCTTTACTACACGGTATCGATATGCTTCTAGCAGAAGAACTAAAAGTACCAGTATTAATTGCTGAAAACCCAATGCACTGCGTTGCGGTTGGTACAGGTATTATGTTAGAGAATATCGACAGATTACCAAAGCGTGCTTTGAGATAATTTGAAAGAACTAAGGCTAATGCCTTAGTTCTTTTTTTCGTTTTTATATTTTTTTATTTTGTTTTTTTGCGAAAATGGAAGGAAAATAGAGAAATATGAAGGAAACAGGTAAAATATTCATATATATGGTTAAATTTAATATTTCCTTAATTGAAAACGTTTATAATATAATGAGTCGAATACGACATTAAGGCAAATAATGTTTCAATACATATTGCCTTTCCCTAATTTGGGCATACACTCTTTTCCACCTCCGTGTCAGTTGCAAAAATGTGCAACTATTTTAATGGAATAGAGTGTGTGCATTTTTTTTTAGGAAGTTGTACTAAATATAAAATGTTACTTTGTAATGACAAACAATAAACAAAATGGGATAATAGCAATATGTCCAAGTGGTAAGACCAATATTACAAAAGGGGCGATTGTTACATGCTAAATATAGAACAAATTAAAGAAATCATTCCTCACCGCTATCCATTTTTACTTGTTGATAAAATATTAGAAGTAGATGAAGGCAAAAGAGCGGTTGGGATTAAAAATGTATCCGCAAACGAAGAATTCTTTAACGGACACTTCCCTGACTATGCAGTTATGCCTGGTGTACTTATTGTAGAAGCATTAGCACAAGTCGGAGCAGTTGCAGTATTAAAGAAAGAAGAAAACCGTGGAAGACTTGCTTTCTTTGCAGGTATCGACAATTGCCGTTTCAAAAAACAAGTACGCCCAGGTGATCAGCTTCGTCTAGAAGTAGAAATGACACGCGTACGCGGCCCGATTGGAAAAGGAAAAGCAATCGCAACAGTAGATGGTGAAGTTGCATGTGAGGCAGAAATTACATTTGCGATTGGTGATAAAAAAGAATAGATAGTACTAAAAAATCTCCTTGTAAAAAGACAAGGAGATTTTTTTAATTTCTGCTATATAACGATGAAACGATAATATACAAACTAATCAGAAAATTACTTGTAAATAGATGGCAATTACCATATACTTACTTTATTGTTTATCTAGAAAACAGGATAAGTGATAAAGGTAATAAAGAAATAAGGGCATTGTCATATTGTTAAGGTACTTAAATAAGACAAAGTAGAATGTTATTGATTATGATGAAATGTGGGGAAATCAGCAAGAATATTAATTAGACGTATGAAATCGAGCATAAGAGAGAGAAAAGGGAAATGTCGCATTTCACAAAAGGAGATTATGAATATGTTCGGGAGAAAGAAAAGAAAACCATTACGACAATTAATTACACATAAAGAGCCTAAATCGCGTATTACAGAACAATACCGTAACATTCGTACAAACATTGAGTTTACATCTGTAGATAATCATGTTCGTTCTATTATTGTTACTTCAGCAGATCCAGGTGATGGGAAAACAACAACAATCGCAAACTTAGCAGTTGTTTTCGGACAACAAGGAAAGAAAGTTTTATTAATTGGAGCTGACTTGCGTAAGCCGACGATACAAAACTTATTTGCCATTCATAGTTCAAATGGGTTAACGAACTTATTATCAGGACAAGCAAAACTTATGCAATGCATTCAAAAAACAGATATAGAGAACGTATACTTAATGGCAGCAGGTCCAATCCCGCCAAACCCAGCAGAACTATTAGGGAGCCGGGCTATGGACGAGGCGTTGCTAGAAGCATATAACATGTTTGATATTATATTAATTGACACACCACCTGTCCTTGCGGTTACAGATGCACAAATACTTGCGAATAAATGTGATGGAATCGTACTCGTTGTACGAAGTGAAAAGACGGAAAAAGATAAAATCGTAAAAGCGAAACAAATATTAGATAAAGCATCAGGCAAAATACTAGGTGTCGTTTTAAACGATAAAAGAGAAGAAAAAGAGCAGTATGGTTATTACTAAAATATGAAAAAGCCAACAAAAATTTGTTGGCTTTTTACTTTTTTTCTGAAAATTCTTTATCAAGTTACACAGTGTAAAAAACGTGATAAAATAAAAATTTTGGAAAATGATTGGAATGTGTTGTCATATTTAAGATTATTTTGTAAGATTAAACTTGTTTCTTGTGAACAAATATAGAACTGAATTATTAAAAATAAAAAATGTAAGATTTATATGTTATAATTTTTCCTATGTGTAAATTTTAGAAAGTTGGAGGAACCTATGGAAGAAACAATTAGTTTAAAAGATTTATTTCATATCTTAAAAAAACGTTTAGCAATGATCCTCGTAATCGCCTTTGGTGCAGCTATTGTAAGTGCTATCATTAGCTTTTTCTTCATGACACCAATCTATCAATCTTCGACGCAAATTCTTGTTAACCAGAAGAAGCAAGAAGGGGCAGCAATTCAGTTGGGGGAAATTCAATCAAATATTCAATTAACGAATACATATAAGGTTATTATTAAAAGTCCAGTAATCTTAGATCAGGTAAATGAAAAATTAAATTTAAATATGACAGCACAAACTTTAACAAAGAAGATTAATATTGCGAATGAAAAGGATTCTCAAGTTATTTCTGTTACAGCTGAGGATAAAGATCCGAAACTAGCTCGTGATATTGCTAATGCAACTGCAGATGTATTTAAAGGGGAAGTTGCAAAAATTATGAACGTTGACAATGTAACAGTGCTATCTAAAGCAGAAGTTGCAGAAAATCAATCTCCAATTAAACCACGTCCAATGTTAAATGTAGCAATGGCTTTCGTTGTTGGTTTAATAGCTTCAGTTGGTCTTGCATTCTTATTAGAATACTTAGATAACACGGTTAAAAAAGAAGAAGATGTAGAGAACTTACTTGGCTTACCAGTATTAGGAATTGTAGCTCGTATGGATGAAGAAACAATGAACGTGAAATCACACGCTCCATCATCAAGAAAAGTGAGGGGACAAACAATTGGCTCTTAATTTATTTAAAAAGAAAAAAAGTCATCGTCAACGCCGTCAATTAATTGCTCATCAACAACCGAAATCACCAATTTCAGAACAATATCGTAATATTCGAACGAATATTGAATTTGCAGCTGTTGATATGAATTTACATTCATTACTGGTAACATCTGCGAATCCGAGTGAAGGGAAAACGACAACGACAGCGAATATGGCAGTTGTGTTTGCTCAACAAGGAAAAAAAGTATTATTAATTGATGCAGATATGCGTAAACCAGCAATGCATCAAATGTTCCAAGTAGATAATATTTTTGGACTCACGAATGTATTAACACATAGTGAACGTTTAGAGAAATGTGTACAAACGACATCTATAGATAATCTAAGCTTTTTAGCATGTGGTCCAATCCCACCAAATCCAGCAGAATTGTTAGGCTCAAAATCAATGAAAGAACTTCTTGGACAAGCATACAGTATGTACGATTTAGTTATTTTTGATATGCCGCCAATTTTAGCTGTAACGGATGCGCAAATTATGGCAAATGTATGTGATGCTTCTATTCTTGTTGTTCGTAGTGAATCAACAGAGAAAGAAACAGCGGTAAAAGCAAAAGGATTGTTAGAATCGGCTAAAGGTAAATTGTTGGGCGTTGTTCTGAATGATCGTGAGCGTGAACAAGGCTTATATTATTACTACGGTGCAAACTAGTTTTAAAGTGAGATATGGTAAAAACATATCTCCTTTTTTCCCTTGAATATGGGCGATATCTCATATTCAAGGGAAAAAAGATCTTTATAGGAGAGAGGGAGGATGAAACAAATGATAGATTTACATTGTCACATTTTACCTGGTATCGACGATGGTGCGCAGACAGTAACAGATAGTTTAGCAATGGCACAACAAGCTGTTGCAGAAGGAATACATACAATTGTCGCAACGCCGCACCATCAAAATGGAAAATATGTAAATGAACGTACCTCAATTATTCATCACGTAAAACAACTAAATGATGAACTACAACAACATAATATTCCACTTACTATTTTACCTGGGCAAGAAGTCAGGTTATATGGCGATTTATTAGAAGACTATGAAGCTGGTAAAATCGTTACTTTAAACGAAACAAATAAATATATATTTATTGAATTTCCATCTAATCATGTACCACGTTATGCCGAACAATTATTCTACGAATTACGTGTAAAGGGAATGATTCCAATTATTGTTCATCCAGAACGTAATGCCGAGTTAATCGAGAGGCCAGATAAGTTATATAACATTGTAAATAAAGGGGCATTAACGCAAGTAACGGCAGGTAGTTTATTGGGTAAATTTGGGAAGAAAATTAAAAAGTTTTCACTACAACTTGTAGAACATAATTTAACACATATGGTCGCTTCAGATGCACATAATACGACGTCAAGAGGATTTCATTTAGCGGAAAGCTATGAATTAATTGAGAAAGAATTTGGAACGAGTGTTATGAGTGATTTGAAAGAAAATCCGTACTTATTAATTAGCGGGAAGGCAATTTACAAAGAAGATCCAGAACAAATTCGCCGTAAAAAATTGTTCGGTATTTTTTAAATAAAAATTGGTGATGTCTCCTAACCGTTATCAATGGGGGCACTCGGTCGTGCTGTGGGTAGAAATTTTTATTTCGAACCTACCTTAGACGCTTGTCGTCGGGAGTATGACGTGAGGGTGGGTTAGATGCCCATAATTTATTTGTAATAGAAACTCTACCTATGGAGTTATAAACATGACTCTATAGGTAGGGTTTTTGTTATTGCTACATATAAATAAAAGGATGCAGGGGGACTACAATTGAAAAAAGTAAGAAAAGCAATTATTCCAGCAGCTGGTCTGGGAACAAGATTTTTACCAGCAACGAAAGCGATGCCGAAAGAAATGTTACCTATCGTTGATAAACCAACAATTCAATACATAGTGGAAGAAGCGATAGAATCAGGAATTGAAGATATTATTATTGTTACTGGAAAAGGAAAGCGAGCGATTGAAGATCATTTTGATCATTCATTTGAACTAGAACAAAACCTTTTAGAAAAAGGAAAGTATGAAATGCTTGAAAAGGTACAAGCTTCTTCAAAAATTAATATTCATTACATAAGACAAAAAGAACCAAAAGGGCTAGGACACGCAGTATGGTGTGCGCGTAAGTTTATTGGAAATGAGCCGTTTGCAGTATTACTTGGTGATGATATTGTGCAAGCAGAAACGCCATGTTTACGTCAATTAATGGATCAATATGAAGGTACACAGTCATCAGTTATTGGTGTACAAAAAGTGCCTGAAAACGAAACACATCGTTACGGTATTATCGATCCGATTGAACAAAGCGATCGCCGTTATCAAGTGCGTCAATTTGTTGAAAAACCAGCAGAAGGTACAGCACCATCTAATTTAGCAATTATGGGGCGTTACGTATTAACACCAGAAATTTTTATGTTTCTTGAGAATCAACAAACAGGTGCGGGTGGAGAAATCCAATTAACAGATGCGATTCAACGTTTAAATGAAGTTCAACGTGTATTTGCTTATGACTTTGAGGGTACGCGTTACGATGTTGGGGAGAAGTTTGGATTTATTAAGACGACGATTGAGATGGCGCTACAAAATGAAGAATTAAATGTAGAGTTAATGAAGTATATGAAGGAACTTGTAAAAAAGGAAGAGGTACATTCATAATAGAATGTCCTTTTTTATTATTAATAAGATAAGAATTATATAAAGAAGGGAACAGGTATATTGAGTTATCGAAGACGGCTCTCATTATTGATTTTATTAGATTCATTTATCGTATTAACTGCCGTGTATTTAAGTTATTGGTTTATACATCCAAATGTATTAAACAAAATTCCTATGACAGTAGTTATTAGTTCTATTACATTATTGTGTAGTCATCATGTTTTTGCTGCTATTTATAAGCTTTATAACAAGGCGTGGGAATATGCAAGTATTGGAGAGCTAAAGCAAATATTTAAGGCAATTACGTTATCAATTTTAGTAACAGCAATTGTTCAACAGATTATAAATCATGATATTTATGTTCGGATTTTAGCAATCGCATGGATGTTACATTTATTATTAATTGGTGGTTCTCGTTTTGTATGGCGTATGTTCCGTGATACATATATTTCAAAAGCAACTGATAAAAAACGAACATTAATTATTGGTGCAGGTTCAGCAGGGACGATGGTGGTGCGTCAATTACAACATAATAAAGAAGCAGATTTGTATCCAATTGCGTTTGTTGATGATGATAGAAATAAGCAAAAATTGGAAATTTATAATGTGCCGGTTATTGGTACAACAAATCATATTCAAGAAATTGTAGAAGATAATGATATAGAACATATCATTATTGCAATCCCTTCATTAAATAGAGGGCAAATAAATGAGGTTTTTGAGAAGTGTAGAAAAACGAAGGCGAAAACGCAAATTGTGCCGATGTTAGAAGACTTATTAGATGGAAAAGTGTCTGTAAATGAATTTCGTGATGTGCAAGTGGAAGATTTACTAGGGCGAGAGCCTGTTCAATTAGATGATAAGGGAATAGGTGAGAAGATTAAAGATAAGACGGTTTTAATAACGGGTGCTGGGGGCTCTATTGGATCAGAGATTTGCCGTCAGATTTTAAAATATAAACCAGCAAAAATGGTTCTTTTAGGACATGGAGAGAATAGTATTTACCATATCGAGATGGAATTGAGAACTAAGTATAAAGAGCAAGCAGAATTTGTAACGGAAATTGCTGATATACAAGATCGAAATAAAATATTTGAAATAATGAAAAAGCACAAACCATTTGTGGTATACCATGCAGCTGCACATAAACACGTTCCATTGATGGAACGGAATCCTGAAGAGGCTGTAAAAAATAATATAATTGGTACCAAAAATGTGGCAGAAGCTGCAGATACGTTTGGAATCAATACATTTGTTATGGTCTCTACAGATAAAGCGGTAAACCCAACAAATGTAATGGGAGCAACAAAACGTGTTGCAGAAATGGTTGTTCAACACATGGCTATGATAAGTCAAACACGATTTGTAGCTGTTAGGTTTGGAAATGTATTAGGTAGTCGTGGAAGTGTAATTCCATTGTTTAAAAAACAAATTCAAAGTGGGGGACCAGTTACAGTTACCCACCCAGATATCACTCGATACTTTATGACAATTCCAGAGGCATCAAGACTTGTGATTCAAGCTGGATCCTTGGCAAGAGGTGGGGAACTATTTGTATTGGATATGGGCGAACCTGTTAAAATTGCAGATTTGGCAAAGAATTTAATTCAGCTGTCAGGTTATTCTGTTGAAGAAATTGGAATTGAGTATAGTGGACTAAGACCGGGAGAGAAGATGTACGAAGAGTTGTTAAATGATAATGAAATCTATAAGGAACAAGTATTTCCTAAAATTCATATAGGAAAGGCTGTTTTAAAAGATTTTGAATCCATTCAACAATTTATAGATGAGTTTGAGCAGATGAGTCAAGAGAACATTAGGAAAATCTTATTAGATTTTGCGAATAATAAAGTTGAAGTAAATAGCTAAATTTAAAACATTGAGTATAACAAGAGGCTTTTGCTAGCTAGTTTTAAAACGAACATTAATAAGTAAAGTGAGGAAGCTTAAATGATTAATAATGCGATAAGAAATATTCCGTTTTCTCCACCAGACATTACAGAAGTAGAAATAGAAGAAGTAATAAAGGCGATGAAATCGGGTTGGATTACAACAGGTCCTAGAACAAAGGAACTGGAAAAGAAGATTGCTGAATACGTTGGAACAAATAAAGCGGTTTGTTTGAATTCAGCTACAGCTGCCATGGAGTTAACACTTCGAATTTTAGGAGTAGGACCTGGAGATGAGGTTATTACTTCAGCTTATACTTATACAGCTTCTGCATCAATTATAGAGCACGTAGGGGCAAAAATTGTTTTAGTTGATACAGCTCCTGATTCTTTTGAAATGGATTATGAAAAACTTGCTGATGCGATTACTGAAAAGACTAAGGTAATTATTCCAGTTGATATTGCGGGTAAAATGTGTGATTACGATACAATATATAGCGTAGTAGAAAGCAAAAAAGATTTATTCAAACCTAATAATAAAACTCAAGAGTTATTTGAAAGAATAATTGTAATGACCGATGCAGCGCATGCATTTGGTGCTGAACGAAAAGGAAAGAGATGTGGACAAGTTGCTGATTTTACTTGCTATTCTTTCCATGCTGTGAAGAATTTAACAACGGCAGAAGGTGGGGGCGTTGTATGGCGCAATGATTTAGGTTTAGACGATGAGTGGGTATATCAACAATTTATGTTATACAGCCTTCATGGACAATCTAAGGATGCCCTAGCAAAGACTCAAAAAGGCGCATGGGAGTATGATATTGTTTACCCAGCTTATAAATGTAATATGACAGATATAATGGCAGCAATTGGATTAGTCCAGTTGGATAGATATGAATCTCTTATGGGTAGACGTAGAGAGATTATTGAAATGTATGACAAAGAATTGTTGCCATATGGAATTCAAAGTCTGAAACATTATGGGGATGATTTCTCTTCATCGGGACATCTTTATTTAGCAAGAATGCCTGGGATTGAAGAGTCTGAAAGAAATAAAATTATTATTGAGTTAGCCGAGATGGGAATTGCAAGCAATGTACATTATAAACCATTGCCTATGTTTACAGCGTATAAAAACTTAGGATTTGATATAAAGAATTATCCTAATGCATTTAATATGTATAAAAATGAAATCACGTTACCTTTACATACAAGATTAACAAATGAAGAGGTAAAATATATTACTGATACTTTTAAAGAGATTTTAAACAATAGATAAGGAGAACTATAAATATATGAAAAAAAGAGTTCTAATTCTAGGAGTTGCAGCAGTTCAGATGGATGCAATCTTGGAACTGAAAAAAGTGGGATATGAAACTTATGCTTGTGCAATGGCTAAAGATGGACCAGGAGCAGATGTAGCAGATCACTTTGCCGAAATAAATATTTTAGACTCAGAGGCAATTATTGATTATATCGAGAAAAATCAAATTTCTGTTGTTTACTCTACAGGTTCAGACTTAGCTATGCCGATAGCATCTTTAATCAGTGAAAAGTTAGAAATGCCACATTTTGTATCAGAAAAAACGGCACGTATATGTAATAATAAGGACTTAATGAGAAAAACTTTGGGGAACGACTTTGAAGGAAATGTAAAATTTCAGGTTGTAAAAAGTGAAGATGATGAATTAAAAATGGAATTTCCTTTTATCTTAAAACCAGCTGATTCACAAGGGCAAAGAGGGGTAAAATTAGTTCAAAATCGAGAGGAATATGTAGAAAGCTATAAGGCTGCTACAGAATATTCTCGTTCAGGATTAGTAATATTAGAGCAATATATTTCTGGTCCAGAACTTTCTGTAAATGGTTATCTAGTAAATGGAAAAGTGAAGTATTTAGTTGCGTCCGATAGAGAAACTTGGCCTGAATATACGGGATTAATTCATAAACACATTGTCCCAACTGTAAACCTTACTTCTAATACTACGAGTTTATTAAATAGCATAATAGAAGCTGCATGTGCCAAATTGGAAATAAAAAATGGACCTGTTTATGCACAAATGAAATTAGAAGAGGGAATGCCATATATTATTGAAATAACCCCTCGTTTAGATGGTTGCCATATGTGGAATTTACTATCTTATTATAATGAAGTTAATTTAATGAAGCTAACATTTGAGCACTTATTAAATGGGGATACTTCTGAATTGGAGAATATCAAAAAAAATCCAAATGATAAATATATTTTGGAATTTATCTGTCAAAAACCAAATACCGCAGCAGATTATTTGGCATTTGAAAATCAAATAGAAAATTCCCTAGATAGCTTTAAGTATTACAAACAAGGAGATAATATCCGTCCAGTAAATGGTAAAAATGACAAAATTGGATATTTTATTTATAAAGATTAAATAAAGACATTGAATAATTTGAGAGTAGTGCTGGTTAGGATTAAAAAAATTATGGAGAGAGAGACTAAGATGAAAATAGCTGTTACTGGTGGAACGGGTTTTCTAGGTCAATACGTTGTTGAAAGCATTAAAAATGAAGGGAATACTCCCATCATTTTAACAAGAAGTATTGGTAGTAAAACGATGAGTGATTACGAATACAGAATTTCGGATTATACTTTGGAAGACTTAATAAATCAATTAAATGATGTAGATGCAGTAGTGCATCTTGCGGCCACAAGAGGGAGCCAAGGGAAGATATCTGAGTTTCATGATAATGAAATTCTAACACAAAATTTATACGATGCATGCTATGAAAATAATATTAGTAATATTGTGTATGCATCTACAATATCAGCCTACTCTGATGAAACGTCCCTACCGTGGAATGAGAAGGAATTACCGTTACCTGATTTAATGTACGGTGTTAGTAAGTTGGCCTGTGAGCATATTGGAAATATTTATTCTAGAAAAAAAGGGCTTTTTATTAAAAACTTGAGATTCGCCCATTTATATGGGTTTAATGAAAAAAATAATTATATGATTAATAGGTTTTTCAGACAAGCATTTCATGGTGAACAATTAACTTTACATGCTAATAGTGTTGCAAAAAGAGAGTTTTTATATGCAAAAGATGCAGCAAAATCTGTAATTTGTGCATTAAAACAAGAGAAGCTTTCAGGTGCTTTTAATATAGGTAGTGGGGATGCTTTAACAAATTATGAAGTTGCAAATACAATTAATAATGCGTTTGGAAACAAAGATAATTTATTAGTGAAAGATCCTAATGCTAATGAAGGAATACATTCTTCTTATATGGATAGTAGTAAAGCAAAGGAATTACTAGATTTTTCAACAGATTATAATTTTGCCACAGCTGTAGAGGAAATACATTTATTAATGCGGGGGTTGGATGATGTACCGTTATGGTATTAAACGCGTTTTTGATATAATAGGCTCTTTATTATTACTTCCTTTTTTACTAATAATCATGATACCGGTAGTTATTATGATTAAATTAGAAGATAAGGGACCTGTTTTCTATAATGCGCCTAGATTGGGAAAAGGAATGAGAGAATTTCCTATGTATAAGTTTCGTTCGATGAAAGTAAATGCACCGGATATTCGTAATGAAGATGGTAGTACATTTAATTCTGATAACGACCCAAGGGTAACAAAAATTGGAAATATTTTAAGGAAGACAAGTATAGATGAACTTCCACAACTACTTAATGTACTAAAAGGTGATATGAGTTTTGTAGGTCCAAGACCAAGTCCATTAGGAAATAAGGATATTTATCCAAAAGAATTCTTTAAAAAGTTTGATGTCCGACCTGGTATTACAGGTTATAATCAAGCGGTCTTAAGAAATAATTCTACAATGGAGCAACGTGTAAAAAATGATGTGTATTATGTAGAAAATGTATCGTTTATGTTGGATCTAAAGGTTATATTCTTAACGGCAACCTCTGTAATAAAATCAAAAAATATAAATAGAAATAACGATGAAAAACAAAAGGTGGGAAATTAGTGAATAATTGTTTGATACTCTTGACCAATTATTACCCTTTTCATAAAGGTGAGGAATATTTGGAATCAGAAATAGAGTACCTATCTAAGAGTTATAAAAAGATTTATATTATTTCCACTATGGTATCTAATGAGATGCAACAGACTAGGACTGTCCCTGAAAATGTTGTGATTTTACCAATAGGAATAAAACATTCCATTGCAGGAAAATCCAAAATGGTATTAAGGCAATTTAGTACTATTAATAAAGATAAATTAAAAACAAAAATGATTAAAGCGGATTCTAAAGGGAAACTGTCGCATAAATTATATTGTTATTATTTTGAAAGTCGTGCAATGGATGTATACGATCGAGTAGAGCGTCAATTGAATGAGTATGATTTTGAACAGTATGATTCAATTACAGTATATAGTTATTGGTTATATATAACTGCAAGAGTTGCTGTAGAATTAAAGCATAAATATTTTAAAGAAAGAAATCCATATACAATTTCGCGCGCACATAGATATGATTTGTATGAAGATGCGGCACCTTTGAAGTATTTACCGGAGAGAGACTATTTATTAAAGTCTCTTGATGCAGTATATCCTTGTTCGCAAGATGGAGTAGAGGCTTTAAATCAAACATATCCTGCATATAAGGATAAGGTAAGTGTAGAAAGATTGGGAACAATCTCAACTAATGTACTTAGTAATACTATGAACGATAAGTTATATATTGTGAGCTGTTCTGTAGTACGTAAGGTAAAACGAATTGATTTACTAATAGAAGCTTTAGTGAAGTTAGAAGAGAAGAATATCCCATATGTCTGGACTCATATTGGTGGAGGTCCAGAGTTTGAACGTATAAAAAAATTAGCAAAAAGTAAACTTAATATGGAACAAGTTAAATTTACTGGATTCGTTAAAAATCAAGAGGTTTTAAATTGGTATAAAGAAAATCCTGCAACTGTTTTTGTTAATTTATCTGCATCCGAAGGAGTACCTGTAGCAATCATGGAAGCAATATCTATGGGGCTTCCAGTTATCGCTACGGATGTTGGTGGTACAAGGGAAGTTGTTGAAAATGGAAAAAATGGATATCTATTAGATAAAGATTGTACGGTTAAAGAAATTGTTGAATCACTTAATGGATTTCATAGCATGAATAGTGAGCAATATAAGAAAATGTGTGATAATGCGTTAGGAATTTGGAAGGAAAGAAGTAATGCTGAAGTTCTTTATTCTGAATTTGTAAATCAGCTTGTTTTAGAAAATAGTAGATATTTAAATTTATCCATATAAGAGGAGAAACTTTTATGAGTTTGCGGTATAAAATTAATAAACTACGATTTGCAGTTTTATCAAATGGATTTAAAAGAGCTGACTATTTAAGGGAAAAAAATATCCTTCATGGGATAGGTGAGAATGTATTCTTTCAGCCGAGGAAACTACCTGGAGATCCTAAATTAATTCGATTACATAATAATATATCAATTGCATCAGGAGTAGTTTTTGTATGCCATGATGTACTACATCAGGTCTTTAATTATATGTCAAATGATTCAGAGGAATTTGTTTTTCACATGGGATGTATAGAGGTTATGGATAATGTTTTTATTGGCTCGAATTCTATAATTATGCCTAATGTTCGCATTGGTTCAAATGTTATTATTGCTGCTGGTAGTATTGTAACAAAGGATGTTCCAAGTGGGGTAATTGTGGCTGGTACACCAGCTACAATTATTGGAGAATTTAATAATGTTTACCTGAAAAGAGCTCAGGAAGGTATTACTCAACGAAAATATAGTAGACAGCAGAGAATAGATAATCTATGGATAGATTTTGTGAAGAACAGGAAATAACCAAGTTTAGATAAATAAAATTTATTGAATGAATGGGGGTGTACCATTGGTTAAAATTTTGAGGTATTTTACTTTGTTTTTTTCAATCGTCATTTTTATTATTGGGATGATTTTTTCAGAGTTAAATATCATATTAACAGCTATTTGTGGGATGTTTATCCATAATATACTATATTCAGGTGAACGTTTAAGTGAAAGAATAGTATTTTTTGCTTTTAATGGTACTTTTTTCACTTTTTTAGTAGCAAGATTAGTAGTTAAGCCATTAACTGGATATTATGATAAATATAATGATAGCTATTATGGATTAGATTTTAATAATGAACAGATAATATGGAGTATCTTTGTTACCTTATTTCTTGGTTTATTATTTTTATTTTTGGGATATTGTTTTGTAAAAGATGATGAGCAAAAAAGAAATAAAGAGGTTAAAAGGTATGGTACAAAAAATATAAAAAATATTGCATTTATAAGTAAAATTTTATTTTATTTTACTTATATTTTTAATTTTTTAGTGCTATGGGATAAGGCGAAATTTACTAATGACGTAGGATATATGGAATTGTATTCTTCATATGCCTCCTCATTTCCATCGTGGGTAATTAAATTGGCAGAAATGTGCCCGGTGGCATTATTTGTATATTTAGGTACTATGCCAACTAAGAAAAAAACAGTATTCCCCTTATTTTTATATCTTGTGTTAGGGGTTTTCTCGCTAGCAGTGGGACAGAGAAATAATTTCGTATTAAATGTATTGATGATTGTAGTTTATCTATGTTTTAGAAATGTTACTGATAAAGATCAGAGCTGGTTTGGGAAAAAGGAAATTATGTTATGTCTAGGTGCATTTCCAGTAATGCTTGTATTATTAAATACAGTATCGTATCTTCGAATGGACAGTACAGTTCAACATTCTTTTTTAGAGGGAATAAGTGAATTTTTCTATGCACAGGGCGTAAGTGCAAATTTAATTGGTTACGCTCAAACATTAGCGCCCCAATTACCAGAAGGCAAGCTTTATACTATTGGTAGATTAACTGATTTTATTAATAATAATAGTATAACTCAGGCATTATTTGATGTGCCAAAGTACACCGCACAAAGTATAGAATCAGCATTGTATGGAAATAGTTTTGCAGATAGTGTTTCTTATATTCTCAGCCCTTCCAGATATATAACAGGATGGGGGTACGGTTCTAGCTATATTGCTGAACTGTTTAAAGATTTTAGTTATTTTGGAGTTATAATAGGAAACTTTATAATTGGAATAATCTTAGCTTTAATGCCTAAGTTATTTAAAAAAGGTATTTTAGGGGCTTGGATGTGCTTATCGATGACAAGATTATTATTATATGCACCACGTGATACTTTTACATCTTTTATTGTTTCTACATTTAGTTTAATAAACCTTTTAACAATATGCATAATTTTCTTAGGGGCGATGATTATGCCAGATTCGAAACGTGGAAAAGACTATGAAGGAATCAGATGTTAAAAATGTTCAAACCTAATTGGAAAGGTGTTTAAAATGTTGATTTCATTAATCATCCCAGTATACAATGCAGAGAAATTCTTGCCAAGATGTTTGGAGAGTATTAGGAACCAAAGTTACCGGGATTTGGAGATTGTTTTAGTGAATGATGGATCCACTGATCGGAGTGGATTAATTTGTGATGAATATGCTCAAAAAGATAAACGTTTTAAGGTTATTCATAAGGAAAATGGTGGAGTTTCTTCAGCAAGAAATGCTGCACTAAGTATAGCTAGTGGGGCATATATTGGGTTTGTGGATCCAGATGATTGGATTGATCCTATTATGTTTGAAAAGCTGCATGAATTAATTCAAAAGCATCAAGTAGATATGGCGATTTGTGGATATATTAAGGAAAATGTTGATGGAGATATTCTACAGGAGACAGTTGCACCAAGTGTTAAGGTACTAAATAGAACAGAAGCGTTAAACAGTATACTTGATGTTAATGGATTTAGAGGGTTTTTATGGAATAAACTGTTTTCATCGAAATTATTCCATAAGAATTTTGAAATACATTTTGATGAGAATATTCACTTTTGTGAAGACCTATTATTCTGTTGCAAGGCTATTTTAAACGCTGAAAATATTGTGTATGATTCTACACCATACTATCATTATATAATTCATGATAATAATGCATCTAAGGCGAAATACAGTTTGAAAAAATTAACTGCTCTAGATGCAGTGGAGAACATAATTCGTGTATTAAATATTGATGATGTTGATAAAAAAAAATATAAAAGCTATTATGTGCATATGAACATAAGTTTATTAATGCATGGTATACAAGAAGGAACTATTGAAGAAAAATATTATGAGAAATTAAAAAAGAATTTGTATCGTTTTAAAATAAGCGATTTAAATGGTAGTTTCCTGAAAATTTCTACCCTAATTGCTAGAATGAATGTTCGACTCTATTATTTCATTTGGAAAAAATTTAAAAAAGCTTAATTTTTTTGTTTCAAGGATGAATGTAATAGTTTTTATTTTGCAGTTGATAATATTAATTATAAAAATTTTATTTAACAAATTTAATGCTAGAGGGTTCGTTATATGCCGTCTAGCATTAAATTTAAACAGTGAAATTTTTGTGATTAATATTATTTTAATTTAGGTAGTAAAAAATAAAGAGGTAAATACATGAACAGTTCGGTTAAAAAATTTGCTAAGAATTTTTCTTATACACTTATTACTCATGTTTTGGCTACTGTCATATCCATAGTTCTAATATTAATAGTGCCAAGATTTATTAGTATTAATGATTATGGATATTGGCAGTTATATATTTTTTATATATCATATATATCGTATATGTCCTTAGGTTTAACTGATGGCGCTTATTTACGTTATGGCGGATATGAATATAAAGATTTAAATAAGAAAGTTTTTGTATCACAATATTGGTTTCTAGTTGTATTAGAGATTTTTATTAGCTCTTCAATTGTGCTATTTTATATTTTAGTTTCACCAGGTACAAGTAAAACGATAGTTGTTCTGTTTACTTGCTTAGCTGGTATATTGATAGTTCCACGTTCTTTGTTAATGTTTATGCTACAAGCTACTAATCGTATTAAAGAATCATCTATTATGTTAATGATTGAACGTGTAATATACTTTATATTAGTCATTGCTTTTTTAATTAGTGGAATCAAGCAATTTGAGTATCTTATTGTAGCTGATATAATTGGTAAGATTTTTTCAGTGTTCTATTCTTTTTATGTATGTAAAGAATTAGTTATTGGGAAATTTGAGTCGGTGAAAATGAGTATAAAAGAAATAGTAATAAATATTTCTGTGGGCAGTAAGTTATTATTTGCTAATTTAGCGAGTATGCTTATTATTGGAATAGTACGCTTTTTTATTGAAGCTAACTGGAGTATCGAGACTTTTGGAAAGGTCGCTTTAACATTAAGTATCTCCAATATGTTGATGTTGTTTATTAACGCAATAGCGGCAGTCTTGTTTCCTACTTTAAAACGTACACCGCAAGAAAGATTGCCTGCAATTTATAAAATGGTAAGAACACTTATCACACTACCGTTAGTAGGGCTTTTAATTTTTTATTATCCACTAAAAGTGATCTTATCAGCATGGTTACCACAATATGCCGATAGTTTAACTTATATGGCATTGTTATTTCCAATGTGTTTGTATGAAGGTAAAATGTTATTATTAATTAATACATATTTAAAGACCCTTCGTAAAGAAAAATGGATGTTGATAATAAATTTAACTACGGTTGCTATGAGTTTAGTATTAACATGTATAAGTGTATTTGTATTAAATAGTTTAAATTTAACAATATTATGTATAATATTGTTATTAGCATTTAGATGTATTGTTGCAGAAATTTATCTAGCAAGATTTTTAAATATTGAAGTTAAGATGGATATTATATTAGAGTTAAGTATAACAATAATATTTATTGTTATATCGTGGTATTTAAGTGTTATATCAGCATTGTTCATTTATCTGGTAGTATATATGATTTACTTAATGATTAAGAAAAATGATATAATTGATTTATGGCGTAATGTTAAAATGCTGATTAAGTCTAAATAAAAGAGCCGATTGTTAGAAATTATATAACCAAAAAATTTATCTAGCGGTTTTTAGGGGAATTACTAATGTTCATTCGTATAGTTAAATTAGATGGAATATGTAGAACCAATAGGTGTTCAAGTAGAAAGAAGGGTAAGTAATGAAAAAGAAAATCCTATTTTGGATATTAGGAATTATAGGAATCCTAATTATAGGTGGAGGAGCTTATGCCTATAGTATATACTCTTCTGTCTCAAAAACATTAGATGAAGTTCATAAGCCATTGAAACGCGATAAAGATTCTAAAGGTACTGAAGAAGTGAAAATTAGCAAATCTGAACCCGTTTCAATTTTATTATTAGGGGTAGATGAACGAGGGAATGAAAAAGGTAGATCTGATTCTTTAATACTTATTACATTAAACCCTAAAAATAATTCTATGAAGACAGTGAGTATTCCACGTGATACATATACTGAAATTGTTGGAAAAGGAAAGAGTGATAAAATTAACCATGCCTACGCATTTGGTGGGGTAGACATGTCTGTAGCGACAGTAGAAAAATTCTTGAATGTTCCTATTAATTATTATATTGAAGTGAATATGGCAGGATTTAAAGATATTGTGGATGCAGTTGGCGGGGTAGATGTCAATAATGATTTAGAATTTAAACAAGACAAGCATCATTTTGCTAAAGGAAATATTCATTTAACAGGTGATGAGGCACTATCATTCACACGTATGCGCTATGAAGATCCCCGCGGTGACTTCGGACGTCAAATGCGTCAGCGCCAAGTGATGCAAGCTGTTATTAAGAAAGGCGCAACTTTCTCTTCTTTAACAAGTTATGGTGATGTGTTAACAGCAATTCAAAAAAATGTGAAGACAAACTTAACGCAAGATCAAATGTTTGATATGCAAAAGAATTATAAAAATTGTCTGGAAAACAGTGAAGATATTCAAATCCCAGGTGACGGTCACAAAGCCGCTGATGGTATTTGGTACTACTATGTCCCAGAGGCAGCAAAACAAGATTTAACGAATAAGTTAAGAGCGCATCTTGAAGTGACTAAATAATATGTAATAACCCAACTCCTTTGGAAGGAGTTGGGTTTATTTTTGCATGGATTTATATTAGTATTATATATTGTGAGATTAATAGATGAGGTGAATCGATGAATAAGAAAGCGGTACTTGTCCTTGTTATTTTTGTATTGTTTGTCGCTTCGATTGTGAGCGGTAAATTGTACTGGAATAAGAAGATTGCGAATGCAACAGGACAAACGGGTGAAGTAACGAAAACAAAGGCTGAAGTGAAAGATAGCGGGGCAAAGAAAGAAGAGAAGAAAGAAGAGAAAAAACAAGATGCGAAGTCATCTTTTAATGAGGCATATGCGAAGAACTTGCCAGATGCAGTGAAAGAGAAGTTAAAGAAAGCTGCTGAGGATAAAAAGGCAGTAAACCTTATTATTGTTGGTGATGAAGGTTCTTCATCTGAAAAAGGTGCTTGGGCAGCTAAGTTAACGACTAATTTAGAAACTGCTTACGGTAAAGGTTTATGGAATGTGACTGTAAAGGAATATAAGGGTGAAAGCACAGAAGAGCTAATCGCGAATAAGCGTGATAAAGAGATTGCGAAAGAGAATCCAGATGTGATTTTATTTGAGCCACCATTTATTACTGATAACGGTAAAACTGGTAATGGAAACTCTGTAGCAAATACACAGAAGTTCGTTCAAGCACTTTCTACTAGTGCAAAGGGTGCTACGATTATGATTCAACCATCAAATCCAGTGTATGGTGCGAAAAATTATCCGAAAGCGATTGAAGCGTTAAAACAATTTGCAACGCAAAATAATTATACATATATTGATCATTGGGGAGCATGGCCAGATGCATCGACAAAGGCTATCCTACCATATTTAAAAGAAGAGTTTGGTTTCCCAACTGCTAAAGGTTATGAAGTTTGGGCACAATATGTAACTGATTATTTTGTAGCTAAGTAATGAAGGAGAGATAAAAGGTGTACGAGTTCTCGTATACCTTGTCCTTTTATAATTAAGAGATTTGAAAATAGTAGGAGGAAAACAATGAACTCAATCCTAATCTGCGGCGGAGCCGGGTACATCGGTTCTCACGCTGTGAAAAAATTAGTAGACGAAGGTTTATCTGTAGTAGTAGTAGATAACTTACAAACTGGTCATGAAGATGCAATTACGGAAGGCGCGAAGTTTTATAATGGCGACCTTCGTGATAAATCATTTTTAAGGGATGTTTTTAAACAAGAAAATATTGAGGCGGTTATGCACTTTGCAGCTGATTCTTTAGTTGGAGTTAGTATGGAAAAGCCCCTTCAATATTATAATAACAATGTGTATGGTGCACTTTGTTTATTAGAGGTAATGGATGAGTTTAAGGTAGATAAGTTCATTTTCTCTTCTACTGCGGCAACGTATGGTGAGGTAGATGTGGATCTTATTACTGAGGAAACGATGACAAATCCTACGAATACGTACGGAGAGACGAAGTTAGCAATCGAGAAGATGCTTCATTGGTATAGCCAAGCTTCTAATTTACGTTATAAGATTTTCAGATACTTTAACGTGGCTGGTGCAACTCCAAATGGTATTATTGGGGAAGATCACCGTCCAGAAACACATTTAATTCCTCTTGTGCTGCAAGTGGCTTTAGGTCAACGTGAGAAGATTATGATGTTTGGTGATGATTATAATACACCAGACGGTACTTGTATCCGTGATTATATTCATGTTGAAGATTTAGTAGCGGCTCATTTCTTAGGGCTTAAAGACTTGCAGAACGGCGGAGAGAGTGATTTCTATAACTTAGGAAATGGTAATGGTTTCAGTGTAAAAGAAATCGTTGATGCAGTTCGTGAGGTTACAAATCATGAAATTCCTGCTGAGGTAGCACCGCGCCGTGCGGGCGATCCAGCACGTTTAGTTGCTTCTTCTAAGAAAGCGAAAGAGAAGCTAGGATGGGATCCTAAGTATGTAAATGTTAAGACAATCATTGAACATGCTTGGAATTGGCATCAAAAGCAACCGAATGGATATGCTAAATAAATATAATAAGTGAAAGAGAGGGTATCGTCGACAAAATATGTTCGACAATACCCTCTCTTTTTTTGTACGATTTTTGCTATACTAAACTGTACTATAATACATGATGGAAGGAGGAAAATAATGAAAATACTTGTGGTTGATGATGAATCGAGTATTCGTAATTTGATTCGGATGCAGTTGGAGATGGAAGGTTATGAAGTATTGGCAGCGGCTGATGGGCGAGAAGCTTTAGAGCGATGGAATGAAGGGCCGGATGTATTGATTTTGGATGTTATGCTTCCGGATACGGATGGGTATGAGTTGCTTCGTTTGTTCCGTGAGAGGGATAGGGATATTCCGGTGCTTATGTTAACGGCAAAGAGTCAGATGAATGATAAGTTGCTTGGCTTGCAGCTTGGTGCTGATGATTATGTGACGAAGCCGTTTAATTATGCGGAGCTTATTCTTCGGGTTAAGAATATGGCACGGCGTGTAAAGAAGACGGAGGCGGCTGTAAGTCATGAAGTAATTGAGGCTGGAGAGATAGTGATTTGTCCTAAGGAAAGAAAGGTACATGTGAGTGGACAAGAGATTCAGTTAACGTACCGAGAGTTTAATTTATGTCAGTTGTTTGTTTCAAATCCGCAGCGTGTGTTTATGAGGGATGAGTTGCTTGAGAAAGTATGGGGGTTTGAGTATATCGGAAATACGAGAGCAGTTGATATTATGGTGCAGAGACTTCGAAAGAAGCTTGGGACGAGCGGAGAATATATTAAGACAATTTATGGCGTTGGCTATAAACTGGATTGTTAAGTGGTGATGGTATGTCTTTAAAGCGAAATATGGTGTTCGGAATAGTTGGGCTGTTAATTCCGATTTTTGTTCTTTTATATGCAGTTGTTTATATTACGTTAGAAAAGAATATGTATCATAACGCAGCAGATTCTTTAGAAAAGTTAAGTGTAGAAGCACAAATTTACACGATGAATTATTTAGAGAAGGAAGCAGAAGTGGATACGCTTGGTCCTAATTCACTTTTAATTGCGTCGTATTTAGCGAAGCGTATGGATGTCCGTGTACAGATGATCGGGAAGAATGGCGATGTTGTTGCAGATACACAAAAAGGAGCATTGCTTCACCGTAACATCGACATTGAGAGTTCCTTGAAGGGAAAGAAGTCTTATGTTTTTGAGGAGGCGGATCCCGCTCCCATTCTTTTGTTTTCAAGCCCGGTTTATTATGGAAACGATGTCATTGGAAGTATTCGTTTTATAAATGAGTTAACGGGTGAGAAGGAAGTTTTAACAAATGTGAGCTGGACTTTCTTAATGACGTCTCTTTGCCTAGTAGCTACCGGTATTTTCTTTGCGATTCGTTTGGCGAAGTCTCTTCATAAACCAATTGATCAGTTGAGACAAATGGCACAGCGGCTCGCGAATGGTGATTATAAGAGTAAGATTGAGTTAAATGAGTACGTGGAAATCGCTCAGCTTTCCGCATCTTTTAACGCGATGGCCGATGGAATTGAACTGCATATTAAGCAATTGCAGGAGGAGAAAGAGAAGCAGAAAGATTTCCTAGACCGCATTACGCATGAGCTAAAAACACCGCTAACGGCAATTATCGGTTATGTTGATTTAATTCCGAAGTTACAATCGAAAGAAGATGTACAGGAAAGTCTTCGTTATGTGGCGGTGGAAAGTGAGCGTTTATTATCACTTGTAGAGGAACTGCTTAAGTCTTCGAAATATGGGACGAGTACGTTTGAGGTGTCTCCTACAGTTGTGAATATAAAGGAATTGGCAGAAGAAGCAGTTTCAATTGTGAAACCTCGTCTAAATCAGTTTGAAATTGAAGTGATAAATGAGTTAACGGATGTACATGTTGTTGCAGATTTTGATAAGACGAAGCAAATTTTCTTAAATGTGCTTGATAATGCAATTAAGTATAGTGATGCTTCGCACATTCGTATGAATGTAATTGTAAATGAGCAGGAGGCGAAGGTTTTTGTTCATGATGATGGGATCGGTATAGATGAAGTGGTGCTTGCAGAGTGGAATGAGTCTCCGAAAGGAAAGGCACTTCCGTCTAGTTACGGGAATGGTTATGGTTTGTATATTTGTCAGGAGATTATGAATAAGCAGGGCGGAAGCATGCGGATTGAGAGTAGTGACGAAATAGGTACTACAATATTCATTACATTTTTGCTTCCGAGAAGGATGGAAGACATAAAAAACTTGAAAGCGGTTAAATGATACATTTATGAAACAATTATGCGGTATTTTCGAAACAACGTTTTTTTATCTTGGAGGTAGGCAGAAATGAAAAGGCTATCATTTCAAATTCTTATGTTTGTCATTTGTATGATTGTTTCTCTTGTTTTGTTTTATGTTATGGAGAAGCAAATCTATAATCGAATTAACATTGTAAATGATAAACAAGCCGTTTTACAAAGGGTGAATGAATCTCTTCCAATTGAAGTGAAAGTAAGACATGAAAAGTGGGGAGAAATTGTTGTAACGGATGAAGTTCGTTTGCATACGATTGTTTCATTCTTTGACCGAATTCGAATAGAGCCTGAGGGCGTTAAGAGCCAAGAACAAGTATTTACTGGAGAAGTAACGTACTTGAATGGACATAAGCGTACTTTTGCAGTAGGTGACTTGTTCCAGTATGGGGAAAATGTATACGGAAAGAATGGCATGGATCCGATGATTTCAGCACTTCAAACGTATTTATTAAGCCTGTATTACACGCCAGAGCGTATTAGTGATTTCTTTGCTTCAGCAAAGGACGTCGTAGTACGTCAAGGCGATGTGGTACGTACTATCAATCTTACGCACATACTTGATTCTATTCGGTACGCAAAGCAAATTACAGATTACGGAGAAATTCAGAAGTTATTACAATCGCAGAATGAACCGATTGCTTATATTACAGCTTATAAAACAGGTAAGCGTGTAAAGAATGATCGTGAAGATATTCTTACGATTTCTGTGTATCCATCGTACTTTGTTGTGCAATATCTCGGTGATAATAACGGGAATGTCATGTATATGAAAGGCTCTCTAGCAGAGTTACTCGTAAAGGAGAATGCGTCATGAGAAAGATAGCCTTTTTCTTCTTTTTGCTAGTAATTGGAGGAGCGATGTCTAGTTGCTCTCGAGATACAACCTCTATTAAATATAGTAAAAATGGTCTCCCTATTTTGGATGATCGTCATATTGTTGCGTATGTAGCGGCTCGTGAGGAAGTTGGTGAAGCGTTACTTTCATCATTTTGTAAACCGCGCGGATGTACGTATGAATTTATTCGTCTTTCAACAGAAGAACTTCTTCGTAGAGTGGAAGAAGAAGCTGGCAATCCGAAGGCGGATATTATTATTGGCGGTACAGTAGATGCGCATCAAATGATGAAGCAAAAAAATCTTTCTATTCCTGTGATAAGCCAACATGCAAATCGTATTTCGAAAACCGTTAAAGATAAAGATGGTTATTGGTACGGTTATGAAGTGGAGAAGCTGGCAATTGCGATTAATAAAGAGCGGTGGAACGAGGAAATAGCGCCGCTCGGTCTCTCGTATCCATTAAGATGGAAAGATTTATTGAATCCAGTATATAAGGGAAAGATTGTCATGCCCGATCCAAATGTTTCAGGTACAGCATATACGTTTTTCCAATCACTTATTGATACATTAGGTGAAGAGGAAGCGAAGGAATATGTGAAGAATCTGGCAGAACAAGTGGGAGAAGTAACAGTGAATGGTTACATCCCAGCAGAACTTGTTGCGAGTGGTGAATATATGATAGGCATCAACTTTATGGGAGATCAGAGAATGCTTCAAAAACAAGGCTTTCCGATTTTAAGTAACGAACCTGAGCAAACAGGGTTATCCGTTAATGCAATTTCTAAACTAAAACGTGCACCGAGTGGTATTATTGCGGATTTATTTATTGATTATTGTTTATCAGAAGAAGCGGGTCACATTTTAGAAAAAGTGTCGTTTGGCGTACCAACGATGTTTGCGAAGAATGAGAAAGAAATAGAAGGACAGCCGGTTAGAAGGACGAATCAAAATATATCAAATAGCGGAATAATCGAGATATGGAATAGACAGCGTCTCTCTCTGAAGTGAGAAAAGGAGACGAAAATATATGTTTAAATGGCTCAAGCCAGCACCTGCAATTGAAAGATTGCCAGCGGATATGATCGACCGTGTATATCGATTACTACGTATTCGTGTGTTAATCGGGATTTCAGTTGGATATGCTGCTTATTATTTAGTTCGTAGTAACTTTAATTTATCTACTACGTATTTAGTAGATGAGTTCGGATTTAGCACTACACAAATTGGATTATTAGGTGCAGTAATGGCTGTTGTTTACGGACTTAGTAAATTCTTTATGGGTAATTTATCGGATAAGGCATTTGCTCAACGATTTATTGCAGTAGGTTTATTTTTATCTGGGCTTGTTAATATTTGTTTCGGTTATGCATCTTCCTTTGGGATGATTTTAACATTACTTGTTCTAAACGGTATTGTACAAGGTATGGGAGCACCACCTTGTAGTATTGTTATGACGAAATGGTTCTCGAAGAAAGAACGTGGGACGAAAACAGGTCTTTGGAATATTTCACATAACGTTGGTGGATTACTTGTTCCACCATTCATTGGAATTGGTGTAGGTATCTTCGGTGAAAGTCATTGGCAAGGTGGCGTATTTATTTTCCCAGCGATTATCGCAATGGTAATTGCAGTTCTTGTTTGGATTAATGCGAAAGATACGCCAGAATCTGAAGGTCTTCCTCCAATTGATGAGTATCGTAATGACTATGAAAATCTTGAAAAAGCAGATAATGCTAACAAGATGTCTCCAAAAGAAATTTTAATGAAATATGTAGTAAAAAATAAATTTGTTTGGTTCTTATGTATTGCAAATGCATTTGTTTATTTAATTCGTTTCGGTGTTATTAACTGGGTACCGATTTACTTAACTACAGTTAAAGGTTTTACGAAAACAGAAGCACATGCAGCATATTCAATATTTGAAGCAGCAGCGATTCCAAGTTCTTTAATTGTCGGTTTTTTAAGTGATAAATTGTTCAAAGGAAAACGTATGCCATTATGTGTTATTAGTATGGCTGGAGTTGTTGTTGGTACAATTGTATATTGGCAAGCAACTAGTATACTTGTTGTAAGTATTGCAGTTTCTGTAATTGGTTGTTTAATTTATGTACCACAGTTCTTAATCGGTTTAAGTGCAATGGAATTAGTACCGAAATTTGCAGTAGGTACAACAGTTGGTATGTGTGGTCTGTTCGGTTATGTTGGAGGTAGTTTCGTAGCAAACGCAGCAATTGGTATTATTGTTGATCGTTCTGGCTGGGATGGTTGCTTCATGTTACTGTTAGCAGGCGGCATATTAGCAACGATATTCTTACTGATTGTTCAAATGGGACATGAGAGAAAAGCTTCTAAGGTAGCATAATATTTTATTTGAAAAGGCTATCCAATTGTGCGTGATTGGATAGCTTTTATATTAGAAAAAACAAACAGTATGTAAAATTGCAATTTAATATATAAATGATTTTTGTTAATTAATATAATTTTTTTAGATTTAATAAACCAATTACGTACATAGTTAGACCGAAAAATCCGCCAGCGCAACCCCAAAGCACAACATCAAATAAAGAAATAGAGATTTCTTCTGAGCCTACATAGGGAAGGATATAATTCATAAAAACAAACATTTGAAAGCCCCAAAGCAGACCTGCTTTTAAGCCAGCTTTTCTTAATTTTTTCTTGTGTTGTAAATATTCTTCTTTTGTTGCACATTCAGTATCACTTAAACTTTTTTTCTTGAATTTAAAGGCTAAGTAATTAGCGTAAATCATATTAGATAGAAAAATGAATATTGTCCCTATAGATATTGTGTGATTCATAGTATCAACAAGTAACATAATAAGCATTACCAACATATTTAACCACCACAAACCAATTCCAGCTACAGATAACTCTTTATTGATTTCTTGTTTTTGGTATTCATCTCTCTCACTTAGTGTTCCAACAAAACTATTATAAACTCTTTCTTTCCATTCAATTTTCATCATTTAATCTCCCTCCCAAAATAGACTATTTAAATCTGTTTTTAGTGCTTTTGCTAATTCGATACATAAGGCTAAAGAGGGATTATATTTATTGTTTTCAATTAAATTTATTGTCTGTCTCGCTACGTTAACTTTTTTAGCTAATTCTAGCTGCGATAGGCCTTCAGATTTTCGATATTGTTTAACGTTATTCAAATATAACCCTCCCATTGATGGTTGTAGACCTCGTGTACCGAAATGTCATTTATATGTGACATTTTATAATTGAATAGATGAAATGTCAAATATATATGACAAAATAGCGATGGTGCAATTAGGGAAATGATTTTAATAATTCATTTTGGCAAGAAGTTTGTTAATAAAGAATGGCTTCCATTCAATTAAAATTGCTCTTTTTCCTTTCCTTAAATCTATCTTAAAAGATATAATGTCATATTTCTAATCATTGGAATTTTTGTTACAATATAAATGGATGTGTAAAACTTTGTAAAAAGATTGTAATAATATACAGTTTATTTTCAGAAAGTTTTATACAATTATGTTATTTATTAAACTATTAATTTATAAAGGGAGAGAGAATATGTTACCAAATACGGTTCGTACTCCAAACAAGAAGAAGAAATGGATTATTATTGGGGTTATTGCACTAATTGTTATTGTAGCGGCAATTAATATTTTTGTTATGCAAGGTAAGAAGAAGGGTGCATCAACAAATGCTGATGCTGTAAGTTTTGAGAAAGTGACAGAGCGTAAGCTGAATAATACAAAGTTAATTTCTGGTCAGGTGAAGCCTGGTAATATCGAAAGCTTCTATGCAGATCCGGCCAAAGGAAAAGTGAAAGATATTGAGGTAAAAGAAGGGCAAGAGGTAGAAAAAGGTACGAAGTTATTCTCTTATGACAATGAAGAGATTAACCTTCAAATGAAGCAAGCTGAGCTTGATCAGAAGATGGCGGATATGCGTTATGATCAAGGAAAGAAAAAGATTGATTCGCTCAAGAAAGAAATTAAGAAGGCAAAAGATAGCGGAGCTGGAAAAGAAGTAACAGATCCGATGGAAGAGCAAGTAAACGAGTTAGAGATAGCTCAAAAGACAACTGACCTTGAGAAAGAAAAAGGAAAGTTGCAGAAAGAAGAGTTAAGTAAGAAGCAGAAAGAGCTTACGATCTATAGTAATTTCGCTGGTGTTGTTCAAAAGTTAGATAAAGATGCGACACAAAGTTCATCTCAAGCGTTAGGTGGTCAAGGAAAAGCGTTTTTACAAGTAGCTTCTAAAGATCCATTCCAAGTTCAAGGTACGTTAACTGAGCTTCAGAAGTCACAAATTCAAAAGGATCAAACATTCACTGTAACAGCGAAAGCAAATAATAAGAAGAAGTGGACTGGTAAGATTACAGAGGTAAGCGAATTCCCAACAAGTGCAGAGATGGCGCAAGCTGGCGGCATGGGTGAAGCAACTCAAAATATGTCCCAATATACATATAAAGCTAGCCTTGATAGTCAAGATGGTTTATCTCCAGGTTATCACGTTTCCCTGCAAGTAAACTTAGAGAATAAGACGATGATTGCTGTTCCAAGTAAAAGCATTGTAGAAAAAGGCGATGATGCATTTGTTTATGTTGAGGATAAAGGGAAGCTTCGTAAACAAAATGTGAAAAAAGGTTCTACTGATGGAGACTGGACAGAGGTTGTAGAAGGCGTAACAGTGGGGCAAAAGGTGGTTAAAAATCCTTCCGACGATGTGTATGACGGAATGGAAGTGAAAGAGAAATGATTACGTTAAATAATATTGCTAAAACGTATTATCAAGGAAAATTGGCGGTGCCGATTTTGCATGGTATTAGTTTAACGATTCAGAGCGGTGAGTTCGTTTCGATTATGGGACCGTCTGGTTCTGGTAAGTCGACGCTTATGAATATTATCGGTTGTTTAGATCGTCCAACAGAAGGCGAATATATGCTGAATGACGTGAATATCTTAACAGCAGACGAGTCAAAGCTTGCTTTAATTCGTAATGAATATATTGGCTTTGTATTCCAGCATTTTAATTTACTGCCTCGTCTTTCCGCAGTGGAAAATGTTGAGCTTCCGCTCGTATACGGTGGCGTGAAGAAAGCGGAGCGTCGCAAGCGTGCTTTGGAGGCGTTAGGTAAAGTTGGATTAGCAGACCGCGTGCATCATTTACCAAATGAGTTATCCGGTGGACAGAAGCAGCGTGTAGCGATTGCAAGAGCGATTGCGAATAACCCAACGTTCATTATGGCCGATGAACCGACTGGTGCACTTGATACGAAGTCTGGTGAGCAAGTTATGGATATTTTCACGAAGCTTAATGCAGAAGGTACAACAATTGTTATGGTTACGCATGAAGAGGAAGTAGCAGCGTATTCTTCCCGCCGCATTGTACTGCGAGACGGGAAAGTTACAGAAGATAGAAGGTGTGCGGTATGAGTTTACTAGATAGTATAAAAATTGCCCTATCTTCTATTTTAGCTCATAAACTACGTTCAGCTCTTACGATGCTCGGTATTATTATCGGGGTAGGTTCGATTATTACTGTCGTTGCAATTGGGCAAGGCGGGGAAGCTGCATTGAAATCGCAGTTTGTTGGGGCAGGTAATCAAACGGTTCCGATTCATTATAGTGCAGATATAAACGATCCTTTCGGTATGGGAATGGTAGAAGCACCGAAGATAACTGAAGAAGACATTTTTGAAATTAAAAAAATTCCAGAAATCGCACATGTGGTAACAACAAATTCAACCATGGAACCACTTGATATTGAAGATAAAAAAGAAATGGTGAGTATTACTGGATTAGATAGTGAGTACTTTGCAGTAAATAAAGTAAAGTTGTTAAAGGGACGTTCTTTACAAGAATCAGATGTGGATCAAGGTAATAACGTTGTCATGATTAGTAAACAAATGGAAGAAAAGGTGTTTAAGGATGCCAATCCAGTCGGTAAAATTATTGAAATGAAAGGTCAACCGATGCAAATTATCGGTGTCTACAAATCAGATAATGAGTTTATGGGAATGGGACCATCAGAAGCACTAGTTCCAATTTCGTTATGGCCGACACTGTATGGGAAAGATGAAATTCAAAATATCTCTGTTCAAGCAAAAAATGTAGATAATCTAGAAAAAGCAGGTAAAAAAGCTGCAGATGTATTAAATAGTCGTAAACCGACTGATGCAACTGGTAAATATGAAGTTATGAATTTAAAAGAAATTCAAGAAGGTATTTCGAAGATGACCGGTATTATGACAATGATCATCGGTGGTATCGCTGGTATTTCATTAGTCGTTGGTGGAATTGGTGTTATGAACATCATGCTTGTATCTGTAACGGAGCGTACGCGTGAAATTGGTGTACGTAAAGCACTTGGAGCAACGCGTAGTAAAATTTTATTACAGTTTTTAATTGAAGCAGTTATGTTAACACTTCTAGGTGGTTTGATCGGAATTGGTCTTGGGTATGGCGGAGCATATATCGTTTCTACATTCGCAAAATGGCCACCACTCGTTTCATGGGAAGTTGTCGTTGGGGGCGTACTGTTCTCGATGACACTTGGTATTATTTTCGGATTAATTCCAGCGAACAAAGCTGCGAAATTAGATCCAATTGAAGCATTGCGTTATGAATAATTAATAGTGTGGTAGAACTACACATTACCGTTCTAGTGGGCGGTTCGTAGCCTCTTGCATGAGGAAGTGAACCGCCCGTTAGAACGGGTTATATAAATAGAAGGAGGCGTTATAATGGAAGCGAATATTAATACGCAAGATGTAGTTTCAAAAAAGCCATCATTATTTGGAATGATTACTTCTCCAGGTGAGCAGTTTGAGAGAATGAAGACGAGTAATGCAGTTTGGGGTGCATTTTGGCTACTTGTTTTAATAGCTGGGCTTGTTGGGGGATTTGCTGCTTATGTATATTCTCTAACACCTGAGGCAATTAACCTTAATAAGGAATTAGGTGTTACTGTTTCAGCTGCAATGACATACGGTATGGGATTTGGGGTAATTGCTATTAGTATGGCATTTGTCTTTCTACTTAGTGCCGTGGTGTATAAAGTGTTAATGGTGTTTATAAGCAATGATACTTCTTATAAAAAATTATTAGCGATTACTGTATATTCAAGTGTTATTTCATTACTTGGTTTATTAATAAATACGATTTTAGCATATATTTTAGGTGGAACGGGTCAAGAAATGTACACTGGCCTAGAACCGATTTTCGCCTCAAGTAGTGGTGTTGTAAAAGGTATTGTAAGTAAATTTGAAGTGTTTACAATCTGGGGATATGCAGTTACATGGCTAGGTCTTCAAATTACAGCAGGTTTAACTAAAAAGCAGGCAACAATTATTACTATTGTTTTCTTTGTTTTAACTCTTGGAATGGGAGCTTTACAAGGTATGTTCCAATAAGGAAATAAAATAGAAAGGGTGACTCTTCAAGAGAGTCACCTTTTTTATTTTTACCCTTATTTCAAATACCACCAACAAAATTTCAAATACTACATAGTGTAATTTCAAATTCCGTCGGTAGTATTTGAAATTACCCACAGTGAAATCTTTTCTTTATTTTTATATTGTGAAGGTACCGCGGAATACTAGAAAGGTATACCTTTTAGAAACGGGTACTGTGTGAAGCCAGCGACTTTTACAGAGGCAGTTGTTTTGTATGAAGGGATGATTGTAAATCAAATAAAGAAATTAGGTATTCGCCAAGATTATGAAGAGTATTATCAATGTGGTTTAATTGGTCTTTGGCATGCATATGAAAGATTTGATGCGGAGAAGGGGTGTTTCCCTGCATATGCACTTGTAACGGTGCGTGGTTATATATTAGAAAGATTGAAGAAAGAATCTACTGTACAAGAAAGATGTGTATGTGTAGGTGAGTATGAGGATATTTTTCATTTTGAAGATGTTGAAATAAGAGTGAAGGATTTTATGAGTGTGTTAGATGAGAAGGAGAAGTATATTATTTTTGAACGTTTTTTTGTAGGAAAGACGATGGGAGAAATCGCTTTAGAGACGGAAATGACATATTATCAAGTAAGATGGATGTATCGGCAAGCACTCGAGAAAATGCGAGATAGTGTAAGAGGATAAAAATAGCAAATAGAATGGAAGGTAAGGAAATACTACCTTCCATTCTATTTGTTATTAAGGTGATGAATCTTGCATGTTCATTTGGGATAATACATATCCAGCTTTCCATAATTGCTGACTTAACTTATGGGAACTAATTTGTATCGTTACGGTAGCTCCGTTTGAAAAATGAATTTTAGCTTGTTTAGCTTTTTGGAAAAATTCTATTGTATGAACATGTTTGAAGAAAAGCCAAATACAATTTGGAGAAGCAGGAGATTCTGTTGGGAAAGCACAAATATATTCTCTATGGTTGATCGGAATTGGGACGTTTTGTTTAAATTTAAATTTTGTTTTTACGGCATTACGTCTCCCTTGATAAGTAGAATGAATATTTGTTAGACAAGATTTCTGTATAAGTTGGAGAGCAGTCTGACAGGAGTAAAGATGGTTTCCGCTACTGTCGATGATTTTTGTACGGTAATAAGGGTGTTTACATGGTTCAAGCATCATTGTAGAACTAGAAATAAAAATGTTGTTTTCATTATCCATAATTTTATATCCTCCCTTATAATTCTCATTCTGAATATAATTATATATAAATTAAGTAAATTAATTGTTAATATTCTATTTCATATTGTAAATTTTGGCTATTCGTTTACAATCAATAGGTGATAGTCTTTCTAATTTGCATCGCTTGTACATATATATGAAAATAGAAAAGAGTAGGCGGTGATATAGTATGAAGAAAAAGTATATTATTATGGCTTTAGTTGTCATTCTCCTAGTATATTTAGCAAACAGCAATCCGAGTAAAGGAGAATATACAGAATGGGCAGCGAAGCAGTTTATGAAGCGTAATGATGTGAGTAAGAAGCTAGATGAAGTTCAAAAAGAGAATGAAGAGGGTCTCCTTGGCGACTTGGCATCGGCCGGTAAAAAGTTAGCGAAAAAGTATGTTGAGCCACAAGTTGGGTTATTAATTGATCATTATACGAAGCGAAATGATTATATATTCTTCTCAACATATACGACTGAGTTTGATATAGGTGAAGAACATTATAAGTACGTATGCGTCGGTTTTTCAAAGATTTTTATTCCGATTGAAATGCCGAAGAAAAAAGACGAATCTGCAAAATGATGCAGATTCGTCTTTTTCATTTTATAGAGTAATTGGAACTTCAGATACATTTTTTTCTACAAGGCGAGCTCCCTTTTTTCTTGTATTTTCATCAATGGATGAAAATACAGATGAGGCAAGGATTGTATCCATTACTTGATTTACGACTTGTGCATCGATTGGTGTGATGGGCGTATTGATAGAAAAAACGACTGTTTTTCCATCTTCTTTCGCGAAAATTAACTCTAGTACTTGCATGTGTTATTCCCTCCTTTGTATTTATCCCGCTATTTACGGGACTCGGGTCTGCTGGTTAAATTGCGGCTAATAATCAGCGGGGATGAATAAAATCCCCACTGATCCGAGTTTTACTTTATAGTTTAGAAAGATCTGATGTGCTAACAAGTTGTACAGCGTGAAGTGGTGATGCTTGTAAGGAAGCGAGAGCATGAGCTACGTTGTGTACTTGATCTAAGCTCGCATTTGTTTTAACACGTTTAAATTGTTTGCTCTTGAAAACTGTTTTGCCGTTCTTATCTAATCCGTTGTTTAAGACAAGACGTAAAGTTAAATCCATTACGATTGTTTCAATTGCCATGTGTATCACCTCCTTTCACTTTATAAATAGGGTACAAATGTCATGTTTTGGCGTGAAATTTTTTCTTTTTTTTGGTACCCTTAAAAGATTAAGAGAGGAGAATTCTGGATAATGAATCGTAAATGGTTATTTTGGATTCCTGTATTACTATGGATGGGGCTGATTTTCTATTCTTCGGCACAACCATATAAAAAGCAGGATATGCGTTCAGATATTGAACAATATGTAAATGTTGAATTTGTGAAAGAGCATTTTTCATGGGTATCTATCGATTATGGTGGAGGAACCCCTGTTAGTATTGCGAATAAAGGTGTAGGCGGATTTATTGAGTTTTTCCTTCGTAAAGGTGCTCATTTTATGGTGTTCTTTATGCTAGGTTCATTGATTTATTACGCTTTTCATCGATCAGGTCATTCGAGGAAAAGATGTTTTATATATGCCCTTCTTTTCGTTACAGGTTATGCAACATTTGATGAAATCCATCAATGGTATACGGGGGACCGTACACCAATGTGGCAAGATTCATTGCTTGATACGTGCGGCGGATTAACCGGGATTATAATAAGTAATTGGTTTTGGAATAGAAAAAAGAGCTAATCTCATTTCGAGATTAGCTCTTTTTTTGCGGGTAGTAAAATTTCCCGTAACTGGCCTGATTAAAGTTTCACTTTATCCCGCATTAACGGGCAGTAAGACCCCCACCTCAAAATTCAGCGAAAGCAAAGGAGTTAGGGAGGTGATCAACTGCCCGTAAAAGCCCGATTGGTTCAACTAATAATCAGTGGGGATGAACAAACCCCCCACTGATTAAAGTTTCACTTTATACACCAAGTAATTCTTTTAGTTCGTCTGTTGATAGTTCAGTCATCCAACTATCGCTTGTGATGACCGCATTGTTTAGAGATTGTTTTCTTTCTAGCATTTCATCAATTTTTTCTTCTAATGTTCCTGTTGTAATGAGTTTGTGAACATGAACAAACCGTTTTTGACCAATGCGATATGCGCGGTCTGTTGCTTGATTTTCCACAGCTGGATTCCACCAACGATCGTAGTGAATGACATGGTTGGCAGCGGTTAAGTTTAGTCCTGTTCCGCCAGCTTTTAAGGATAAGATAAAAATGTCATACGTTCCATTTTGAAATTCCTCAATCATCTTGTCACGATCTTTTTTCGGTACACTACCGTTTAAGAAGAGGACACGCTGGCCGAATTTTTCTTCTAGCACACGTTTTAGCATGTTCCCCATGCCGATGTATTGAGTGAAGATGAGGCAACTTTCATTTTGATCTTTTATATTTTCGATGAGCTCCATTAATATTTTTGTTTTCATGGAGCGTTCAACGACATTTTGTGGCTCTTCTTCTTTTAAATAAAGAGCTGGATGATTACAAATTTGTTTTAGCTTGTTCAGCATAAGTAATATAAAGCCGCGTCTTTCAATTCCGCTTAATCCTTCTACATTTTGCAGTGTATCTTGAACAAGTTGTTCATATAAGGAAGCTTGTTCACCAGTAAGAGGACAATAAGCTTTTTGTTCTTGTTTATCTGGTAAATTTAATGCGACTGTTTGATCTTTCTTCGTTCGGCGCAGTAAAAATGGTGAGATAAACCGTTGAACTTGCTGGATTTTTCCTTCATCACGATCTTTTTCAATCGGTGTGACGAAGCGGCGCTGGAATTGCCCTAAGCTTCCGAGATATCCATGATTAATAAAGTCAAAAATGGACCAAAGTTCAGCGAGGCGATTTTCCATCGGCGTACCAGTTAAAGCGATTTTGTGATTTGCTTGCAAGTTTCGTACTGCTTTCGACTGTTTCGTATGTGGGTTCTTAATATTTTGTGCTTCATCCAAAATAACAGCATCCCAGCATAATGAAGTTAGTTCTTCCTCATCGAGTTGAGCCAATGCATAAGATGTTAATACAACATCTGCTGATTGAAGGAAATCTTCAAATGAATTGCCCTTATCTCTATTACTTCCGTAATGTAATTGAACACGTAAATTCGGTGCGAAACGCTCAAATTCTTTTTGCCAATTTCCAAGAACAGATGTCGGTGCTACGATTAATGCAGGGCCTTTTTTGAGATTGTTTTCTTTTATATATAGTAAGTAAGAGATTGTTTGAATACTTTTCCCGAGTCCCATATCGTCAGCTAGCAATGCTCCAAATCCAAGCTTTCGTAAATATAATAACCATTCAATACCGTGTTGTTGATACGGACGAAGTGTTGCGTTTAGTGAAGTAGGGACATCTACTTTTGGAATATCTCCAATATGAAGCAGCTTCTGGAAGAGTTCTTCATAATATCCATCTAGTTCGATTTCAATATCAGTAAACGGGCTATTATCTTCTACAATTTCCGTTTCAGCCGTATTTGATAAATGTTGCTGCAGGACATCTTTCATCTCTAGTCCGTATTTATCGGCACGGTTCATGAGTTTTCTTACTTCTTCGATAAAGGCTGGATCTAGTCGCATCCATTGACCGTTTATATTAAATAGACGTTTGTTTTGTTCAACGAGTTCGAAAAATTCGCTTTCCGATAAATCAATGCCGTTCGTCGAAATGCGCCAGTCAAAATTAACGAGCGTATTCATACCGAAGAACGATTGTGTTTGTGCTGTATTTTGCTTCAACTGAACACGTAATTTCGGTTTTGTTGCTTTTAAATTTTGCCACCATGATGGTAGTAAAATTGTAATGCCGGCTGCAAGTAATTCATTGCTTGCTTCTGTTAAGAAGTTCCACGCTTCGGTTTCAAAGAGCTCATTTCGGAACGTATCTCCTTCTTTTAACCACGGTATGAGCTTACTAAAACCTTCTTGTGTCTCTGTAATCCGTTCTTCGTAATCGTGCCATCTTTTCGGTAAGGAATCGATGTTTTCATATACATATATGCGATGCGCCCCGCGCTTTGGTGTCACAATTGTTTCAAGCTTCCACATTTCAAATTCTTCTTGTGGTTCTTGCAATCTTAGTCCGATTGTAAACGGAAGATCATCTTCAATATAACCAATTTTTCGAAGCCAATCTTCTTCATGTAGTGCTGTTTCCAATTGTCTTTTCGTAAAGTCGTAATGTTCATATAGTCTTTTGGCATCTTCCCAGCCGTCATTTGAGCGATTATCTTGTAATATGCTTTCATTAACTGCTGCTGAGAAAAGAGATGCTAATGTGTCATCTTCAATTGGTGTATTTTGAACTTTCCAAGATGGTTGTTTGGACCAATGATTCATATCTGGTACGAAGCTACCACTCGTAAAGGCATCCCATAATTCATTTGCATCTTTCGTAAGGGCTGTAATAGGTCCGTTTATTTGCATATGTGCAAATGAATTCATCGGTTTGTTTGCAATGTATTCAAAGGCTTGTGCATTTGTTAGCAGCACACCTTGTTTTCCTTCGAAGGTTGCTTCTTTTAGAGAAGTACCGTAGAAAGAAGTGGAGTGCCATGTGAATGCATTTCGTTTCCAACTTGTTACGGATAATGGAGTACCGCTGTCATCTTCTCCCCAAAGGAACCAACCTTGACTAACATGCTGGAGCCTAATTGTTACTTCAGTTTGATTGATCATCGATTAATTTTCCTTTCCGTAATTCCTCTTGTAGTGCACGCAGACGTGAATGGAGATTGGCGATGTGAATAATGAAAGCATCCCATTCATCGGTGCGTTTTAATCGTTTATATAATGTGCGTAATTTCTTTAAGTAACGAACTGCGCGTTTATATGATTTGCGATTTCGTTCTTCAATCGCCTCTACAGCAGCAAGATGGTAAAGAGGAAGTGCCGCTTCTGGCGCTTCTTTTTCAATATCTTTCAGTGGCTCTTTTAACAGTTCAATTGCTTCAAATCCATATAGGAGATGAAGCTCTGCCCATGTGCGATACTGTTTTTTCGCGAGTACGTACTGTTCATAGTTTGTGAAACTATACGGTAATAGTTCTTGTAAGATCATTTCGAAACCCGCTTGTTCATTTGTATGTGTTGCATATGTTTCATACATGATTACAAATAGGCGAACGACATCTTTTATAAAAATCGTATTTTCGTGATCTTGGATTGTTTTCTTTACTTGTTTATACGTAAAGGAAAGCCAATTTTTCGCACGATCCCACTGCATGGCACTTAATAGTTCTTCTAACCAATAGAAGTATAGACTCACAACAGAAGCAGGCTGTTTTTTTAGTAAGTCCATCGCTAGTAGATCTTCGTCATTCAAAAAGAGAAGATGGGAAGACGCTAACGCTTTGGATAGTGGATTGATTTTCGTATCGATTCGTTTTTCTTCTTCTTGTATTTTCTCTTTATTGTTTAAAAGTTCACTCCATATGTGACGATAAATGAAAAATCGCTCTTGCGTATAAGTGTCGGTAGAGAAGAATACTTCATGAACGAGACGAGCTGTTTCTTGTAAAATTATTTCAGACTCTGAAGGAATCGCTTCTGATTGTAAGTCCCGAACGATGGATTCCACTTTGTCTACAAATAGGCGAATGACATTAACAGGTTGGTGATAAGAATACGTTTTGTTTGCGTCGAATGCCTGAATTTCTTCTAATAACTTTTGAAAGCAGTAAAGTGCTGCGTGTAACCTGAATAATTCATGTATCGCAATGACACGCGGAGCTTTCCGCTCAAGTTTCGTATAGAAATCTGTAAAGATACTCATAAGAAAATACATTTGTTTATAAGTAAGCCGAGCTTGTTCTTTTTTAAATGATTCATATTCTTTTTCAAAATACGATTGCCAACTTTTATAATCGGTTTCTTCAAAAGCTGATGATTGCAATACTTGTCTTGCAGTTCGAATAGGAGGAAGGGAAGGTTTCGTATTATTTTTAAATAAAGTTAATACATCTCCTACTTGCCCGAAACTAGACGCTGCAGATAGTAATACAGCAAGCATATGCTCACATTGTGTTGGTGCGAAGCAATCACAATAACTTTCAGCGACGTTACGAATCGGAATATGAACGCAAAATACGTTGCCTTCCGCATCTACAGTTCCTGATAGTGTATAACCATCAAAGTCAACATTGTAGACAACACCACTACGATATAGGTGCCGAGCTGTAGCGACATGTTCCTGATCAGCTGTTTGCTGTGGATCTAGTCCTTGAACGAACTCATTCGCAATCATCATAATTTCATCTTTCGTAATTGAGTGTTGCAGCATAATATTCCTCCGTACACATATTTCTTTCCTTTACCATTATAAACAAAAAATGCTCAAAACAGAAAAAATGAAATTTGGATTACATAACTTGAAAATCATGGTAATATATAAAATGTTAATTTTATATATGAATATATACGTATAGGAGGAGAAATGATTTGTCAGATTTACAGACGAAGTTAGGTAGTGGAATGAATAAGTTACAAGAAGGAATAGAACAAGGGAAAATGAAGTTGCAAGTTGCACAAGAAATTGCTCAATTGAAAAAAGGAATGCAAGTGCAAATGCAGAAAAAAGCAGAGGTTCTATTAGAGGTTGGACAGCAAGTGTACGTTCAATTAAGAGGAAATGGAGTAAATGAAGCGAGCTTAAAAGAAATGATTGCTCCAGTTCAAGAATTTGATGTAGCTATTTATCAAGCAAGAAAACGCATTGTTGAATTGCAAAAACAACAAGGTGAAAAAGCTACATGTGAATGTGGTGGACCTTTATCAATAAATGATAAGTTTTGTGGTTCGTGTGGAAAGCCTAACCCGATGTTAGCAGTAGAAAATGAAGGTGAAACGGTAAATTGTATTTCATGTAATGAGCATATCGATAAAAACTCTACTTACTGTCCAGTTTGTGGAATTAAGCAAAGTGGGGAGTGAATTAAATGTATTGTCGCACATGTGGAAAACAACATGGTGAAGAAGTAAATTATTGTCCAAATGAAGGTAGTATGGAGATTGCAGGAGCTATAGATGCAATAACATTAGAAAAAGATACTGCAAAATACTGCAAAGGTTGTGGCAATGAAAATGCTCAAAAAAATTTATATTGTCAAAAGTGTGGGTATTCTTTATTTGTTGCGAAGAAAAAAGAACAATCTGTAAAATTGCCTACAATGGATGGTGCTCCTAAAGTTGAATTTAAAGCAGATAAAGCCGTTTTACAAAAAGGTTTTATTGGTGGGGCTGTTGCAAGTATTCTCATGTTAATTGCTGGTTGGATTGGTAGTTTATTATTTGCTTCTATAATAAGTGAGATGTTTAGCAAATTTGCGAAAGAATTAGATATGTTGCCGAATTTTTATTCGAGTGCAACTTCTACGATGTTAAGTTATCATTTACTTGGTTTTACAGCTAACGACGATAGTGGATTGATATTTTCTTTATCTTGGCATACTCCATTTACATTACTATTAATCATTCCATTTATTATTTTCGCTGGTACAGGAATTTGGTTAGGGAAGCAGCATGTTGCGAAAACGATTAAAGATCAAATTTTTATGGCATCAACAGTTGGTATTATTTATGGCATCTTTTTATTCATTATAAGTTTTATAGCATCACAATCTTTTGCAATTCCATTCTCAGAAGCAGGTAAGATTACGGTTGGCTATTCAGCGATTAAGAGTTTATTGAGTGGTTTTGTATGTGGGACATTATTTACTTTATTAGGATTTATTGCTCATACAAGCAAAAACAATATGGCAGCAGCATTTCAAGAGTTAATGCCATATGGAGCGTCTGTTTATTACGGTGTTTCAGCTATGATAAAAGGACTTTTAGTAACAGCAGTAGCGGTTTGTATTATGGCGTTAGTAAGTAAGGAAGATGGTATTGAACCATTAAAAGAAATAACAACTTTAAAATCAGAAAGTACATTATTAGCATTAGAGTTAACACCTCAATTATGGAGTATGGCTCATTTTGCGCCGTTAGAAGTATCAAGTCCAGCACTTAGTAAGGAATTTACTGGAATTGGTAAGAAATCAAAAGCATATGAGAGCACACTATCGTTTTCATTTATATCAGGCGTCTCTGTAAATGGCGTAGAGCTCAGAGAGATATTGATTTCAAAAGGAGCAAATGAGGAAAGCCTTGCAGAATTTGATAAAGTGAATAACGTATTCCATTATGGTTTATTACTGCTTATTATTCCATTGTTCTTTATGTTTAGAGCGGGAAGAAAGTTAGCTAAATTACCGACTGCCAATATATATATTACATTAGCGGTATGCAGTGGTTCTTACACAATTATGATGATTATAATGAATATGATTTCTAAGTTCCAAATTAATGTTTCAGGAACTGTAACAGGTTTATTTGGAACAAGTGGAACGGTATTATCTATGCAAAATTCATTTATATATTTAACTTTGTTTAGCTTGATTGTGACATATGTAGCAGCATTTGCTGGAATGAAATTAGCTAAAAAATAGGAGGAGAGCACGTTGAAGTTTTGTGGAACATGTAAAAAGAACGTTGCAGACCATTTGAACTTTTGTCCTGAGTGTGGGAGTAAAGTAGAAGTAATCGTTGATAACACTGCTGCTTCATATACAGAATTACAAAGTGAGACAAAACCAGTGAAAAGTAAGAGGAATTTATTTTTAATCATTGGTTTTGCTATTATTGTTATTTTATTATTTGGGGCATATAAATTTGGAGCATATAAGTTTTCAAAAGAAAAGCAAGTAAATGTAATGATTGAAGCATTCCAAAAGAAAGATATTAACGCAATTGATGAGTTTGTGAAAGCAAATGATTCAAGTTTAAAGATTAAGACAGAGGATATTAAAGCGTACATGCGTTATTTAAAAGAGAATCCTTCTTACAACAAACAATTGTTGTCTTATTTACAGAAAGAGACAGTAGATCAAAAGTTAACAAAAGATAAACCTGCATTTAAAGACGGGGAAATAGTAGAAGAGGGAAAAGAGTGGTTCTTATATCCAAAGTATAAGTTCAGCATGAAATCTTATTATATGAATGTAAGTACAACTGCAAAGAATGCAGAAATATATGTGAATGACAAAAAAGAAACAGAGCTTTCTAGTGATAAAAATTCGAAAGAGTTGGGGCCATACTTCCCAGGTACATATGTTGTAAAGGCAACGGCGAAGACAGAACTTACTGAATTAGAAACAGAGAAAGAAGTAGATTTAGCGGATGAGCAGAGTGAGAAAGTGAAAATTGATTTATCGCTTGAAGGCAAGTATGTAAGCATTTCTTCTGATGAAAGTGATGCAACTGTATTTGTGAACGGGAAAAAACGTGGAAAATTAAGTTATGGAAGTTATAAGCTTGGTCCTGTATCCACAGATGAAACAGTAGAAGTACATTTAGAGAAAACTACTGATTTTGGTGTGATGAAATCTGAAAGTATTAAAATTGGAGACCAAAGCACGTATTACTTAAAATTCCCGAAAGAAACATCAAATTCAGCAGTGGGCGAATTTGTAAAAAATCATATTTATGATAACGTACGTGCAATTTCATTAAATGATTTTAGTTTAATTGAAAATAATTATGATAAGAGCGGGAAATCGTATAAGGAAGACCGTGATTATATACAGTATTTACACAAAAAAGGAATTACAGAAGACTTATTAACGATGGAAGTTCGTAATGTAGAGCGTCAAAGTGATACGAAATATAAAGTAACGACATATGAAGAGTATCACATTCGTTACGGTGATGGATCTGTGAAGTTCAAAAGTTTTAATAACGAACATATTGTAACTGTGAATGGAAATGGAAAGATGTTGTATCATTCTCTTGGTGCAAATAATACGTTGAAATCAGAAGATGTATCTGGTCCAACTCGTTAATATGAAAGAGGCTGTTCAATATTTGAACAGCCTCTTTATTTTGTAGCTAAATCGATATTTCGTGTCAAACCGTTGATATATCGTAAGTTATGATAGATATAATTGAAAAATCGTTGATATATTGCGATTTATGATAGATATATTCGAAAAATCGTTGATATATCTTTTTTTCAATTATAAGTGCGTTTCTTTTAATATCGCTTGTACATACGGATCATGTAATATTTGCTCTATAATTGGCAACATATTTTGTTCAAATGGAATGTCGATAGGAAATGGTTTTTGAGAGCCTGGTTTTATTCCATATTGCACAATTTTGTAATGTGTATTGTTTTCAGACTTGAGCACAATTAACTTATAGCGATTATCATCGCCAGCAAGTGAGAAATCAATAGAAGTAGCGTTATATGTTACTTCATCTTTATATATGTACGGCTTTGGCGTACCAATCCAGTCTACTTTTGCTTGTACATTCATGGGCATAGCCTCCTTATATGTATTATAAATAAATAAAAGCCAGCTCTCAATAAAGAGAACCGGCTTGTAATTTAGCAGTCATTGGTTATTTTAAAATTTTCACTTTAACAGTTTTGCGTCCCCATTTTTGAGCAGCGCTATCTGATCCAAGTAAGATGTCGATACGGTTACCTTTAATTGCACCACCAGTATCTCCAGCGATAGCTTCTCCGTAACCTTCTACCCATACTTTAGATCCTAATGGGATTACTTTCGGGTCAACAGCGATCATTTTCATGTTTGGATTCGCAGTTAAATCATGACCCATTGCAGTTAATACACGGCCGCCATATGTGCCACCGTTTTCGCTCGGGTGAGCTGTATATGCTGTAGCTACAACTGTTAACTCACGACCACCAGATGGTGTGCTAGTTTCAGCAGCTTTCACAGCAGGCTTAGCAGCTGGTTTTGCTTGTGCTGCAGGTGCTTGAGCCTTAGCTGGTGCTTCAGCTTTAGCAGGAACAGTCGTTTCTTGTTTCTCAATTACAGGTGCTGTACCTGTTAAGAAAGGAACATGAACATAAGCTGTTTTCCCGTTATATTCAAATTGTAACCACTCATTTTGTACTTGGTTCGTTGTTTCGATTACATCGTCTTTCTTCAACTTTCCAAGAATTTCTGAGTTTGTGTTCGCTTCAGCACGTACGTTTAATACGTTAGCTGTTACGTAGTAGATGCTTTTTGTGAACTCTGCACTTACGAATGCGTCTTTACCGTCTAAAGTAACTTTTGACCATCCGTTCTCTGTATTTTGAACATCTATCTTATTACCGTTTAGTAATTTACCGACAACTTTTGATTCCGTAGTAGGGTTTTCGCGTACGTTTAGTACGTCTGTTGTTACAACAGTTTCTGCATTAGCAGATGATGTGAAAATCCCAAGACCAAAAACTGCTGCTGTTGCTATACCAATTAATTTTTTCATGATAGCCTCCATTGCGTTTGTTTTCGTGTCCTCATTATAGCAACAGATTTTTTCGGATTTGGGGAAAACACACAATTACAAACCATTCGTAATAAGTCGTTAACATCCTGTAATATAACAAAAAATATAGGAAAGCGTTTTTCATTCTATATGACTCATAGGTTTCTAGTTATATTCAAAATATTTAATACAACATGTTTTTTTCGACGTAAATAAGAATATTACAGGGATGTTACATGATGTTTACTAAACGATTACATTCCTTGAGTGTTTTACCGTTTTATGGGTAATATAGTTATATAAACATAAACATTTTGTTTGTGAAGCTATAAACACGTGCTATATACTAGCAAAAAAACCGCATAATTGTTACAAAACGAAAGGGTTGCAAGGAAGAACTTTGCCCTTTTTTACATATGTAACACATCCTTTTTTAGGAAAATACATTCCTATCCGCGTTTTTCTCACACAATTTGACAGCAGTATTTCTAACTTGTAGCTCTTGCAGAGTGAAAAGGTTATACGAAAGGTAAGGCTGTCCATAAGAATTCGAATTGGTGAAGGTGAAAGTAAGAAAATCACCGCAAAATTATAGTTTTCTATCCGATTTTACATATCGGAATTTATGTTATTTACAAAAACGAAACCTACGAAGGGGGATTTGATGAGGAAACTGACAAAAACATTCATCGTTTCATTAACATTATGTATTGCATTTACAATTTGGGGGATTATTCCCGAATCTATTATTGGAAAAGGTAGCTTAGGAAATGTAACAACCGCAATTCAAACTGCATTAGTTAGTAAGTTTGGATGGTTTTATATTATTTCCGTTTCTATTATTTTAGGTGTATCTATCTTTTTAATTGTTTCGAAATACGGTTCTATTCGTTTAGGTAAAGATGATGACGAACCTGATTATAGTTATATGACATGGTTTGCTATGTTATTTAGTGCTGGTATGGGTATTGGCTTAGTTTTCTGGGGCGTTGCCGAACCATTAAACCATTTATACGCACCTCCGTTTGGGGATAGTGCAACTGAGGAAAGTGCGCGCCTTGCACTGCGTTTTTCATTTTTCCATTGGGGATTACATCCTTGGGGACTATATGCGTTTGTAGCGTTATGTATTGCTTACTTTACCTTTAGAAAAGGAAAAGCAAGTACGATTAGTGCGACAGTAGGCCCGTTATTTAAGGGCGGGGAACACGGGCGTATTGCTCATTCATTTGATGTGTTAGCTGTTTTCGCAACTGTGTTTGGTGTTGCAACATCATTAGGTCTCGGTGCAAAACAAATTGCAGGTGGTGTTAGTTATTTAACATCTATCCCGAACTCATTAACGACTCAGTTAGTTATTATTGCAATCGTAACAGTATTATTTATGTTATCTGCGCAAACAGGTCTTGATAAAGGAATTAAATATTTAAGTAATACGAATATTATTTTTGCGTTTGCACTTATGATTATTGTATTATTTGCGGGTCCAACAAACTTTATTATGAATTACTTCACTTCAACAATCGGTTCTTATATTCAGGAATTACCAAGCATGAGCTTCCGTTTAAGTCCATTAGACGAAGGTGGAAACCAATGGATTCAATCGTGGACAATTTTCTATTGGGCATGGTGGATTGCATGGTCACCATTCGTAGGTACGTTTATTGCTCGTGTTTCACGAGGTCGTACGATTCGTGAGTTTGTTATCGGTGTGTTACTTGTGCCGACCGTAATTGGTGCACTTTGGTTCTCTGTGTTCGGCGGTACTGGTATTCATATGGAGCTGTTTGGTGATGCACATATCTTCGACAAAGTGAAAGAAATGGGAACAGAAGTAGGATTATTCGCTATGTTCGATCAGATGGGCAGCTTTGGATCAGCTTTATCGGTTTTAGGTATTTTACTTATTGCAACATTCTTTATTACATCTGCAGACTCTGCAACATTCGTTTTAGGGATGTTAACGACACATGGTAGTTTAAACCCACCAAATCGTATTAAAATGATTTGGGGTATCGTTCTAGCCGCGATAGCTTCTACGCTATTATATATTGGCGGATTAGAAGCCTTACAAACGGCAGCTATCATTGCAGCATTCCCGTTCGTCTTTGTTATTTTCTTTATGATGGCAGCATTATTTAAAGAGTTACAAAAAGAAGGACGTATGAAGCGTCATTAATAATAGAAGGAAAAGAGCTGATTTCATATCAGCTCTTTTTTTATCCCTCTATTTGCTGAGCAGTAAGAACCCCACCTCAAAATTCAGCAAAAGCAAATAAGTCGAGCTGCTTGTAAAAGCCCGATTGGTGATGGCTAATGAAAGTTTCACTTTATATAGAAGGAATTTGAAATGCGGGTAGGGGAAATAAAATACTTTACCATATAAGTAGTATGCCTTTTATACGAAGAAAAAACGATAGGTTTCGACAATATTCGATACCTTACGAATTCTATTCGTATTTTTGTCAAAAATATGTCGGAAATGTGTTGTCACGTTTATATATATGTGCTATATTATTTCCTGTAAGCGATTTCAAATAGTTTTAAAGCGCATTCAAGGGGGACATCTAGAATAATGAAACGTTACGAAAGAAAGTGGAAGCATATTTGTTTGAAACGTGTGGCACATCGTAGTGTCCAAGAAAGCACGGAACCTAAGACTGAAACGCGCAAAGAACAGCAAGAGAAGCAATTGGTTCTACAAAAATAGCAATCACTTTTTCGTATATAAATGAAGGTCGATCGTTCGTTGGGGGATGGACGTGAAATTACTTTCAGCTAAGGGGTATTGTCTGATATATAATTTATACGGCAATAAATAAGCACAGAGCATACGGCGCTCTGTGCTTATTTTTATTTATCTTTTTTAAATCGAACTGTCTTATCCCAGCCAATGACCTGTTTCTTGCTCTTCGCACGTAAGTATAAGATTAAGCTGCGAATAAATAAGTACGTAAAGAGCTGTGCGTACGTAAAGTACATAATAACGCTAATAAAAATATTAGTCGGTGTAAAGGTTCGTTCGACACTCTGGGCACTAAATAATTGAGAAACATATGTAATATATGCGACATACCACATAAATAGTAGCGGAATGCTATATTGAATTTGGAATATCCCGAGTAGCCCAATTACAAACCAAACGTTCGAAATGATTAGGAATAGCCAAAATACAACATACACTAGAACTTGTTGTAAGGAATGGACGAGAAGTTTTCCTTTAAAGAAACTTAATGATGAGAACATTTTTTCTAAAATGTATAAATTCCCTTGGAGCCAACGTGTACGTTGTTTAATAAGGATTTTTAAATGCTCTGGTTCTTGTTCCCAAGTAACTGATTCTGGGACGATTGGTAAGAGATAACCTTTTTGTGTAATTCGTAATGTTAATTCGGCATCTTCTGCAATTGCATAAGGGTCATAGCCACCAAGCTCTTCTAGTGCAGAGCGACGAAGAAGCATGTTTGTTCCTGTCAGTGAGCCTGTTTGGAATAGTAACCAGCGTCCAGATTGCATAAGGAGCTGGAAGATTTGAAATTCTAGCGAAATCATTCGCGTCAGCCAGTTTCTTTTTTCGTTTACTGTACGAACATGTCCAACAGCCCCAACAGCATCTTCAGTTGTTTCAGCGTGCTCTACAAGCATTCGCAGTGCGTGTGGTTCAGGTTGGTTATCTGCATCGTACACACAGAAGTATTCACCATCTGAAATACTAAGGCCGTAGTTTAATACGCGTGATTTACCCTTCGGTTCACCGGACGGAACACGAATGTGACGAATGTGGGCATAAGCTTTGTCGAAATCATCGCCGATTTCAGGTGTTTCATCTTGAGAGTTATCATTTAATAGATAAATGGTTAGCTTTCCTGGATATTCAATCTTCGCCATTGCCTCTAAAGTATCTTTAATAACGACCCCTTCATTATGAGCAGGGATGAAAATATCAACGCTCGGATAATGTTCTAGCGTACGATCTTTTCGTTTACTATTTCGGTGAATTAAGCCCGCGATTGTTAAGAAAGAGTAGTAAACGAGTAAGCCAGAGAATAGAAAGGCCGTAAAAATAAGAACATATTTAATTGAAAATGTGATACTGATCCAAAAAACGAGTACGCAAAACAGAAGAAATAAAAGAAGTATAACGAGAGTCATCATAACAATGTCTGTCCTTTGTTTCCAATTTGCTCACGTGAAATTTTTATATCTCGGATTGCTTCAGCTGCAAGCCATTGCTCCATTTTTGGCTTTAGGCGGTTCATTACAATATCAGCACCAGCTTCATTTGTGTTTTGTAATAAAATAACTAGCGTATTATTATCATATTCAGCAGCAAGGTCAAAATCATTCCTTACGGTTTCAACTAATAAGGAAGCTACACGGTCCATAACACTTTCCTTCGTATATTTACTAAAGGAAGTGAAATCAAAGTAAACAATAAAGCCTGTTTCGTTACGACGATTCATTGCAGTCGTTAATAAAGCTTGGCGTCTCTCGAATTCTTGTCTCGTTAGTAATTTTGATTCTCCAATATATTGTTCCAACGTTCTCACACGCTCAGTCAAAGTTTTATTTTCATGAATCACTTTTTTCAATAGGTGAGTTGTTATGTATACAATGAAGAAGTTAGCTGCCATCAGGAAGTGGGTAATCATATATTGCCATTGAACTGATGTACTCCATAAATGAAGCCATGCTTCATAAAATAAATAAAATACGGAAATGATGGTTCCTAGTATGAAGAAAATAAATGCTGTTTTGTCAGCTAAAAATAAGAATAGTACATTTACGATTACGTATATTATTGTAAAAATGAGCGCATGCTCATAATTCGTCACATGTACAGTAGTAAAATAAAATACAATTTGTAGAATCCACATAGAGAGGATTTTATAGAACTTATCTTTCACAAAACTTTCCTCCTTAAAGCTATTTCATCCATAGATACTTGTAGTATGCGCAATTATTAAGAAATTGACTATGTCGTTAAATTCTTTTGAAGGGCAACAACAAGTAGTATTTCTATTTTCATCAGAAAAATAAAAAGATCTAAACATTATTGTATCATAATGTTCTTATATTTGGGATAAGGTGGTTGATAGATATATATAATACGTTTGGATTGCATGAAAAAAGTCTTCTCTTGGAGAAAGAGAAGACTCTATATAAGTTTATAGGAACATCATACCTGCAACTGCTGCGTTTAAGAAGTTCGCTAATGTACCAGCGATAACTGCTTTAATCCCTAATTGTGCAATTTGTTTACGGCGAGTAGGAGCTAAAGTTCCTGTTACACCTAATTGAATTGCGATAGAAGAGAAGTTTGCGAATCCACAGATTGCAAATGTTAAAATTAGATTTGTTTTGTCAGAGAACTCTGCCATGTGTGGCCCTAAGTTTGCGTATGCAACGAATTCGTTAATTGCAAGTTTTTGACCGATAAAGCTTGCTGCTTGTACAGCTTCACCTGGAGAAACACCGATTAAGATTGCAAATGGTGATAATAAGTAACCGAAGATTAAATCAAGGCTAAGTTTAATATCGAACCAAGAACCAACCCATCCTAATAATCCATTTAATAAAGCGATTAATGCGATGAAAGCCATTAACATTGCTGCTACGTTAATAACAAGTTGCATACCTTCAGATGCACCGCGTGCAGCTGCATCGATAACGTTTGCATCTTCACGTTCTGTAGAAAGTTCAACGTTATTATCTACTTTTTCTGTCTCTGGCATGATTAGTTTTGCAATTAATAAGCTTGATGGAGCTGCCATAATTGCAGCTGCTAATAAGTGCTCTAACGGAATACCCATTGCTGCATAGCCGACAAGAACGGATCCAGCAACAGCTGTCATACCGCTTACCATAATAGTGAAGAATTCACTATTTGTTAAGCGTGCTAAGTAAGGTTTAATTAAAATTGGAGCTTCAGTTTGTCCTAAAAATACAGTCGTTACTGAGTTTAAGCTTTCTGCTTTAGAAGTACCAAGAAGTTTACTTAATGCACCACCAACGACGCTAACAAATTTCTGCATAATACCGAAATGATATAAGATTGCTACTAATGAACTAATAAATACGATTGGAAGTAGTGCTTGAATAAAGAATACAAATCCCCAAGGTCCTTTTGCGTTGACTAAATCCCCAGCAACGAACTTAATTCCCTCGTAAGAAAAATTAATTAATCCTTGAACACCGTCAGCAGCGTGTTTTAAACCTGCTTTACCAGCATCCCATCGTAATACGATAAATGAAAATGACATTTGTAATGCTAGCGCAATTAAAATTGTGCGCCAATTAATAGCTTTGCGGTTGGAAGATAGTAAGAAAGCAATTGCTAATACTCCAATCACGCCGCCAATTCCCCATAAAAGATTCATGCAGTGTATGCTCCTTCCTCATAGTAAAAAAAGTGTATAAACCAGTTGTCTATACTTTTGCGAATATACATCTTAAGTAACTTATCATAATGGACATCGGAGGTCAAACGTCTAACGAAAAGTTTAAATAAAAAGAAAATTCTTCAAAAAAACACATATGAAATGAATGGACATGAAATAGGTTATGTTTTTTATGAGAATATATACATTATGATAACGTTATGGATTATTTTTGCAGAATAAAGTGTATGAAATGGAAGAATGGATACATTATTTTTATAGAGAGAAGGTAGGAGAAAGGGAGTAATATGTTGAACTCATAGCAAAAAGCCTTCTAGTAAACTAGAAGGCTTGGAAACTATTAATTAAGGTGCTTTCGTGTATCCTAAGAAGTGGCTCTTCCAATAAGAGTTACTTAATGAAGCGATTGCTACACCTTTATCTCCAGCTTGGATAAATGATCCGCCCCCAAGGTAAATACCCATGTGAGAAGGACCTGATTTATAAGTGTTTTGGAAATAAATTAAGTCACCTGGTTGTGGATTTGAAGTTTGTGGTAGGCTACTCCAATATCCCGCAACACTTTGACGGCTAATGTTATGACCAAATTTCTTAAATACGTGGTAGATGTAGCCACTGCAGTCTACGCCGTTAGCAGAAGTTCCGCCCCAAACGTATGGTACACCTTGCATTGATTTTGCATATGCAAGTACGGAAGAACTGTCGCCACTATTATTGCCTGTATTATTATTGTTGTTATTGTTTTGATTGTTATTTTGGTTATTGTTAGGCTTATTATCTACTGCGCCTCCAACTGGTGTTTTAGATAGGTAACGTGTTCCGATATAACCATTTTGACCGTTGTAGTTAATTTTGCTCCATCCAGAGTTTTCAGAGATTACTTGAACCTTCTGACCTTGTGGAAGTGCGCCTATGATTCTATAATTTGTACCTTCGCCGCTACGTACATTTAGTGCAGAAGCATTAATGTAATAGTCGCCAATTGCACCTTGGTTAGGTTTTTCAGGTTGTTTTGGTTGCTCAGGAGTAGTAGTGCCACCTTTAACGAATTTTACAAATTCGCTACTAACAAATCCTGTTTTTCCTTGGTAATTTACTTTAAACCAACCGTTTTCAGATCCAACTACGTTTAATGTTGTACCGTTTAAAACGCCACCAATTACACTATGGTAAGCGGCAGGGCCTGTACGAACACGTAAAGATGTAGCGTTAACTACGTAAGAACCACCAGTTTGAATAGTTCCATTATTATTGTTTTGCTCTTGTTTGTTGCCTTCTGTAACGTTTTCGTTAGAACCGCCTTTTGTTACGTAGTCTTTGCTTATATAAGCAGTTTGTCCTGCGTAATTGATTTTGAACCAATCTTGAACTTCGCCGACAACTTGTACTACTTGTCCTTTTTTGACAGAACCTACAGTTGTGTGAGAAGTGCTAGGACCTGTACGAACGCGAAGGGAAGATACATTTACTGTATAGTTTCCGCTTGCTGGTTTTACTTCTTGGTTGTTATTATTCGTATTGTTGTTTGAAGAACCCCCATTAGAAGAAACGCCAGATACGAATTCGCCACTTACATAACCTACTTGTCCATTATGGTTAATTTTCACCCAACCATTTTCTTGTCCAATTACGTTTAATGTTTGTCCTTCATATACACGTCCAGAAACAGAACTAGAAGTGTTAGGAGCTGTACGTACACGTAATACATCAGCAGTAACTTTATTGTTTCCACCTGTGCTTACATTGTTGTTTGCTGCTCCACTTTTTGATACAAATTCGCCACTAACAAAGCCTGTTTTTCCGTTAATGTTAATTTTGAACCAACCATTTTCTTCGCCAATCACGTTTAGTGATTGACCGCTATAAACGCGTGAGATGATGTCGTGAGAAGTGCTTGATCCTGCACGAACATGTAATACGCTCGCGTTTACCTTATAAGATGAGTCGTTTGATGCAGAAGCTTGGACAGTTGTAGCAGCTTTTTGTGTATTTTGTTCAGGTGCAGCTTGAACACTATCAAGTGTAGGTGCTGCTCCCCCTGCTACAGACACTGCCGCAAGACCGGCAAGGTACTTTTTCATAATTTGTCGATTCCTTTCTGTCTGTAATGTAGTGAAGAAATATTTACCAACTGTTAAAAATTCTAAAGAGCATGTCGATTACTGTCAAGACTTATATAGGAATCTGAATATGACAAAAAGATTACAAGAAAAAAATCAAGGCATAAAATTACACCTTGATTTCCATTTAAATGCATATATTGAATATGAAAGGACAGAAATTATTCGTGTTTAAGAAGATGCCATATTGGATTGTAACAAGATTTGATTAAAAGATTTTTGCAGTTTTTTGGTGATAGGTCCAACTTGCCCATCTTGAATCGCGGTTCCATCAAGGTGGGTCATTGGTAAAATTTCAATCGTTGTGCCTGTAAAAAAGCATTCATCTGCTTGATAAACGTCACGAACGCTGAAAAGTTCTTCCTGTACAGGAATGTGAAGAGTATTGGCTAAAGAAAGGACATATTGACGAATAATACCATTTAAAATAAGGTGATTGGCTGGATGTGTGTAAAGAGTTCCGTTTTTAATTAAGAAGAAGTTGGAATGGCTTCCTTCCGTTACAATACCATTCCTTACGAGAAGTGCCTCTTTACAGCCTTTCCGTTCAGCTTTCGTAGCAGCTAGTACGTTTGGTAATAAATTTAATGATTTAATGTCACAGCGTAGCCATCGTGTATCGGGTTCTGATATAGCGCGTATACCATATTCGATCCATAACGCTGGCCTTTCTTTTTTTGTAATATAGGCATAAATTGTCGGAGGGTTGTCATATGAAAATATATGTGTGCGAGCTTGTACACCGCGAGATACTTGCAAATAAATTGTGCCATCTTCGTGGAAATGGTTTCTTTCAATTAATTTGTAAAGTAAAGTGATGAGTTCAGCTTTTGAGAAAGGGAGCGATAATTCTATTTCTTCCATGGATCGATATAATCTCGTTATGTGCGGATCTAATAAGTGAAAGTTCCCTTTATATAGGCGAATAACCTCGTAGACACCATCTCCGAACTGCAAACCTCTTTCTTCAAGTTCTATGTACGTTTGTTGTTTTGTTGTATCAATAACTTCATCATTCCAAAGTACAAATTTTTCGTATGCCAATTTCCGTCCCATCCTTTCGTAAGTACGTAAGTAACGTGAAACTTTCATTCATGCGAGATAAGAATCACTATAGTAATTTTTATGTAAGTAATTCTCTACATATGCCCGTAAATGCCCGATTGGTGAGGGCTGATTAAAGTTTCACTTTACAGCATTTTGTATATACAAATTCGAAAATAAGAATGAGAATCCTGCTTTTAAATAAAAAAAAGCAACATTCTTATGGAATGCTGCACAAGGAGGGTAGCTATCTTTCATAGGGACATTGTCTCGTTGAATGCTTTGTGTATGGAAACAAAACATGTTGAAAGACAATTATAAGAAAGTAGAAACAAAAGATTTACACATTTCTTTAAGGGATCTTACGAAAGATGAGAGATAAGAAATATGTAGAACCTTGTTTATATATTTTATTATAGAGATTCTCCATTAACACTATGTGAATATTTGGTAAAGGTTATGTAATTTTAAAGTTAATGAATATAAGTAGTTGTATGGAAGAAAATAAAAAAAGAGGCTGAGATTACTCAGCGCTCTTCTTTTCTTCTTTAATAGCTGTTTTTACTTCACCAGTTTTGATCTTATTACTTTCAGAGAAGCGAAGTAAGTCACCTTCAATGATTTTATCAGACATGTTCAATTCATTTTGGGCACGATCAATTAGTGGTTGAGATTCTTCTTTCGGTAATTGTACAACTTCGCCAGTAGCACGGTCGTAGAATGTACTGTTTGTGTACATGTATTTATCTGTAACGAAGCTACCGTCACGAAGAACAACAAATCCTTTATTATCAGGTGAGAATACATCATGACCGAATCGAACGTCATTTGTAGAATCTACACCAAGTAAGTTTAGAATAGTTGGTTTAATGTCAATTTCACCAGTTGGTTTCGAAATTGTTTTACCTTCTTTTTGACCTGGAACGTGAATAAACATCGGTGTTTTTTGTAAGTTCATATGGTCAAATGCAGTGATTTCTTCTTTTCCTAAGAACTGTGCCATTGCACGGTTATGGTTTTCAGAAATACCGTAGTGGTCACCGTAGAATACGATTACTGAGTTGTCGTAAATACCTTCTGCTTTTAGACGCTCAATAAAGTGTTTCATTGCTTCGTCTAAGTAACGAGCAGTTACCATGTAACGGTCAAATACTCCATCACCAGAATTATATTCGTCGATTAATTTTGTACTGTCATCGTAAGTGAATGGGTAATGATTCGTTAAAGTAAGGAAGCGAGTATAAAATGGTTGCTTCACTTCTTTCAACATATCAATAGATTGATCGAAGTATTCGATATCTTTTAATCCCCAGTTTAATTTTGTTTCCGGCGTAATCTTGTAATCAAGCTCGTTGTAGTAACGATCATAACCAAGTGCTGGATACATAATGTTACGGTTCCAGAATGTTGCGTTGTTTGCGTGGAATACCGACGTGTGATACCCTTGCTGACGTAAAATTTCTGGAGTTGCTGTATATTCATTGTTACCGTGTGTGAAGAATACAGCACCGCGGTCTAGTGGATATAAAGAAGTATCTACTAGGAATTCAGCATCAGATGTTTTACCTTGCCCAGTTTGATGGAAGAAGTTATCAAAGTAATAACTTTCTTTCGTAAATTGGTTTAAGAATGGTGTAACTTCTTGTCCGTTAACTGTTGCGCCAATTAAGAATGTTTGTAATGACTCAAGAGAGACAACAATTACGTTTTTCCCTTTTGCAGTACCGAACATATTTGGATCTGGTTTACTTTGTGTTGTTTTCACGTAGTTTTCTGTTTCTTGTAATTTACTACCGTCAGCGAATGCTTTTTGTGAACTTGATTTCGCTTGTAAGCCAAGATCGTATACTTGGTGTACATATAATCCTAAGTTTTTAACAAGCATAACGCGGTCGAATGAACGTGTTAATAGTTCTGGGCGTTCAGCTTCTGCAAGTCCTAAGTTTGCGAAGAAAATAGCAACTGTTGATACGAAGTATAGAGAACGCATCGGGCGTGCTACACGCTCTGTAGGTGCAAAGTTTTTCATTTTCTTCAATAGAACGAAGAATATGATAATGTCTGCAAATGCAAGAATAATTTTGTAGTTAAATAATTCTTTCACACTAGAACCTAAACTTCCGAAGTTAGATGTTTGTCCGAGTACTGGTAAAGTAACGAAGTCATTGTAGAATCCGTAGAACATTACGTTACCAACAAGAACGATTGTTAAGATAAAATTAATTCCAAGTGCTATATAGTTACGTTTTTTCCCTTTTGCAAATAATGCAAGACCAACAAGCAGTAATGATGCTGCTAATGGGCTAAGGAATAAAATGAATTCTTGCATGAAAGATTCAAGTTTTAAATCAAAGCTTGTACGTGTAATAATGTAAGTTTTCAGCCATAAGGCTAATGCTACGAATACAGTGAAACGCACATTTTGAAATTGTGATTTCAAGGTTTCTTTCATTCATTTCCACCCTTTCTCTATCAGGCTTGGTCGATTTTGGAGCGAAAAATGCTAAAATAAAAAATACATAGTTTTCTTGGCCATAATTAAAGGTTCTATATTCACCCATATACGACTATAACTATGCATACCCTTTTGGTTTCTTTTGTTGCTCATAAGCATAACGTCATTTCTGTATTATACAACAAAATTCATTTCTGAGAAACACTATAACATTTTACATTTTTTGTATAAGATTTGTCACTACCAGAGAAAACTTTAACATTCGTTTATATGTCCGTCAACTAGAAAATATAACAAAGATAGAGCAGAATGTTAAGTAGAAGTGAAAATTTTCTTTGTTGAGAAATAAGAAACGAAGATGGGTAAGGGTTATCTAGAAATCTATTATATGAAGGAAATTGTGTAAAAATTAACGAACACTTGTTCTTTTTCGGTTTGTTTGTTACAATGAAAGTTCATTGATAGGTTTTGTGTAATTTCTATGAACTTTTACTGATAACATATTGTAGCTTATTTCTTTTTAAAAATAGGGAGGCTTTTACATGAAACAAAAATTTTCAGTTGAAGCGTTTTGGAAGAAAGTAAAACATGTTGCAAAGCAAGCAGGGCAGTCGGTCATTTATACAAGTTTATTACTGTTTTACGTTTTGCAAAGACCCGATGTTCCAAAACGAGTGAAAATTATTGTAATTGGAGCACTTGCTTATTTTATTGCACCGATTGATGCGATTCCAGATTTCATTGCTGGAATTGGCTATACGGATGATTTAGGGGCGTTAACGGCCGCACTAATACAGGTGTCGTTATACGTCAATGAAGATGTGAAAGATAAGGCACGAGTGAAGTTGGCAGAATGGTTTGGTTCGGATATAGACACAACATTTATCGATCAGAAATTAGGTCAATAGGTGAAACCTGTCATAAGGTGACAGGACGAACGTAAGCGAGGAAGTGCATTATGCCATCAGGAAGAACGCATACGAAAATAAACTTAATATCCCTTCCGGTTGTTTTGTTTTTGCTTTTTTCGTATGGATTAACAAATTTTGATTTTTTATTAACTTTTGCAATTGGTTTTTTAGTAGGTACTTCATTTTTAACACCGGATTTAGATACGTACAGTAATGCTTATAACAAATGGGGTTTCTTACGTATATTTTGGTATCCTTATAAAAAAGTAATGCCGCATCGATCTTTCTTTACGCATACGATTATACTTGGTGATGTGATTCGTATTGCGTACATGTTAATCGTCTTTTCTCCATTTTTATTCCTATTAAATGTAATCGCACTGGATGGTAATTTAATAGAAATTGCGAAGAAACATGAGGTTGAAATTGTAACGTTCTTAATGGGAATTGTTGTGGCAAGTACGCTCCACATTATAGCGGATAAAGTGAATACGCGCCGAAAGAAAATGATGAGAAAAAAGAAGAAACGCAGAAGATAAAGTGAACGGAAAAGGACCCTTGCAATTTGCAAGGGTCCTTTTTTAAACAAACGTTTGTTTAAAATTAAGCTTTCAGTACTTTAATTCCTTTTACAATGTTCCAGATGAAGTAGTATAAGCTGATGATTCCGCAAATAGCTAAGACAATCATTGATCCAATTCCAAGTGTTACATCTGGTTGATCAGATCCAAGACCCATAATTCCTAAAATAGTTAAGCCAATGAATGTAGCGATACTTGGAATGATGTGTGTCCATAGAGCACGTTTTGCATGTGGTTTTGTTTCAGCGTCTCCTACAATCCAAACGATAATAGGGAATAAGATAGGGGCAAATAGTACACTAAAGTATGATAACGCAGCTAATATTTTATTTCCGTTCATATATATCACCTCATGAATAATTTCTGTTGTTATACTATTATTATGCAATAATTTTGGCAAACTTCCTATCGATGAACATTACAAGAACGTGACGATTTTGTAAGATTTCCTGTTAAATAATAAAATTTTCAAAAAAATCTTTTTTAATAGAAATTGTTATGGTACAGTATAAATGAAAGTTTTTGAAAACGTTTTCTTAAACGTTTTTTTATTTTTAGACTTAAAGGTATGATGACCTGATAGTCTATTGATAAGGTTGTATTTATTTAAAAGGGGATTCTTTAGGGGGAGAGGACAATGAACACATGGACACAAGTTTATGATCCGTTCGGTAATATTTGGATTTCAGCAGCAGTAGCACTTATTCCGATTATCTTTTTTTTCTTAGCTTTAGCAGTTTTCCGCATGAAAGGGTATGTGGCAGGATTTATTACAGTTGTACTTACAGTTTTAGTAGCGTTATTCGCTTATAAAATGCCGTTCACGATGGCAATGGCAGCGACCGGATATGGTTTCTTATACGGATTATGGCCGATTGCTTGGATTATCATTATGTCGGTATTTTTATATAAAATTTCTGTAAAAACAGGTCAATTCGATGTGATTCGTGCATCGGTATTATCGATTACGAACGATCATCGTCTACTCGTTATTTTAATTGGATTTTCATTTGGAGCATTTTTAGAAGGAGCGGCAGGATTTGGGGCACCAGTAGCGATTACAGCAGCGCTTCTTGCGGGGCTTGGGTTAAATCCTTTATACGCAGCAGGTCTTTGTTTGATTGCAAATACTGCACCAGTGGCGTTCGGAGCGATGGGAATTCCGATTACAGTTGCTGGACAAGTAACGGGTATTGATCCACATAAAATTGGACAAATGGCTGGACATCAATTACCGTTCCTATCATTATTTGTTCCATTCTTTATCGTATTTTTAATGGATGGATTTAAAGGGATAAGACAAACGTGGCCTGCGTTACTTGTAGCGGGTAGTTCATTTGCAATTACGCAGTTCATTACAGCGACATTTTTAGGGCCGGAACTTCCGGATATTACATCGGCACTTGTAAGTTTAATTAGTTTAGCGCTGTTCTTAAAAGTTTGGCAGCCGAAAGAAATCTATCAATCCGAGCAAGCAAATAGTGAAGTAGCAGCAACAACGACAGCAGCATCGATGCCGAAATTAACGTTTGGAAAAGTAGTAAAAGCATGGTCTCCATTTATCGTATTAACGGTTATGGTAGTCATTTGGAGCCAAAGTTTCTTTAAGGCATTATTCGCTCCAGGAGGGGCTTTAGCAAGTCTTGTATTTAAGTTTGAAATTTCAGGTCTGCATAATCTAGTAATGAAAGCAGAGCCGATTGTAAATAAACCAACGCCTTACGAGGCAATTCTGAAGTTTGATGTATTATCAGCAACCGGAACGGCGATTTTAATTGCTTGTATCATTTCCATGTTTATTTTGAAAATGAATGTAAAAGATGCAGTAGTGACATTTAAAGAAACGTTAAGTGAATTAAAAATGCCAATTCTATCAATCGGATTCGTACTAGGGTTTGCATTTATCGCAAACTATTCTGGTCTATCTTCTACGTTAGCGTTAGCACTAGCAGGAACTGGCGGACTATTCCCGTTCTTCTCGCCTTTCTTAGGCTGGATTGGCGTATTCTTAACAGGGTCTGATACGTCTGCGAATGCACTGTTCTCGAATTTACAAGCCATTACAGCGCAGCAAGTCGGCGTATCTGAAGTGCTTCTTGTTGCAGCAAATACAACAGGCGGTGTAACAGGTAAAATGATTTCTCCGCAGTCGATTGCGATTGCTTGTGCAGCAGTTGGTCTTGCTGGAAAAGAATCGGATTTGTTCCGTTTTACAGTGAAGCATAGTTTGTTCTTCGTAATTATTGTTGGTATTATGACTTATGTTCAGGCTTATTATTTAACGTGGATGATTCCATAAACAACAAAAGAAATAAACTTTTAATTTTCCAAATTATGGTGTATGATGGAAAAGTATTGAAAATTAAATCAGTGATAAACTAGGGGTGCCTAACGTATGCGTAGGCTGAGAGAGAAGCGCGTGAACTTCTTAACCCCTTTGGACCTAATCTGGCTCGTACCAGCGTAGGGAAGTTAACGGCTTTACATAATGATGTCTTTATGAGCCAGGTCCTTATTTTTTTATGGACCTGGCTCTTTTTATGGAAGATGCGCAAATTGGGAATACCGACAGTAGTGGATAGGGTTGTTCAACAAGCAATCAGTCAAGTGCTTGGTTCAATATTTGAAAAACAATTTAGCGAATCTAGTTACGGCTTTAGACAAGGGCTCTTTTATGTTTGTATTTCGGAACTTCATCATATTTCTTTAAATAATAAGCACGGTAAGTAGCTTCACGAAGTTGTACAGAGTTGGCAGCTTCAACCATGTAATAACGAAGATACTGGTTTCCCGTTCGTGTCATGGGTGTTCGTTCCGATTCAAAGTTTCCAGATTGCGATTTTTTCTAGTAAAGACCGGTGTATTTGGCCAATTGTGCTTCGTTCTCAAAGCGTTCAATTTGTCCAACTTCCGCAATGATTCCCGCGGCGTATACGACTCCAATGCCTGGAACACTTGTTAAATATCTCGCTTCTGGAATGGCTTAGAATAAAGCAGTAATGATTTTTTCTATCTCTTTGATTTGTTTTTTCAATGTTTGAATCAATCGTGCATAAGTGGCTAATACAACGTCCACAGAGTCTTGAACGACCTTACCTAGTCGGTAGGAGTCACGTATGGCTTTCTTGATGGTTTTCGCTAAATCTTCCGGGTCGCTAAAGCGTCCTTTCTCCTTTTTCTGAAGAAGAGTAGCGAGTGCTTCTAGATCCATTTCTGCGATTTCATCCAACGAAAGGGAATCTGAGAGTATTTCCATCATCGTCGCACCAAAAACAGAGGTATTTAACTCTTTCGATAACGTATTACATTTGTAGTAAAGGTTCTTCAGAAAGTGTTGCTTACATTCTGTTTGCTGGTGAACGAGTTGATATCTAGATCGTGTTAAACGTTGAAGGGCAACGTATTTTTCCTCCTTGATAAGAAACTTATTATACCGTCCGATTCGTAAAAAATCGGCAATACGGAAAGCATCTATTTTATCGGTCTTATCTTCTTCAAAGAGTTTTTTATACCGATGGATGGCTTTTGGATTTTGTACGACCACTTCCACGTCTAAAGCCCTCAAATCCTTATCTTCCGTTAGGAACATGGAAGGATGGAAACTATAGACGGAAGTAGATTCCATGCCAATGACAATTTTTTTATAGTTGTACAACTGGTGAAAATGGAGAACATCCTCCTTAATGGCGTTGGCACCATTCACATCGTTTGAAAGACAAATTTCTTTCAAAACAGTGTCATGACTGTCAAGAAAACATACATCAAGTTTTTCAGAGCTTACATCAATAGCTACGAATAATCTCAAAGAAAGGACCTCCTTTCTTTGAATAGTATTTGGAATGAGCTTGGATACTGTGGGATCTTCCTAGAGTCCAAAACATAGCCACAACCTCGCGTATGAGTATTCAATGATTGCCTTCATCTAAGCTGCCCTCCCACCACTATGAGAGGTAAGTGAAGGAAACCGATACAGCTTGTGCGTATGCAGTGCATTTTGGTCTGGGTCACAGTCTTTTAACGTGGTCGAACTACAGGAGGAGTAAGCATATTCCCGATGGGTCCATTTCCGCACTTCCATTATCTGGAGAAATCCCCCAGTATCCAAGACTAAATTTTACCCATACATCATTTTTTTGATGTAGCTCTTGAAGATAAAAACTATTTAATTTTCAAGGAACAGTTATTAACTTAAAACTTATTATACGAGGAGGGTGTATCATGAAAAAAATATGCTTTGTATTAATTGTCGACGCTGGTATAAATTATGGTTCAATATTTTCTCTACCATTTTTAAGGAATCAGAATGATTTGAAGGAATATTTTTCTAAGTATTATGATGTTTCAATTAATTATATCAGGGATAAAAACTCAGTTGACTATTTGGTAGTTCCCAAACCGTGTCCAGCTTTTGATAATGAAAATAATCTTCCAATAATTGAAGTACCAGCAATCTTATTTATGGAAAAGAATTTTGAAAAAATAAAGACTTATATAGACAATTATTTTTCTAATAACTCATAAAGAAAATAAAAGTACAGTAAAAAGAAGTCCGATAAAAAACGAGTGGTGTAGAATATTTCTACTAATCATTCGTTTTTTTTTATATTTACATATATTTTTTAAAAGAGGATTATAGACGTTCTGAAAAAAATTAATTATAACAAGAACAGTGTTCGTGCTACTATCTACGGTTATTTTTTATACTAAGTACCCCTTTAACTAACAAGACAACAAAAAAATATTAACATATTAAGGAAAAAGATTAACATATTAAGGAAAAAGATTAACATATTAAGGAAAAAATGTTGCAATAAATGTAAGAGCTTTCTCTTTGATTTTTAGCTCTGAATAATAAAGATAGTTAAATCACTAAATGGAGGAGAAAGTAATGACTAATTTATTGCGTAAACTAACAGATGAAGAAATGGAAACGTCGCTACCTAATGGAGGAGCAAGTTACCTTTGTTCCTTGTATAGTAAATTGTTACCTATCGCTATAGCAGGTTGTATGGCAAAAAACGATAGCAGTTGTAACGAAATGCAGCATTACACAGACTTTCTTCGTAAAAACTGTTAATAATAATTATTTTTTCAAAGTAAGATAATACAATAATATGGAGGAGCAGGTCAATTTTGTTCCTTGTATAGTAAATCGTTACCTATCGCTATAGCAGGTTGTATTGTGGGGAACAATAGCAGTTGTAGCGAAATGCAGTAGTACACAGAATATCTTCATAAATACTGTTAATAATAATTTATTTTTCAAAGTAAGATAATACAATAATAGAAAAGTGATTTAACTATCTTATTATTATAATTTTAGGAGGATGAAATGAGTCAATCATTTTCAATAGTCGTTATATGTAAAAATGAAGAAAGAGTAATAGAGAGATGTATAGAAGCTATACATGAGGACTTACGAGAAGGTGATGAAATAATAGTTGTTGATACTGGTTCAACAGATAATACATTGAGTATCTTAGCTACAATGGAAAATATAAAAATCTTTCAGTTCGATTGGAACGATGACTTTGCAGAAGCTAGAAATTTTGGAATCTCTAAATCCAGTAAAGATTGGATCTTTTTTATAGATTCTGATGAAATTTTAGTAAAAGGTAGTATTGATCATCTTGATGATGCTATTAAAAATACGTTGAAACATGCTAACAATAGAGAAAGAATTGTTTTTGCACCGAAAATAATAAATACAGATGATTCTGTTCTTTATAATGCTGGTAGAATTCTGCCTAACGATAACACCGTTAAATTCGAAGGAGTTATTCATGAATACCCTATTGTGATAGAGGAAAGCTTAAATCTAGTGTCTATAAAAATATCTAAAGTAGTGGTAAAACATGATGGGTATGAAGATGTCGTGATAAAAAATAAGAATAAAGCACTCAGGAACACAACTTTAATAGAAAAAATTCTTAAGCAAAATCCCAATAATTCTAGGTACTATTATTTTTACTATAGAGATGCTAAGCCGATGTTGACTGACCAAGAGTATGAACAAGGAATGCTTAACTTTTTAAAAAAATTTCCTGATGACTCTTATAGTAACCAGGTTGCTAAGGATTTAGGCTTTTATTATTTAAGCAAAAATAAAAATGATGAAGCAGAAAAGTATATTACTATGCTTTTTGAAAGTGCTGAGAGGGGAACTGTGGAAGATCGTTCTGTAGCAATATATCTCACAGGAATAAAAGAAATTCAAAAATTGAAATCCCAACAAAAAGAATTACTTAGGTTGCTAATTTATACTAGAGACAATGTTTTAAATCAAGAAGAATCACTGTTTGAAAATGGATATGCATTTGATGATTTAATAGGATTATTATTTTTTGAGTTGCAAGATTACAAAACTGCTTATGAAATAGCTCATAAGCTCAATTCAAATAATTTTTCTTCTAATCTTTCAAAAATGTTAAAAAAGCTTGGTCAGATATATGAATAAATTCAAAAAAATCACTTAATATAATTTTCAATAACATTAAAAAGTAACTGATTTTTCAGTGTAAGGAGAGTAATTATGAAATATGAAGTCATTCCTCAGATTGGTAAGGAAGACTGTGGCGCCGCGTGTGTCGCTATGATAATGAAGAACTATTTTGCAAAAAAGTCTCAATCTGTGAAGTGCGACCATTAATTAAAAATAATTCGTTGGGGACTAACTTTTTGGATTTAAAAAGAGGTCTAAAACGTTTGGGAATTAATGGAACTGTTTCACAAGCAACTAAGCAGAGAGAGGTATTTGATGAAGTTTCTTATCCGTTTATTACACAAATTGAGAATGAAGAGGGAATACATTTCGTTACAGTTTTTGAAAAGAAAAAATCTAGTTTAATTATTGGAGATTCTACTAAAGATAAGCAACAAGTAATGACAATAAAGAAGTTCATAGAAATATGGCAACCGTATGTATTAGAAATTGATTTAGAAAATTCTGAAATAAAGTGCGAAATAGAACAAAACACTAAAGAAGTAAGTATCTGGAGAATTTTAAAATTAGTAAAATGGCAACTTGTTATATCATTTGTCCTATCAATTGTAATTTATCTCCTGGGTGTAGTGCTTGCAAATATTTATTCTCTGTACTTCAACTTTCTGATACCACAAAAGCTAAGTGCACTTGTATTAGAATTAATGGGTGTTTATCTAGTGATAAATATCTTAAATTTCGTATTATCTTTTACTAATAATTTTATGTATAACTTGATGAGTAAAAAAATTGACAAAATAATTATTGAAAAATATTTTAAAGGCTTGTTAGCTAAACCAAATATGGCAATTGAATCTTATGAGGTAGGAGAATTGCTTACTAACCTCTCAAACGTATTAATGATCCGACAAAGATTTTTAACTTATCTTCAAATGATTCCGGTGAATGTTATAACTATGGGATTCAGTTTTTATTTGTTATTCAAATCTGAAAGTAGATTATCCGGTCTTGTTCTTGTATTAATTGTTACGCTTTTGCTTGTACTTTATTTATCGCAAGGACGTTATGAAAAATTGAGTAAATCGTTGGTCAAAACGGGCCAAGAATTTAATACTACAGTAGTCAATATTTTTAGCAACATGAGTATTATTAAACAGCTTAGTTTAGAAACTGAATTTGGAAACAGAGGAGTAGATAAACTTACGGACTATATTGGTACGAGAACAAAAATGTTTAATTTTGATTCTATGCAAAATCAACTTAAAATATTTATTTTATCTTCATTTAACATTTTGCTATTTTCATGCGGAGTGTATCTAATTATTAATAACCAATTATCAACGGGTGTTCTGCTAACATTTAATGCATTACTTTCTTATGTGACAAATCCAATTCTTAATCTTGCTAACTTACAGTCATCACTGGTACAAGGAAAAGTAGCACAAGCTAAACTCTACAATATAATTGAATCAAGAATTAAATTTTTTGGAGATGAGGTACTTGAAATACCCGCAGAAGATATAGAAGTTAGTTTTGAAAATGTATCCTTTGATTATGATTCAACAGCTAAAATATTTAGAAATCTTTCAATAGATATTAAGGGTAATAATCTTGCTATTAGTGGATTAAATGGGGTAGGAAAGTCAACAGTTGGTAAATTGATCGCTCGTCTTTATATTCCTGATAATGGGAGTATTAAGGTTAATGGACAAAACTTACAAGAGTTTTCAGAAGAATCTATCAGAGATAATATTATTTATGTAGATGGACGTGAGAGTTTATTTGAGTCTGATGTTTTAGATAATATCAAGTTAGGACGGGATATTGAAGACAAATATATCATAGAAACTATAAATGAACTCAACGCTGATTCTGCTTTTCAAAATATAGACTTTGAAAATGTAGATGGTACACAGTTAAGTTTAGGGCAAATGCAAATTGTTAAAATACTACGTTCTACATTGATCAAAAAGAAGATTTATATTTTTGATGAAATTACAAATGGTTTAGATGAAGATGTAAAATTATCTGTTATTAACTATTTGCTAAACTTAGAAGGATTGAAAATTTTTATAACACACGATAAAGAGGTAACAGAAAAATGCTTGGAAGAATTTATTGTCAAAGATAACAATATAATAAAGAAGGCGATAATATGAAAAAAATAATTATTAGTATTTCAATTCTGGTGTTAGCAGGTTTTTTTGGAATGTTTATGTATCACAAAATGACCTATGAAAAGACTAATTATGAATATACAAAGTTTAATCAAATTCCGAATATAGTAGAAGAAAATGAAAAAGTGATTATTTTCGTGAAGCAAGATGGTTGCGCACCTTGCAAACTAGTTGACCCTATTGTGAACGATTATGCAAAGAGAAATAAAGGGATAGTATACACTATCATTGGAAACAAAGACAAAGATTATGTCAGCCAATCAAAAAAATATCATATTGAGGGAACCCCTACATTAATATTTTATCGAAATGGAAAGGAAGTTCAACGTCTGAATACTGCTTTTACTGACACAGAATTTCAGCAAACGATAAAGGAAGTGGACTTCTGATATGAAAAAATATGGAGTTTTAGGAGTAATTATTATTATTTTTTTGCTAAGTATTTTTTTTCTTTATAGAGAAAATACAGTGTTAAAAAGAAATAATTCTACTTTGGAAATAGAAAAACAAATTGTTATTGATAATACAGGAAGTTATGATTATCTCAATTCAATTACAGTAGATTCATTTGAAAAAAGAATTAAAAATGGGGATGATATTTTTGTTTATATCGGAAATAGTCAGTGTTCCGATTGTTCTTTTTTCTCAAAAATATTAGAGAAGGAAGTTAAAACTTTTCCTCTTAAAGACTCACTTTATTTAGTAAATATAAGTAATATACATCAAGATAAAAATAGGTGGTTAGCGTTCAAAAAAAGATACGGTTTTGATCAAACGCCAGCATTTTTATTATTTCAACAAGGTAAAGTAAAAAGCATGATTCAGTGGGATGAAAAAAATGGCTTGAGTGAAGAAATTTTTCATAATTGGTTAGAAGAGAATGAAACATTTATTAGGAAACTTGAAATGAAATGATTTGTCACGTTTAGAATTCCAAAAAAATTACCTTCGCAAGATTTTTCAAAATTAGATTATAGAAGAAAAGTTCATAAATGACTATAACAAAGTATGTTAACGAACGAAATGAAATAGCAAAATGCAGCAGAGACAAAGGCTCTTTGTCAAACGGGACTGATGAATGTATTTGGCAAGTAAAAAATGGTTCTTCCCGGAGTTAGTTGAAAAGTCTCATTCTCTCCAAAAGTAGAATCTTTGTCCGCAATGTGGAGAATTGGCATCGACCATACATGATTCTTTTAATAAGCTTTAACTTGTTTATGCTCCCTTCGGCAAGACCATTATTATTCTCATAAGTTACCGCATTTCTGACAGCTTCAATATCCCGGGCTAATCCATTCGTAAAGCTCTTAAACTCTTGTATATTAGTATTCTTAATTTTCTCGATACAATGATCGAGATTCTCAACACTCTTTGTGGTGAAGATGTTTTTAAACTCACATGTTAAGTCATAAACTATTTTTACAATAGGGTGTTCTTCACAAACACGTTCAAATTGCTCTTGTGTAATAGCTTCTACCTTTTCCAGTGGCTTGTAAAGGAGTTTTAAGATATTTGAACGTTTTATGGTTTCGGTTAGAGTATGTGATTCACTAAAGGTTTGAGCGCTCTCTCTCTTCCTCTGCTTTAATTCATGTACATATTTTCGCAAGTTAGATGATGAGCCGTTATAACCCTTTTCCTGGATTATTTTTTCTATTTTCGAACTCATTAGCCCTCGCTCGAATAAATCTTTAATCTCCTCTTTGTAAGGATCCAATTTACTACTCCGTTTTTTTCCATAAGAAGCATGTACCGGCGTGAAGTCTTCATCGAAATACCGCTTTATCGTTCTACGATCAAAGCCCGTTCTACGGGATATTTCCTTATTACTAAGCCCAAGCTTCTTTAACTCTCGTACTTCATTTATATCGTTCATTTTCCTTTGTACCTTTTCTTCGTGAATAATCGTTGCTTGCTTTTTAAATTTTTTCTGCTTTTCCTCTTCTGATAGACGTATTAATTTGTCATATGTCCGAACGTCCATATTTAGCTGGCTACATATCCAGCTTTTACTGTTCCCATCAGCTTTATATTGAAGTGCACGTTCGTACTTTTCCTTAATAGTTAGTTTACGATTGATATTGCTTTGCGGGATATTATCTTGTTGCGTACAAGTTTCCTCACATTTTGATTCATCCACAGGGATTTTTACGGAGTTCTTTAGTTCCTTCTTTAATACATCAGACGCATAATCTGTTAGATTTTTTAAAATGTGGAAGCAATCGCTTACTTGTACAGCTTCTGGGTGTGCTTCGGTTATTGCGTTATGATATGTGATAGAACCATCTCTTGCTACAATTTCCAGGATGGATCGGTGTATTCTTAACAGGGTCTGATACGTCAGCGAATGCACTGTTCTCGAATTTACAAGCGATTACAGCGCAGTAAGTCGGTGTATCTGAAGTACTTCTAGTTGCAGCAAATACAACGGGCAGTGTAACAGGAAAAATGATTTCACCGCAATCGATTGCAATTGCTTGTGCAGCAGTTGGACTTGCTGGAAAGGAATCAGACTTATTCCGCTTTACAGTGAAGCATAGTTTATTCTTCGTAATTATTGTTGGTATTATGACGTATGTACAGGCATATTATTTAACGTGGATGATTCCATACACAACAAAAGAAATAAACTTTGCATTTTTCAGATTATCGTGTATGATGGGAAAGTATTGAAAATTAAATCAGTGATAAACTAGGGGTGCCTAACGTATGCGTAGGCTGAGAGAGAAGCGCGTGAACTTCTTAACCCTTTGGACCTGATCTGGCTCGTACCAGCGTAGGGAAGTTAACGGCTTTACATAATGATGTCTTTATGGGCCAGGTCCTTATTTTTTTATGGACCTGGCTCTTTTTATTTTGGCATGCGCTGGCCATATCTTGTCCTTGTCACGAACAGGGGGGCAACAAAATTTATGAAACAATCTGTTTCAGCTGAGCAAATTGAATTGAAGTCGAGTTTACCAGGGAGTAAGAAAGTATATGTGGATGGACCACGAGAAGGTATGAAAGTGCCGATGCGTGAGATTGAACAAAGCGAAACGAATGGCGTTCCAAATCCACCAATCCGTGTGTATGATACGAGCGGTCCTTATACAGATCCTGCGTATAAGGTCGAGTTGGAAAAAGGAATTCCAACGCCGCGCCACTCTTGGATTATGGGGCGTGGTGATGTAGAAGCATACGAAGGGCGTGAAGTGAAACCAGAGGATGACGGTGTGAAAGTAGCTTCGAAGCATACACCTGTTTTCCCGCAAATGGATCGCCAGCCACTTAGAGCAAAGCAAGGTGCAAACGTTACGCAAATGCACTATGCACGTAATGGCATTATTACGTCTGAGATGGAATACGTTGCGATTCGTGAAGGGGTAGAGCCGGAGTTTGTTCGTAAGGAAATCGCAGAAGGCCGCGCTATTTTACCAGCGAATATTAATCATCCAGAAGCTGAACCGATGATTATCGGGCGTAACTTCCATGTGAAGGTAAACGCGAATATCGGAAACTCTGCTGTATCTTCTTCTATTGCAGAAGAAGTAGAAAAGATGACGTGGGCTACTCGCTGGGGTGCAGATACGATTATGGATTTATCTACAGGTAAAAACATTCATACGACGCGTGAGTGGATTATTCGTAATGCGCCTGTACCAGTTGGAACTGTGCCGATTTATCAAGCGCTTGAAAAGGTAAATGGAATTGCAGAAGATTTAACGTGGGAAGTGTACCGTGATACGTTAATTGAGCAAGCGGAGCAAGGCGTTGATTACTTTACAATTCACGCGGGCGTATTACTTCGCTACATTCCGATTACTGCAAAGCGTACGACAGGTATCGTTTCACGCGGTGGTTCGATTATGGCACAGTGGTGTTTATTCCATCATAAAGAAAACTTCTTGTATACTCATTTTGAAGAAATTTGTGAAATTATGAAGCAGTACGACGTTTCGTTCTCTCTTGGAGATGGATTACGTCCAGGTTCGATTGCAGATGCAAATGACGAAGCGCAATTCTCTGAACTTGAAACACTTGGTGAATTAACGAAGATTGCTTGGAAACATGATGTGCAAGTTATGATCGAAGGACCTGGACACGTACCGATGCACTTAATTAAAGAGAATATGGAGAAAGAGCTTGATATTTGTCAGGGCGCGCCGTTTTATACACTTGGGCCACTAACGACAGATATTGCACCAGGTTATGACCATATTACATCGGCAATTGGAGCTGCGATGATCGGTTGGTTTGGAACGGCGATGCTTTGTTATGTAACGCCGAAAGAACATTTAGGTTTACCGAATAAAGATGATGTACGCACGGGTGTTATTACGTACAAAATTGCAGCGCATGCGGCTGATCTTGCAAAAGGACATAAAACGGCTCATCAGCGTGATGATGCACTTTCAAAAGCACGTTTCGAATTTCGTTGGCGCGATCAATTTAATTTATCTTTAGATCCTGAACGTGCGATGGAATATCACGATGAAACGTTGCCTGCAGAAGGGGCAAAGACAGCTCACTTCTGTTCAATGTGTGGACCGAAGTTTTGTAGTATGAGAATTTCACATGATATCCGTGAATATGCAAAAGAAAATGATTTAGAAACGACAGAAGCAATTGAAAAAGGAATGAAAGAGAAGGCAGAAGAATTTAAAGAAGCTGGTAGTCATTTATATCAATAACACATTACACCTCTTTACTTGATTGATCACACTGTAGTACCTAACTTTATTATAGAAGAAGCCCCATTTGCTAAGACGGTAGCAAATGGGGCTTCTGTTGTTTATCCCGCTATTTGTGGGCAGTAAGACCCCCACCTCAAAATTCAGCGGAAGCAAAGAAGTTAGGTCGGGGTCGGGCTGCCCGTAAAAGCCCGATTGGTTAAGGCTAATAATCAGTGGGGGATGAACAAAACCCCCACTGATTAAAGTTTCACTTTATAAGGCGAAGAAGAGATGTACCCAGTAGAATAAGAGGAATAGTGTGACCACTGTTGTGAGCGGGATAACGATAAGGGATACACTTAAATAGTCTTTCCATTTTACTTTAATTTTGTTTTGTTTCAGAATATACATCCAAATGAGTGAAGCTAGTGTACCGATTGGTAGTAATAGTGAACCGATGTCACTACCAATGATGTTTGCAAGATAGATTGTTTTTAATGTGACTGGATCTAGTCCCATTTCTGTTAATGTAATTGTACCAATCATAAGGGCAGGATGGTTATTGAAGACGTTAGAGAGGATGGATACAAGTCCGCCCATTGCAAAGCTAGCATAGAGTAGATGCTGATTCACAATTGGCTCGAGCCATTGTACAAGTGCAGCTGTTAATCCTGCGTTGTGGAGTCCGTAAATAATGACGTACATAGAGAAGGCGAAAATTAAAATGTGCCACGGTGTCTTTTTCAAAATGTCGACAGGATTTGTTCGTAAGTAGTACCATCTCCAAATGAGAAGAACTAGTGAACCAAGTACTGCAACGATTTCAATTGGGATGGATAAGAAGGATGCAACGAATAGAAGACAGCGCATAAGGAAGACGAAACCTAATACTTTTAACATGAATCTTGTCCGTTTTTGTTTCGTATCAACAGAATTATTTCCTTTTAGTGGATGGAAGTTTTTCGTGAAGAAAATTTCTTCAATATCATATGAAGAAACAGGTAATTTTTTCGGAAGTTTTTTCTTCAAAACTGTATACATGAGCCATGACATAAATAATAAGCCTAATGTTGCAGGTACAAACATCATAGCAGTATGCATATAAAGAGTCATATTAACGATATTTAATGCGATTAAATTTACGATATTACTTACACCAATTGGTGCACTAGATGCCGTAGCGATTAAAGCACCACTTAATAAATAAGGAATTTGCTGATGAGGTTTTAATTGAAGATTTTTTAGAAGAAGAATTAAAATTGGAGTTGTAATTAAAATACTACCGTCGTTATTGAATAAAAGAGTCATGAGAAAACATAATAATTGAATATACCAGTATAAGCGGCGTCCAGAACCCTTTGCTAGATTTGCTAGTTTCGCTGCGGACCAATGGAAAAAGCCGAAGCTTTCTAATATAACTGCCATGACGATGGTCGCTAATATTGTTATGGAAGCACCGCCAATTTTACTTATAATATCCATGACGTCTGGTTTTGATACAAGTCCAGTAATTATGATGATACCAGCTCCGATTGCTGCTGGCCACGCCTCATTTAAACCTCGAGGCCGCCAAAAGATAACAATCATCGTTAAGAAGAATACAATAATAGTAATCCATATTTCAATGCTCATATTTTGCCTACCTTTCTATTTTCCCTTGAATAGATGTAGCTTGTCTCAAGGTTATATTGGTAGTATATTCAGCAAAAAATAAGAAGAACTAGACGTATAACGAGATGAAGCGAATATGTGTTTTTCATGCTAAAGGACAAGTGTCATTAGTAGTGAAATAACTATTGTGATAGGAGTCTATAAATTGATTGGGTAGTAAGGTAGTAAATGAGATTTATATAGGTGTAACTGAAAATATATCAGCGATTATTGAAATATATCGGCGTAACTCAAAGTATATCAGCGATTTTTAAAATATATCGACTTATCGACAAAACATGACAAAAGGAGCCCATCCCAAAATGCCTTTTGGAACAGACCCCAAGACTATATTATTTTTCCTTCAAAAAAGTACGATCCTTCAAGAATAAATTCCAGAAGAAAATAAATCCTGGTAATAAAATTGCAATCCCAATTGCGTATAGAATGAGCAGTGCATAGAACGTTTCTGTCGTTGTAAAGCTTGTAAATACAGTTACGTCAGGATAAATAATATAAGGTAAATGCGCGACGCCGTAAGCGTAGCTTGCAAATGCATATTGAGCGACGACAGCTAAAACGGCAATACGAGGATATCCTAGTGTATTGTACTTTTTGTTTGTCCACCAAAGGGACGAGTATCCGATAACGAATAAAACAATAGAAACTGTAAACCACGGGAATTGCTTTATTAATCCTTGCATAAGCCAATGTGTTTCAGGATCCATTACAACGAGGGCGATGATCGCCGTAACGAGCGTTGCAGGACCAAGGATGATGGCATTTCTTCTATAAATTCTATACGTATCTTCTGAACTTTGTTCTCTCGCAAAATCAGCAAGAAAGAGAGAGGAGAGAAATAGTTCAGACGTTATTCCGAAGAGCATATAGCAATAGATAACCGGGCTAGAAAGAAGTTTTCCATACAGGAGTACTTCTTTCCCTTCAGACATTGTAATATAGGCTCCCTCTGTAACGGGTAAAACGGTAATTAATAGTGCTGGAATTAAGAGACCAGTAATACCTGAAATAACCCGAAGAAGGTACTGATATTTTGGCAAGGAGTAAGCAAATACCATAAATGTACTACGTACTGCAACGAGCACTAAAATTAACATAACTGGTACGAACATTACTGTCGCAAGAGTAAAGGCTGCTTTCGGAAAGAAGCCGAGAAATGCGACAACGACGAAGACGAGAAACGTATTTGTTACTTCCCAAGTGGGTGATAAGTACCGATTCGCAAGTTTAGCAGCGAGCGTTGGATGTTTTGCGTATACCATGCCCCAAAAACCAGCTCCAAAATCGATGGACCCTAGTATACTGTATACGAAAATAAGGGCCCATAAGATGATGATTGCAATACTTTCCTCATGCATGAGAATCGCCTCCTTGGTGTTGTAAATCATTCTTTAATGGATGTCTTCTAAAGAATGTCCGTAGAACAAAGACTGTTAAAATAGCGAGTCCAATATATAAAATGATGAACAAAATAAATAAAGGACCGACGAAATCAGCGCGTGTAGCTGCATCGACGGTACGTTGCATACCATAAATTGTCCATGGTTGACGACCGCTACAACTGAAAATCCATCCGAATTCAATACCGAGCATCATAATTGGTCCGCATGCGGCAGCCCCCCAAAGTAGCCACTTCGGTAGTTCTGTTCCCTTTTTTCGGTACACGAAATACCAATATAAGAGTGCAATTGCTGCAACTGCAAAGGTGAATGCAGCAGTGCCGACCATTAAGTTGAATAGTGTATGTGTATAAAATGGTGGCCATGTTTCTTGTGGGAATTCCTTTAAACCTTTTACGACAGTGCTAGGGTCTAGTCCCACTAATAAGCTAAGCATGTTTGGAATTTCAAGTGCGTAGTTTAGTTCAAGTGTATTAGGATCCACAACTCCGCCAATGGATAGCGGTGCGTGTGATGTCGTTTCAAATAAAGCTTCAGCAGATGCAAGTTTTTCAGGTGAGTGTTTATGTAAGGCAATCGCTGATTCATGTCCTGAAAGCCACATCGTAGCGCCTGTAATAAATGTAACGACAAGCCCTAATAGTAGCCCTTTTTTATGATAAGCAATTTCACGTGTACTTAAATTTTTCTTCAATAATTTAAATCCAGCGATAGAAGCAATGACAGCCGCACCAGTTGCATAAGCCGTAATAACAACATGGAATGCACTTGTGCCAAAACTCGGATTAAAGAAAGCTTTCCACGGATCAACGTTAAAAACAGATCCATCTGGATTCATTGAAAATCCTGCTGGTGTATTCATCCATGTGTTTGCTGATGTAATAAGCACGGCGGATGCTGTGGCACCAAGCATGACGAAAAATAGCGAGATTAATCTCATAAATGGAGGAAGTTTATCGGCTGCATATACGTAAATCGACATGAATAAAGCTTCCAAAAAGAAGGCGAAAATCTCAATTTGGAAGGGAACAGAGATAACTTGCCCAACAATTTTGGCGAAACCAGGCCAAAGAAGTGAGATTTGCACACCAACAATTGTTCCAGTTGGAATTGCTACACCGAGAAGAATAGCAAAAGCCTTTGTCCATCTTTTCGCCATAATGGCATAGTCGGAGTCTTTCTTCCAGTGATAGAGTATTTCGCTTATAAAAATCATCAATGAAAGTCCGACGCCAAGTGTTGCAAAGATAATGTGGAATGCTAATGAAGAACCAAAAAATGCTCTTGCTAATGTTACCGTATCCATATGTAAACTCCTCTTCTTTTTTGCCATTATTTTCTGATTGAATTGGAAGATTTATTCAAAAAAACTACCAAAAATATATATGTATTTAAAAAGTGAATATGATAATATAATGTTGTAATATTTTGAATAGAAAGAAATAAATAGTTGGTCATGTTTTGTTTGTTTTTTGCTCAGGAATCTTTTATAATCTTTTATGCGAACATAAGTTCTGTTTTTCGGAATCAAGAAGTTTATGTGAAATGGAGAGGGTGTTTTATGTATCCTGAAGTCATTAAAAAGATGGCATTTTCAAAAGAGCATAGAGATTTATTATTGAAGCTATATAATAAAGAAATTACGCGTCGTGAATATGATCGACTTGTACAATCGCTATATAAACCTTCTAAAGAGGTTTGCGGGGGATAGAAATGGGGGAGACAATCTAATAGATTGTCTTTTTTAAATTTATGTATGTTCTGATAAAATTAAGGTTAGCCTTACTAGGGAGGTGAAAAGATTGCGGAAACGTTTATATATAGGGATTGGAGTTATCTTCTTAATCGCTTTAGGTGGAATTGTATTTTGGTCAGCTTTACAAGGAAACCGTACAGAAAATTTTATTTTAAGACATATGGTGAATGACAATGGAACACTTGCCACGTATCGTTTGGTAGATACTAAGGCAGGTACGGGTGAAGCTAAGGGACGTGAAGCTTTATCAGAATCGGCGGGATTATGGTTACAGTATACACTTGATAAAGATGATCAGGCGTTATTTGATGAGCAAGTAAAGGTTATTCAAGATAATTTCATATATAAGAATCATATCGTTTTATGGAAACTCTCTGAAAAGGGAGAGAGGCAGTCAGCTACAAATGCACTTATAGATGATCTTCGTATTATAGAACAATTATATCGTGCTTATGAAATGTATAAGGAAGAGCGTTATAAAAACCTTGCCGATCAATTAAGTGATGCTGTACTTCGTTATAATAAAAAAGATAATTATTATGTTGATTATTATGATGCAGATGCAGGGAAACAAAATAATTTTGTAACAACATCATACATAAATCCGCGTGCATTCTCCTATATGAAGAAGTACGGCAAAGTTTCTGCTCAGCAATATCAGGAAGTTGTTCAATTTTTAGCAGATTATCCAAGGCATGGCTGGGCATTCCCAAAAGAGTATAAAGAAGATGGTACATTTACGTACGATAAAGAAGTGAATCTTATTGACCAATCATACGTTGCATATCATCGGAGTTTAGGAGGTCTTTCATCAGCTGCTTATTTGGAATTTATAAAGAAGAAGTTCCAAGCGGATGGAAAGCTATACGGTCGTTACAATTTAGAAACGGGAAAACAAACTGTGAATTATGAATCGCCAGCCGCTTACGGACTAACGATTTTGTACGTACTACAAACAGGTGATACAAAGTTTGCGAAGGAATTGTATGATCATATGTCCACATTCCGAAATGACAACGTATTTAGTAGATATTACGGTGGATATGTAACAGGTGAAAATAATAATACGCATATTTTTGATAATGTACTACCACTTTTAGCTGAAATGGAATTAAAAAAGAGTGAACAATAAAAAGTGCCACCATATGAGGGTGGCACCTTTTATTTGTTCATATAATTTTACGTCCTAATATTAGAGAAATAGTCAATCACGAATTCACGGAATTGCTGAGCTGTTTTTGATAAGTAGCGTTTTTTTGACCAACTTAATCCGATGGTTCGCTGACAAGTGGGTTCAATAATACGCAACTTGCTTGATGCTAAAGTAGAGTTTTTTAATAAAGTTAAACTTGGAACAAAAGCGATGCCGAGACCTTGCTTAATGAGGTCGCTAATCACGGTCGGTTCATCTACTTCAAAAGCAATATGCGGAGTGAAACCAGCTTCTTTACAAAATTCATCCGTTAAGTGCCGAAATCCGTAGCCAGTGTTCATACTAATAAACGGTTCGTCTTTTACTTCATGCAGGTGGATATTTTCTCGGCCGGATAAACGGTGGCCTGAAGGGACGACTAAGAAAATTTCTTCTGTAATAAGTGGTTCCCAAACAACCTCCTCACCTTCAATTGGCACAGAGGAGATACAAAAGTCAATTTCTATATTATCTAGTTGTCGTTTCATAGAAGGAGTGGATGCAAGAAATTGTTGGAACCGAACGTTAGGATGTTCTAGTAAAAAAGAGCCAAGTAGTTCTGGTAATATTCTCGGAATAGAAACGGCCAGTGTAATAGAGCTTTGTTGTAATTCGGCTAAATCTTTAATTTCTCGTTCCCCTTCACTTAATTCATGAAAAATACGTTCTACTCGTTTTAAAAATACTTTTCCGAAAGAATTTAAAGTAATCTGTCGGCCTTGGCGATCAAATAAAGGGACGCCTAAATCCTTTTCAAGTCTAGCGATTGTTTTGCTGAGTGAAGGTTGCGCGATATGCAATTCTTCAGCTGCCTTTGTCATGTGTTCTAGTCGTGCAACTGTCTGAAAGTATTTTAACTGGAGCAGTTCCATTTCGAGTCTCCTTTCTATAGACCAAAAGGAATGAATTAATAATTAAAGATGTATTATACAGTATGTAAAGTGACGTGTATAGTAAATCTGTTAAACCATTCGAAGGGTGTTAAATTAGAAGAGGAGTATGTTTCATGAAGGGAATTAAACTTATATTTAAAGATTGGAAAGCGATGTGGCACCATAAACATGGACGTATCGCTTTAATTTTTTTATTAATCGTTCCGTTAATTTATTCAGGATTCTTTTTAGCTGGGTATTGGGATCCGTACGGAAAATTAGATAAATTACCTGTTGCGGTTGTGAATTTAGATAAGGGTGCTATGATGGATGAAAAAACAATTCATGCAGGAGACGATTTTGTTAAAAATTTAAAAGAGAATAAGGAATTGGCTTTTCATTTCGTATCAGAAAAAAATGCGGATGAAGGGTTAAAAGAAGATAAATATTATATGGTTGTTACGATTCCGGAAGATTTCTCTAAAAAGGTAAGTACACTTATGAATGAGAAACCAGAGCCAGCAAAGTTGCAGTACAAAGTAAATCCAGGTAAAAACTTTGTAGCGGCTCAAATTGGAACGACAGCTGTTGAAAATATGAAAACAAAAATCTCAAACAGTATTACGAAATCTTATACAGAAGGTGTCTTTTCAAAGTTTCAAGATTTGGCACAAGGGTTGAGTGATGCAAGTAATGGTGCTGGGAAGTTACATGAAGGAACGACCGATGCAAGAAATGGAGCGAATCAGCTTGCGGATGGTATTGATCGTTTAAGTGATGGGACATCGAAATTGAAAGAAGGAAGTGAAAAGCTTGCATCCAGTCAATCTGCTTTAACCGGGGGAGCAAATGAGCTGAGTCAAGGAGCGACATCACTTCATAGTGGTATGGAGTTATTAGCACAAGGTGAAAAAACGTTACAATCAGGAGTTAGTGAATTAAGTGCCGGTACAAATGAATGGGTGAGCGGAAGTGAGAAGCTTGCTGAAGGGCAAGTAAAAGCGGATGGTGCAGCTAATAGTATAAAACAACAATTAGAAGAGTACGTGAAAAATCATCCAGAAGTGCAGCAAGATCCCGCCTTTCAAAAAATCGTTGCTACGTCTAATGGACTAGCTAAAGCAACAAGTACTTTAAATAATAGCCAACAACAATTGACACAAGGTGCGAAGAAGCTTACTGACGGCCAACATAAGATTGAAGAAGGCATAAATACATTCGGAGTTAAGTTAAATGAAGCTACTGCTGGAACGCAAAAGATAGCAGATGGTGCATCGAATTTGGCTGATGGATTTACGAAGTGGGGAAATGGATTTACATCATTGCAAGAAGGTGTAAACCAGCTTGCGAGTGGTGGAACGGAGCTGAATAACGGTGCTAGTAAATTAACAAATGGACTTGTTAAACTGGATGATGGTGCGAAAGAACTTTCTGCGAAATTGGGAGAGGGTGCAGAGAAGATAGCGAATGTTCGTAATGATGATGCACGTAATACGATGTTCTCAGAGCCAGTTCAGTTAGTGAAGTCAACAGTTTCTGACGTTCCTAACTACGGTTCAGGCATTGCACCATATTTCTTATCGCTTGCATTTTATGTTGGCGGAATTATGGCATCGAATATTTTACCGCTTGGTCGTAGACAAAATATGAAGGTAAGCGGAACGGTACATTTTATTAATAAACTAGGATTGGTATATTTAATTGGACTTATTCAAGCGCTACTCGTAGATGTAGTTGTGCTAGGTGTTATGAAATTAGAAGTTGCCAGTGTACCACTCTTTGTTTTATCAAGTATTGTGATTTCTTTTACGTTCATGACATTTATTCTTATGTTAGTAACAGTATTTGGTCTTGTTGGAAAGTTCTTAGCAGTAACGCTTCTTGTCTTGCAATTAGCGACAAGCGGGGGGACTTTCCCAGGAGAATTAAATATAGCTGTTCTTAGTAAAATTGGACAGTTTCTCCCAATGTCTCATTCTCTTAGAGGATTACAAGATGTTATCTCTTTAGGAGATTGGTCGCAATTAAAAATGCAAATTTTAATATTGTTATGTTATCTCGTTGTTGCGGGTGGAATTGCTTGGATCACGAGCCATATACAGCATAGAGAAACGAATGTAGAACAAGTTTCTTAAAATGAAAGAAGCTATCCGATTTTTTCGGATAGCTTCTTTTTTATTTACGTTCCATTACTGCAAAGTAATTATTTTCATTATCAGCAAAGTTGAATGCTCTACCAGTAGGTAAATCTACAACCTGTCCAACTGTGACATTTTTCTCAGAAAGGTCTTTATATAGACGGTCTAAGTCATTTGAGAAGAACATAAGTGAAGGTGTATTAAGGTTTAGTTCAGGTTGCATCTTCGCGATTAACGCTTTATCGTGAAGGACGATGCTTGTTCCTGCTTCTTTCGCCGGTGTAATTTCAATCCAGCGGAATCCGTTTCCGTTATTCTCTTCCGCAATGATTTGGAATCCTACTTTTTCTGTCCAAAATTGTACTGTTTCGTCTTGGTTATTTACATATAGCATAATTTGTCCAACTTGATTAATCATAGGTGTCTCTCGCTTTCTTTTTATATGCGTATCATTATATCAAATATATGGCTTGAATAGTTTTTTATGATTTTTTCGGAATACAACCTTCGTCCATTTCATCTTTGTTGTAGGAGAAGGACCTGTAATCCAAGTATGAAATGGTATTGTGCTACAAATGACCATTGTTGAAATAGAGATAATAGCCGTTAACACAAATAGTAATAGGCTATATAATATAGTATTTTCTTGCAGCGTGAATAAGGAAAGAAGTTTTGTGCATAGTTGCAAGAAGAATAAATGAGCTAAATAAGCACCATACGTGTAATTTCCAATGAAACGTAACGTTTTATATAAGAAACCACGACGCTGTACTATCATAATAGATAACACATACAGTATGATAATTTCGCATACGATATATAAAAACATAGATGGTTTTAAATAGGTAGAAACAGTTAAATGAATAGAGTTTGCTCCGTAAAAACTAAACAACTCATAATTGATGAATAAAAATAAGATGAAAAATAATATTGTTATAAGCGGGATATGTTTCATGACGAATAGCCGCCAAGTTTTTAGTGCTACAGCGGCAATGCCGCCCATAACGAAATAGAATGAGTAGAATAGAAATGATCGATCTGTATAATGTAAAATTGTTGAACTTGTTAATTTTTCTCCATTAAAAATATAGTGAGAAGAGAACCACATTAATAGAAAATATAGGCAAGCGAAAAAGGTCATATATTTATATATGTCTTTTTTATTTTCTGTTCGTTTTTGAAACCAATAAAAAAGTGTGCATAGTAAAGGGAACAATAAGTGAATTTGGAACATCATAATAACGTACCAAAGATGGGGCGCGGCTGTTCCGAGTAATAAACTTTTTATTCCACTTTGTAACGTAATAAGATCATTTGTTGTTAATAAGTAAAGAATAGACCAAAAGAAATAAGGAATGAGTAAGTGTGTCGCTTTTTCAGAAATATATTCTTTATATACTAATTGCTTCGTATAGTGACGAATTAAGTGAAATCCAACGATAAATATGAATGCTGGTGCTGAGAATTTTGCAAGATTAAATAGCATGCCCATAATGAGGGATTGCTCAAGTAAGACATTTCCTTGATTCATTGTATATAATAAAGAACTTTGCAAAACGACAGCGAGAAATGCAATGCTTTGCAAAACTTTAAATTCAGGTGCGCTTTGTGTCATTATTTCCATCTCCTTTTCCATACATGATTATAGTACGGAGAATGGATAATGGATGTGGAATATTTGTGAAGATTTTAACAAATTTGTGGCGAGAGGAAATATCAACTTATCAACAAATAACGACAAAAAGAGGATGCTCGTTTAGAGCATCCTCTTTCTAGCTATTAAGCAAATTTGTTTTTGATCCAATTCTTACCTTCTACAAGGCGAGCTGTCATTACCGCACAAGCGTTATCTGCTGTTACGTTTAACATCGTTGCAGGTGGATCAATGATTGTACTAATTGCTGCGATAATTGGCAATGCTTCTGGCGGGAAGCCGTATAGAGAAACGATTAACATTTCACCAATCATACCGCCACCTGGAATAGCGCCCATTACTGTTCCTACTAATAGAGAAACAACAAGTGCGATTGCTAATGTTTTCGGTCCTTCAAATTCCATGTTGAAAATACCGAATAAGAAAGCAATTTTTAATACGCCGCCTAAAACAGAGCCGTCTTTATGAAGTGTAGAACCAAGAAGGACAACTGTTTCACGAACGTCTGAAGAAATACCCATTTTCTTCGTTGCTTCTAAGTTCGCTGGAATACTTGCGGCACTACTACAAGTTGCAAGTGATGTAACTGTAGGAGAGACCATGTTCTTCCAAAATACTTGTACACCTTGTTTGCGACCTGCAAGGTATGCATAGAATGTGAAGAATACAAAGAAATAAATTAGAGAAGCTGGATAGTATACCATTGCTGCTCGGAAGTAAGTTCCAAGAAGTTGTGGTCCGAATTCACCAACTAATGCTGCGAAGTAAGCAGCAAGTCCGATTGGAGCGTAGTACATAATGAAAGATACAACCTTCATTGAAATCTCTGCACCAGCTTGTAGGAATGTAGCGAATGGTTTTCCTTTTTCGCCAACTGCTGAAGTTGCAATCCCCATTAAGATAGAGAAGAAAATAAGAGCTAACATATTTTCACGAGATAGTAACTTCGAGAAGTCAGATACTGTTAAAATACCGACGATTTGATCTGCAACACTAACAGCTTTGCCGGCTTTGTCAGGTTGTGTTAGTTCTAGTACAACACCTTGTGCTGGCGGGAATACTTTCACGACAATAATCATAAAAATAGCAGCTAAAATACTTGTAAATAAGAAAGTCCCAGCCATACTAGACATAATTTTACCGAAACGTTTTAATCCATCCATATTAGCAATAGACGATGCGATGCTAAAGAACACTAGAGGTACAACAATCGTAAACATTAAGTTTAAGAAAATGTCACCAAGCGGCTTTAAAGCAACTGCATCGGCACCCATGAAATAACCAATGAAACCACCAATTAGGATAGAAGATAATAAAATAAGTGGAAAGCGATATGCCTTCATAAATATATCCTCCTATCAATTAAAAAATCATACTGAATCATTATAGCGAGTTAGAGTCCTCTTTACTAGGAGAATACGGATAAATGGAATAGCGTGAAAACCAAGAAATTTTTGTTTTTAAGCTCGGCATACAGCAGGAAATCTAGACATATATATTTGTAACCTAGTGGTGGCAAGGGATGCACCATAACTTAGGTTTAGAAAAAGGGGGAGGGAAGCGGAATGAATATTTTGCTTTGCTGTGCAGCGGGAATGTCTTCCAGTTTGATTGTTACAAAGATGGAGAAAGCAGCAGAGGCAAGAGGGATAGAAGTAAAAATCTGGGCAGTATCAGGTTCTGAAGTGAATAGTCATATTGATAAAGCTGATGTCCTTTTACTTGGACCGCAAGTACGTTATTTATTACCGAAAATGAAAGAATTATGTAAGGATAAAGGGATACCTGTTGATGTCATTCAATCCGTTCATTACGGACTTTGTAATGGAGAAGCTATCTTGCAAGCAGCTTTGTCAATGAAACCATGAGGAGAGTGGGATAGATGATACGGTTTTTAGAGAAGTACGTGATGCCGGTAGCAGGGAAGGTTGCAGAGCAGAGGCATTTGCAAGCAATTCGAGATGGAATTATTTTAACGATGCCTTTCTTAATTATTGGATCGTTTTTCCTCATTATTAGTGCACTGCCGATACCTGGATATAACGAGTTTATGGCAGGTTTGTTTGGTGAGAATTGGCAGAGAGCTTTAGGGTATCCAGTTAGTGCAACTTTTAATATAATGGCTTTAATAGCTGTTTTTGGAATCGCTTACAGGCTTGGAGAGTATTATAAAGTGGATGCTTTAGCATCCGGGGCATTGTCGCTTGTGACGTTTTTACTTGCGACTCCATTTCAAGTTGCATATATTATACCAAGTACAAAAGAGAGTGTACTTGTAGAAGGCGCTATCCCAGCAGCATTAATGGGAAGCCAAGGGTTATTTGTAGCAATGATTATTGCACTTATATCTACTGAACTTTATCGGTTTATTGTACAAAAAAAGATAATTATAAAGATGCCAGAGACAGTTCCACCAGCTGTCACGCGTTCATTTGCCGCACTTGTTCCAGGATTTATTGTTGTAACAGTTATTTGGATTTTACGCTTAATTATAGAAAATACTTCTTTTGGCAGTATCCATAATATCGTAGGACAAATTTTACAGGAACCACTTAGTGTACTTGGTGCTAGTCTTTGGGGCGCAATAATAGCAGTTATTCTCGTTCATGTTCTTTGGTCGTGTGGAATTCATGGTGCTACTATTGTTGGTGGTGTAATGAGCCCCGTTTGGTTGTCGTTAATGGATCAAAACCGAGTTGCTTTTCAAGCTGGGCAAGATGTACCAAATACAATTACGGCACAGTTTTTTGACTTATGGATTTATATGGGCGGTTCTGGTGCAACGCTTGCTCTAGTTGTCGGAATGTTACTATTTGCACGAAGTCAACAATTAAAAAGTTTAGGGAGATTGTCAATTGCACCTGGTATATTTAATATTAATGAGATGGTAACTTTTGGTATGCCGATTGTAATGAACCCACTTTTACTAATTCCATTTATATTAGTTCCAGTTGTGTTAACAATTGTTTCTTACTTTGCAATGGAATGGGGATGGGTCGCACGTCCGAGTGGGGCCGCTGTACCTTGGACGACACCTATTCTTTTTAGTGGATATTTAGGATCGGGCGGGAAAATTTCAGGTGTTATTTTGCAACTTGTTAACTTTGCGCTAGCATTCTTCATTTATTTACCGTTCTTAAAAATATGGGATAAACAAAAACTGGCGGAAGAAAAGGGGGAGTAAATAACTAAAATGGATACGATAGAGACGAAAGCTTTTCATTTAATCTTGCATGGAGGAAACGCGAGAAGTTGTTCAATGGAAGCAATTGATTGTGCGAAGCGTGGGGAGTTTACAGAAGCTGAAGCTAAATTACAAGAAGCACTAGAGGAATTAAAAGAGGCGCACCGTGTACAAACGGAGCTTATCCAGAAAGAAGCTGGTGGCGAGAAGACCGAAGTTACTCTTTTAATGGTACACGCACAAGACCATTTAATGAATGCAATTACGGTGAAAGAATTAGCGAGTGAGTTTGTAGAGTTATATAGGAAGATGTCGGTGGATGAATGAACCTTGCTTATGCAAGGTTTTTTTATCTCGAATTAACGGGCAGTAAAACTCCCAGTAATTAAAATTTCATTTTATGTATGTGCCTGTACCATCAGTGGAATGTTCATCCCACTGATGGTATTTACAATCCTCCTTTTTTCAGATGAGTAAGAGTTATAATTAATCGGCAGTAACAATTTCTCCTATACCACGAATTAATCTTTTTATATGCATCCGTTCCGGTTTTAATATATTTACGATATAATCAATCGTTATTTGTGGTTCAACGGTTGTACCGCAAGTATAACAGTCAATAGCTGCAAAATTTTGTTCCGGGTAAGTGTGAATGGAAAGATGGCTTTCTGATAATAACACTAATACAGTAACACCATATGGCTGGAACTCTTTTTTACTTACGTTTAAAACATGGGCACCAGAGCAATCTGCAGCGTTAACTAAATGGTATTCTAAAAAGTGAATATCATCTAATAGGGAAAAATCCACTCCCCATAAATCCACTATTATATGCTTGCCAAAGGTAGAGTATTCCATAGGGCAGCACTCCTTACTATTAATATCGTCAAAACTTCATTTCCTGTTTGTAGCATTGATGTAAGATAAGATTTGATTCTGAATTTAAGAGAGCGAGGTTACGTTGTTCTAGATGTTCTTCTTTAAATTGGAATAAAGGAAAAAGAAGAGAAGGCAATGTTCGAGGATTTGGTACTACATATAATTGTTCAATTTGATCGAGTATATGTGCAGAATTAGTAGCAAGATGAAATCCCCAGTCAGTTCCGAAAGAAGGAACTATTGTATGATAACTTTTCACAGTTAATCCAGCGTGTTCAATTGTATTACCGATACTCCAATATACTAGAGGTGCATCAGCAGGTGAATTAGATTGACAGACGAAAGCACCATCTTCTGTTAAGAATGTAGCTATACGAGCAAATAGTTCGCTTGTATATAAAGTACTTAGCAACTCTGTCGCTGGGTCTGGAAAATCAATAATGATTACATCATATAAAGATGAAGGTGAATTTAGAAATTCTTTTGCATCGCATACGTGCACGTTCACTCGATTATCAAAAAAAGCGTTTTTGTTTAAAGATACTATTTCTGGAACATTACGTGCCATATTAATCATCGCCTCATCTAAATCAACAAGGTCTACATGTAGCACAGTTTCATATTTCAAAACTTCTCGTAAGGCAAGACCATCGCCACCACCTAATATGAGAACACGTTTTGGATCAATTACTTTTGACATAATTGGATGTACAAGTGCTTCATGATAAATTTGCTCATCAACGGAACTAAATTGTAGTTGCTTGTCCAAGTATAATCGAACATCGTTTACTTGGACTAAATTAATATTTTGATAATTACTCTTTTCTTCAAATAGGTTCTTATGTTCACCAGCTTGTATTTCCTTTAGAGAAATTTCATCCCACACATCTAAGCTGTGTGAATCTGTAGGTACTATAATTACATTTTCCGATTGTACTTGCTTATCTTGCTTATTCTGCTCATTCTGTTTGTCCTGTTTGTCTTGTGTATCATGCTTGTCCTGCTGTTCTAGTTCAAATTTGTCAGAGTCTAATTCAGAACGCTTGTCCTTTTTATAGCTTGTTATTCTATAAATCTTTATTTTGCTTTGTTTTCTATGTTTTGGCATAGGAATCCCCTTTCGAATTGTGTTATTTTATTTTATTCTATTTTATTTTATGTAATTTAGTAGAGTGTGCTTGGACAATAGAATAGATAGAAGACTGAGCTCAAGAAAATGTTGTTTTTTACTAGATTTCTACGATAAAAAAATTTTTTTAGTGTTTTTTCATATTAAACATAACTAGACAACTAAACACTAATCTATTTTCATACAGTTATGTGCTAAAAGCGTGTTGTTTTATAACACAATGTGTGTTTTTTGGACGACACACTAATTGAAAGCGTTAACACACAAAGAAAATGCTCGAAAAAGCACTGATTTTAGTGGTTTTAAAAAGTTGGCACGCTAATTGCATTAATAAATAGCGTAAAGAAAAATAAATAAACATAAATTTTTTATACTACACAAGGGGGATTTTCAAATGAATATTTTATTATGTTGCTCAGCAGGGATGTCTACAAGTTTACTAGTTACAAAAATGGAAGCGGCTGCAAAAGCTCGCGGTTTAGAAGGCAAGATTTGGGCTGTATCTGGGGATGCAGTAAAAACGAATATCGATCAAGCAGATGTATTATTACTAGGACCACAAGTTCGTTACATGCTCTCTTCAATGAAAACGCTTGCTGACGAGAGAAACGTTGGAATCGACGTTATCAATCCAATGCACTACGGCATGATGAATGGGGAAGCAGTTTTAGATCACGCATTAACACTTAAAAAATAATTAGGGGGGAAGCGAAATGCAAAAGTTTATTGCATTTATGGAGAAATATATTGTTCCTGTCGCTGGTAAAATCGGATCGCAACGTCACTTAGCTGCAATCCGTGACGGATTTATTGCAGTTATGCCACTTATTTTAGTTGGTGCACTGGCATCACTAATTAATGGTTTTCCGTCTGAAGCTTTCCAAGATTTCATGAAAGGTATGTTTGGTGAAACGTGGAAACAAGTCGGCGGTGGAATGTGGACGGGTTCTTTCGCGATTCTAGCACTAATCATAGCATTTACAACAAGTTATAACTTAGCAAAATCTTACGGCGTTGATGGTTTGTCAGCAGGTATTATTTCATTTGGTGCGTTAATTATTCTTACGCCAACAACACCGAAAGAAGGCGGATTGAGCTTAGCTTGGACAGGTGCACAAGGGTTATTCGTAGCAATTATTGTGGCGCTCCTTGTTACTGAAGTATTCCGTTTCTTTGTACAAAGAAACATTACATTTAAAATGCCTGATGGAGTACCACCAGCAGTTTTAAGATCGTTCGCAGCTATAGTTCCAGCATTTGTTATCTTAACAGTAGTTGCAGGTATTCAATTAGCAGTGAAATTAGCTGGTACAAGTGTTCATGAATTTATCTTTAATACGATTCAATCACCACTGCAAAGTTTAGCAGGGACATTACCAAGTGCAATTATCATTGTAATCCTTGTTCATCTTCTTTGGTTCCTCGGTTTACATGGTCCAAATATCGTTGGTGGTATTATTGAGCCATTATACTTACCGGCATTAGAGGAAAACATGAAGTTATTCAAAGGTGGTACATCTGCATTTGATGTTCCAAACATTGTTACAAAACCATTCTTTGATACTTTCGTATATCTTGGTGGTTCTGGTGCAACATTAGCGTTCTTAGTAGTTGTGTTACTTGTAGCGAAAAGTGCACAATTACGCGGTGTATCTCGTTTATCAATTGGTCCTGGTGCATTTAACATTAACGAACCAGTAATCTTTGGTACACCAATTATTTTAAACCCAGTTTTATTCTTACCGTTTATCATAACACCAATTGTATTAGTAATTACTTCTTATACAGCTATATCTATTGGCTGGGTACCAAAAACAGTTGGGATAATTCCATGGGCAACACCACCAATTATTAGTGGTTATCTTATAACAGGTGGACATCTTTCAGGTGCACTCCTACAGTTATTCAACTTTGTAATTGCGATGGTAATCTATTATCCATTTGTTGTATTATGCGATCGTTCTGTTGTTCGTACTGAAAAAGCAGCAGCACAAGGAAATAATAACTCTGTACCTATGTAACATAGTAATTGTTCTCACAGATAACACTATCTGTGAGAACAATCACCTTTATATCATGTTCAAAAAGATGAAATCCATCTACAAGAACACCAAACTATCATTCATAAAATAATAATGTAATAGAAATGTTCAAACTGAAGGGGTATGTAAATCGGTTGAACCATAATAGAGAGGGCGGTAATTATGATGACTACAGCAGAACAAATTCCATTCCAATTGATTTTAAATAGTGGTAACGCACGAAGCTTTGCGATGGAGGCACTTCAATTTGCCAAACAGGGGAAAATGGTAGAAGCAGATGAAGCGATGGTAAAGGCAAAAGAAGCGATTAATGAAGCGCATCATTTCCAAACAGAGCTCATACAATCAGAAGCAAGAGGAGAAAAAACAGAGGTTAGTGTTCTTTTAATTCACGCACAAGATCATTTAATGAATGCGATTACAGTGAAAGAATTAGCAGCAGAGTTTATCGATCTTTATAAAAAGCTTGAAGCGAAAGGGGAATAAAGCATGACTGGAATTAAAATTGCTACAATCGGCGGTGGATCTAGTTATACACCAGAGTTAATTGAAGGATTTATTAAGCGTTATGATGAGCTTCCTGTTCGTGAAATTTGGTTAGTAGATATTGAGGCAGGAAAAGAAAAGTTAGAAATCGTTGGTAACTTAGCAAAACGTATGGTGAAAAAATCAGGTTTACCAATCGAGGTACATTTAACACTTGATCGCCGTGAGGCATTAAAAGATGCTGACTTCGTAACAACACAACTTCGCGTTGGTTTATTAGAAGCACGTGCAAAAGATGAAGCAATCCCGTTAAAATATGATGTAATCGGTCAGGAAACAAATGGTCCTGGTGGTCTATTTAAAGCGTTGAGAACGATTCCTGTTATTTTAGATATTTGTAAAGATATGGAGGAGCTCTGTCCGAATGCATGGTTAATTAACTTTGCAAATCCAGCTGGTATGGTAACAGAGGCTGTCCTTCGTTATACAAATATTCAAAGAGTAGTTGGTCTATGTAACGTTCCAATCGGAATCCGCATGGGTCTTGCAAGATTACTTGAAGTAGATGCAAGTCGTGTCCACGTTGATTTCGCAGGTTTAAATCATATGGTATACGGACTAGATGTATACTTAGATGGCGTAAGTGTAATGGATCGTGTGTTAGAGCTTGTGACAGATCCAGAAAAGCAAATTACGATGGAAAATATCGCAGCGCTTAACTGGGAACCAGACTTTATTCGCGGCCTTCGTGCAATTCCATGTCCATACCATCGTTACTACTACAAAACACGTGAAATGTTAGAAGAAGAGAAAGAGGCTTCTGTTGAAAAAGGTACACGTGCAGAAGTAGTAAAACAATTAGAAAATGATTTATTTGAGTTATATAAAGACCCAAACTTAGATATTAAACCACCACAATTAGAAAAACGTGGCGGAGCTTATTATAGTGATGCAGCATGTAGCTTAATTACGTCTATTTACAATAATAAAGGTGATATCCAGCCTGTTAATACACGAAACAACGGAACAATTGCAAGCTTACCACATGATTCAGCTGTTGAAGTGAACTGTATTATTACGAAAGAAGGCCCAAAACCAATTGCAGTTGGAGATCTTCCAGTACCAGTTCGCGGTTTAGTACAACAAATTAAATCATTCGAGCGCACAACAATTGAAGCTGCTGTTACAGGGGATTATCATAAGGCGCTGCTTGCTATGACAATCAATCCACTTGTACCATCAGATAAAGTTGCAAAACAAATTTTAGATGAAATGTTGGAAGCACATAAAGAGTATCTTCCACAGTTCTTTAAAAAGGTAGAGAAGTAAAAGCGGCGCTATTTAGCCCGCTTTTTTTATTCTATTAGGAGGTATTATGATGATTAAGTTAATTGTAAATGCAGATGATTTCGGTCTTACAGAAGGTACAAATTACGGCATTATTGATGGGCATATAAATGGACTTGTAAATTCAACGACGATGATGATGAATATGCCAGGAACAGAGCATGCGGTACGCTTAGCAAAAGAGTATAAAACGTTAGGGATAGGAGTACATCTCGTATTAACAGCAGGGGAACCACTTCTTGGAGACGTACCATCACTTGTAGGTAGCGACGGATCGTTTCATAAACAAAGTGTTGTAAGGGAAGGGAATATAAATCCAGAAGAAGTTGAGAGAGAATGGACTGCTCAAATTGAGAAGTTTTTATCTTACGGATTAACACCAACTCATTTAGATAGTCATCATCATGTGCATGGTTTACCGATTTTACATGATGTTCTTGAGAGATTAGCGGCTAAATATAATGTTCCGATTCGTCGTTGTGAGGAAGATAGAACGGTGCATCCATTTTCTGATGTGTTTTACAGTGACTTTTATGCGGATGGTGTGACGGAAGATTACTTTGTGAAGTTAAAAGAAAGAGTACAAGGTGAACAAACGGTAGAAATTATGGTTCATCCAGCTTATATTGATCCAGAGCTTGTGAAGCGTTCTTCTTACGTAATGGATCGTGTGAAGGAATTGCGTATTTTAACAGAGAGTGAGTTGCCAGAAGGAATAGAGCTTGTGAAGTTCTAATAGAAAAACGACGGCTACATCATGCCGTCGTTTTTTCTATTTATAAAATGGACAGAATATATCCGCCAAAGGCTCCGAGTATAACGATAACCCAAGGTGGTGTTTTCCAAAAAGCTAGTAAGCAAAAAAGAAGCGAAGCGAAAACGAAATCTGAAGTATTTATAATTGTACTCGTCCAAATGGGATCGTAAAAAGCGGCAATTAAAATACCAACAACTGCGGCGTTAACACCAAGTAGTGCGCCTTGTATGAATGATATTTTTCTCACACTGTTCCAAAATGGTAAAACACCAATAACGAGTAAGAAAGCAGGGAGGAAAATCGCAATTGTTGCGAGTATTGCCCCAAGCGTCCCGTTTAACACTGCTCCTATATACGAGGCGAATGTAAATAGTGGTCCTGGTACTGCTTGTGTTAATCCGTATCCAGCTAGGAACTGTTCTTTCGTCATCATGCCGTTTTGTACGAACTCACCTTCAAGAAGGGGCAGCACGACGTGTCCTCCTCCAAATACAAGTGCGCCAGAGCGATAGAAACTATCAAATAAAGCGATGTAATAAGAGAAAGGTCTTAATATCGGTAGCAGTAGTAAGAGTCCAAAGAATAAGACGAGACAAGAAACTGCTATCTTTTTTGAAATAGGTACTTTTATATGCTGAGATTGGCTAATTGGTTGGTTGCGATATAAAAACCAGCCGATAAAGCCACATATTATAATGAGGATCACTTGCGTCCAGCTACTTGGCCATAATAAGGCGATTGCGGCAGTTACAATCGCAATCGTCGCACGGTTGCGATCTGGAGTTAACTTTTGCGCCATTCCCCATATGGCGTGAGCGACAATAGCGACTGCTACAAGTTTTAGTCCATGAATCCAGCCAGCACTCCCAAGATCGAACTGATTAAGGAATGAGGCGAAGAAAACTAAAACAAGGACAGACGGTAAAGTGAATCCAATCCATGAAATAATAGCTCCTAAAAGCCCGCCCCGTAATAATCCAACCCCCATACCGACTTGACTGCTGGCAGGACCAGGAAGGAATTGACATAGCGCTACTAAATCTCCATAGCTTCGTTCATCCATCCATTTTCTTTTTTGCACGTATTCGTGGTGAAAATAGCCGAGATGAGCGACAGGACCGCCGAATGAAGTAAGTCCTAATTTAAATGAGACGAGAAAAATCTCTAATAATATTTGAAAAGTGTATTTGTTAGTTTTCAATGGAACCCCCCATAATGTTTTTTCTATGTGCATTATACAAGAGACTGTAAATCTAAAGGAACAATTTCAATGTAAAGATTTTGTGAATCTTTTCTTTGTAATTAAAATTGAAAAAGTCATAAATGATTATGTCTAAACCATAAAGTAGTAGAAGTAGTGCTGGGAAATTTATATAAGGAGAATGCCTTATGACAACACATTTCTTTGCCAGGTTAACAGGTAAGAGGGAAGTGCCTCCTGTAAATACAGAAGCTTTTGGGGTAGCAGAGTTTATTTTTAGTGATGATTTAACGAAATTGCATTACAGAGTAATACTAAAAAATATAGAAAAGGTTACATCGTGTCAAATTCATTTAGGGAAGTCTACTCAAATTGGTCCTGTTGTTTTATATTTGTATGGTCCACTGGAGCAAGGGATTAGCTTGAACGAGGGAAGTATTACTGGTGTAGTGAATGTGGAGGATTTTGAGGGACCTTTACAAGGGAAATCATTTGTACATTTACTTCAAGAAATTATTCAAGCAAACGTATATGTTAATGTTCATACGAAATCACAAAAAAGAGGAGAAATAAGAGGGCGAGTTAGAAAAGTAAAGAAGTAGAGGAAAAGGCTGTCCATATGTTGGAACAGCCTTTTCTCATTATATAAGGTGCTAGTTTTAGCGATTATTGTCGGTAAATCGATATATTTTGAAAATCGCTGATATAACTCGCGTTACGCCGATATATTTCAATAATCGCGGATATAACTTGCGTTACGGTCGATATTTTTAAAAATTGCCTCGATTAATTTTTCACAGGTTGATTTTTAATAAAGAAGTCCATAACGTAAAATACTTCGTCATCAGGTATTTGTATTTCAAATGTATTTTCAATTGGTTGCAATGCTTTTTTTACTTTCATATACATCCAGTATTCATCTTGTCTTCTTTTCTCTTTATCAGGGTGAGGAAGAAGGCTTTCTCCTTTTTGAAGACGGTCAACCATACAGCTCATATGCAGAATAACACCCATTAAGCTATCAGGAGTTAGCTGTAAGGAAATTAATTCTTGGATTGTATTTAATGCGTAACGAATTGTTTTAATCAGTAATGCCCCATCGTTACGTTGCATTTGTTGTTCAAGAATATCCGCCATTTTTGCATATGTTTCTTCATACGTAATTAATTCTTGAATGGGCTGAATCACTGTGTAGTTTACGATGTCTTGGAAATGATATGTTAAGCATGGTACTTGCACATCGAAATTCGTAACGATACAAATGATGTTACGCTCTTTTTTTATGTTCTCGATCATTTTCGTTAAATCTTTTTCATGGACGATACTAATCGGAATAATTTCAATTAAGTCTTTATCAAATCGTAAATAGTTCTCTAACATTTTTTGAATAGCTAAAGCACTTCCTTCACCAGTTAAACAAGCTGTTAAAATAACAGATTTCATTGGAGAGAGAGGTTTTTTCTTTTCTTCTTGTACGTTTAAGTAAAACGGTGTTAAATTTTTTACTGTTTCATATAGCGCATCTAATGAATAACCGAGCTGAGCTTTTCGAGCTGCTTCTAGTGCATGTGGTGTGCTCGTCATCGAGAGAACACGTACAGGAATTTTGAATTCCGTTTCTAATATGTCACCGATATAAGCAAGTGACCCCATATCAACAAGTAAAAGAAGCCCATTTACATTTTGGAGTGTTTTCATATAAACTTTCACACGCTCTAAGAAATCTTTCGGTGATTCGTGTAACGGCATATCAATACCGGTTACTTCCTCAATGCCGAGAAGTTCGTTTGCAACGTTTGCCATTTCAGTTGCGATGCCATTACCGTGTGCTAATATTAATACTTTTACTTCTGTTTGTGAGGCAGGAATTGGATCAACAACGAAGAACATTGTTAAAAAGCCAGCTTCATCAATAGGCATTGTTATTTGTAATTCTTCCTCCAGTAGTTGAATGCATTGCATGGCTACGGAAAAAGCTTCTTTATATTTCGTACGAATTTGATTTAATTGTGGGTGATATATTTGTTTTCCGCTTTGTAAACGTTGTAGAGTTGTCTGTACATGTAAACTTAAAGCGAGAAATACTTTTTCATCAAACGTCTTAGATAAATGCTTTTCAGCAAGTTCCGCTATTTTTTCACATACGGAAACGATATTACGATCCACAATTTTAAAAACATTTTCATGGCTTGTTTTTTTTGATATTTGGTTAAAATATTGTACGAAAAAGCTTTGAACATCATTTTCTATTAGTAATTCTAATTCTTCCTCTTCAATACCACGTGCTTGAAGTTCTTCGTATTTATAGTCAATATAATCGTAAATAGAAGAGCGTTTTTCATCTTCTGTTTTATGATTACTCCAACCTTCATCACCTGTAAATACAAATGTTTCATTTGGTATTTGGTATAAGTGACGGCTCTTTCTTTCGATGAACAGCCCCTCTTTCATATACCAAGGTAAGTCTGTACTTGAAACATAGACAGAATCACGTTTCTTTGTTACGAATTCAGAATAGGCTTTCGCACAGGCGATTTGTACATCCGTTTTTAATTGACCGATGTTATTGGGACAATTGTAAAAGACGAAAGCACGCATTGCATTCGGACTAACGTGAATTTCTTTTCGTAGACGAATTGCTTCATTTGTAAAAAATAGTTGTAGTAAAGCAAAGCGCTCTTTATGTGTACGCTCACGAAGTGGTGGCAGCGTGATAGTCATCGGTATACGTCTTGTAAATGTTTTTAATAAAAATGAATTTGGTTCTTCTGTTGTTGCAGTAATGATTAATACTTGTGCTTTACGCTCGTTCTCTGTTTCTCCAAGGCGGCGGTATACTCCGCGGTCGATAAAGGTGAAAAGCATTTCTTGGCCTTCTGGAGGCAGACGATGTACTTCATCTAAGAAGAGAATTCCTTCATGAGCTTTTTCAATTAATCCTTTTTGATCACTTGCACCTGTGTAAGCCCCTTTTTTAATCCCAAATAACTGTCCAAGTAGTAGTTGTGGATTGTTTGCGTAATCAGCACAGTTAAAGACGATAAATGGTGCATTTTTGGGAAGCTGTTCAACTTCAATTGCATATTCGTGCATTAAAGAAGCAAACATAGACTTTCCGACCCCTGTTTCTCCCAGTAGTAAAGTATGCATACCGTTTGGAGGGTAGAGAATAGAAGCTTTCGCTTTTTCAATTGCGATTTTAAGGCTCGTATTTTCAATTGCAAATGTATCTAATGAAGTTATGTCTTTTGAATGCGTTTCCAACGAAGTGTTCGTTTCTATGTAAAAACGAACAGGTCGCGTATTTGTTTTTAATAACCGTTTATCTTTTACAAGTTTGTTTAAGTCGCTACTTACATTGGCGCGATCTAGTTGTAGAAATGTAGCGAGTTCTGATGCGGTTACACCTTCTGTATAATTTCCTTCTTGTATTGCATTAAAAATGAGATCTATTCGTTTCATTTCCATTCACCTCGAAACTTCATCACTATTTAAAATTTTACACAAAAATGGGAAGGGTGGGAAGAGAAAAATAAAACAGCTTTAGTCTAGAAGTACTAAAGCTGTTACAATCTTGTGTCTTTCCAAAAATTTACCTCGAGATGAGAAGATGGATTATAGGGAAGAAGTTTGTATCCTTGTGACTGTAAATAATCAATTACTTTTGGCAGTATTTGTACGGTCACACTCGAATCATGCATTAAAATAACTTCGACTTGTTCATCACTTTGATTACGCACTCTTTCGAGTATGGCAGAAGGATTATCATAGCTTTTCCAGTCATAAGTATCGATCGTCCAATCCCACATTTTATACTGGGCTGATACAAGTGCGTCACGGTAATTCTTTTTTAAGTAAGGCATACTACCATATGGAACGCGAACGAGATGTGTATTTAATTTCGTAACTTGCTGGACAATACTTTGTGTTTGTTCCATTTCTCCAATTAAAGTGGAAGGGTCACCAGTGTAAAGGCGTTTTACATCATGTGACATGCTATGGAGCCCGATATAATGTCCTTCTTTAATTAATCGTTGCATCGTTTTTCTGTAATGCGGCACTTTTCCGCCAATAACAAAGAAAGTTGCTTTTCCGTTCTTTTCTTTTAAGATGTTTAAAATTTGTGTAGTATATTTGTTTGGCCCGTCATCAAATGTTAAGTACGCAATTTTTTGTGTAGGAGAGGTCGTTTCAGTATTTGGATGATGTTCAGCAGGAATAACGGTTGTTGCTTCAGTATTAGATGATGCGTACATAGTAATTGTTAAGAATAAAATAATACATTGAAATATTCGCTTGATCATAACATTCACCCTCAGTTTGACAATCAAGATGTAAAAAAACTTGATACTTTTCTTATTATGTATATCTTTCTCCAATAGAGGAACTCTCAAACAATCTATATTTTGGAAATATAAAATAAGGAATAAAAAATAGCATCCTAAAGGATGCTATTTGAATATTTCATAATGGTAAAGGCTATACTACAATTAGTCTTCGCGTTTTTTCACTTTTTTATAAAAGGAAATAAGTGGTTTGTAACGTTCATGTACAAGCCCGATTATTTCAGCAATGATTTCTGTGAAGAAAATCAAAGCGAAAAGAAGAATAATGGATAACCATAACGTTGCACTAGTGAAAATAATGGCATTTACACTAAAGAAAATACCGAATGCGTATATAATTAGTACCGTTTTACGATGAGAGAATCCCATTGCAAGTAAGCGGTGATGTAAATGCGATTTATCTGGTGCTGAAATAGGTTTTTTATTTACGATACGACGGATGATTGCAAATATCGTATCAAATATAGGTACACCTAAAATGATAATTGGAACGATAAAACTGAATAACGTTACACTTTTGTATAATCCAAGTAACGATATAACAGAAATACAGTATCCTAAAAATAGTGCTCCTGTATCTCCCATGAAAATTTTTGCTGGATGGAAGTTGAAGAATAAAAATCCAATTGTACTTGCTAATATAATTAATGCGAGTGGCAAGATAATAGCTGTTCCAGTACCCCATGGGCTAGTGAAGGCCATATATGCTAGCGTTGCAAGTACGATAGATGAAATACCAGCAGATAATCCATCTAAGCCGTCAATTAAGTTGATTGCATTCGTAATACCTACAAGCCAAAATACTGTAATTGGATAAGCAAGCCATCCAAGTTCAGTATCCCCAAGGAATGGGATATATAATACTTGCACTAATAATCCACTTTTTACAATCATAATGGCAACTAACAGTTGTCCACTGAATTTTACTTTTGCAGATAACTCGTACATATCATCTAAAATTCCGATGATTACAATGATAATCGCACCTAGTGTTATCGATAACATTCTTTGCTCATATAAGCCGCCGACCACAAATCCTACAGCTACACCAATAAATATTGCTAACCCGCCAAGACGTGGCATAATCTTTTGGTGCACTTTACGTGCGTTTGGCTTATCTGTCGCTCCTATTTTAAAAGCTAATTTAATAACTAAAGGAGTAACGACGAGTACAGTGATGAAAGATGCCAAAATGGCATAAATCACTTGTGAGTCCATTAATACCCCACCCTTTATATTCTAACGTAATTTTTTTTTTTGAAGATATATTTATCTGAAAATTATGATGTTTATTTACAGGCTCATAACATATGGTATCACAAAAAGATTAGAATTCAATCTTTTTTTCTCTTTACGGTTAATGGAAGCGGATAGAATATATGACAATTGTATATAGAATGTTGCATCATATGAGAAGGTTAATCGTACTGGACTTTGGAATATGACATTTCCTTTTTTTCTTCGATAGTGAATACTTTTAGTTCAGTATTATAAGTGTTACACGTAGAAATGAGTAAGTTTCATGTTAAAATGTGGGAATTTATCTCGCGTCAACTAGTAGCCCCGTTCCTACTAATTAAAGTTTTACTTTATCCCGCATTAACGGACAGTAAGACCCCCACCTCAAAATTCAGCGAAGCAAAGAAGTTAGGTGGGGATCAACTGCCCGTAAAAGCCCCACTGATTAAAGTTTCACTTTATATTATAGTGCATTTAATTTTACAAAAACTTTAAAAAGAATGAGGGAAGTAATTCATATAATGAAGAAGGAAAAGGGTTTTCTCATTTTTAATGTGAGAGGGGGAAGCACAGGGAGAATTCTGTATTTCATATCTTTTCTATTGTAAATTCCTGTGCGAAAAGGAAATGAAAATTACGATAGTAGGTACTGGATATGTTGGATTGATTACAGGAGTAGGATTGGCAAAGTTGGGGCATTCAGTTACATGTTTTGATATAGATGATGAAAAAATTGAACGGATAAAACAAGGGGATTTACCTATTTATGAGGTTAGATTACATGAATTAATAAATTATGCATATGAGAATAACGCTTTAACTTTTACATCAAATAAAGAAGAGGCATTTGATGATGTAGAGTTTATATTTATTGCAGTTGGAACACCATCTTTATTAGATGGGACGGCGGATTTAACGTATATTCAGAGTGCTTGTAAAGATATTGGATTATATGCGACAAACGATATTATTGTTGTTACGAAAAGTACAGTTCCAGTAGGTACAAATGATGTAATGAAGGGATGGATTGAGGGGAATTTAAAAGGGAGGCATACAGTACATATCGTATCGAATCCAGAGTTTTTGCGTGAAGGTTCAGGTATTTATGATTTCTTTCATGGAGATCGTATTGTAATTGGAGCGGATAGTGAGGAAGTAGCAAGAAGAGTAGAGAGTTTGTATAGCCAATTATGCTTAGAAACGTATGTTACAGATATTAAAAGTGCAGAGATGATTAAATACGCATCGAATGCCTTTTTAGCTACAAAGATTAGTTTCATTAATGAAATTTCAAATATATGTGAGAAGGTAGGCGCAAATGTATTGGATGTTGCCAAAGGGATGGGAATGGATAAGAGAATTGGTGCATCTTTTTTAAATGCGGGCATTGGATACGGGGGATCGTGTTTCCCGAAAGATACGAAAGCACTGGTGCAAATTGCGGGAAATGTTGCTCATGATTTTCGTTTGTTAAAAGCGGTTATTGAAGTAAATAATAAGCAACAGCTGCTATTGATTGAAAAAGCGAAAAAAGTTATGAACATGAATAAAAAGCGGATTGCAGTTCTTGGCGCGTCATTTAAACCGAATACGGATGATATTAGAGAGGCATCATCTCTTATTATAATAGAAGCATTACTTAATATAGGTGCAGAAATTGTTCTGTACAATCCAAAAGCAATTCAATATGTGAAAAATATATTTGGAGATGCTATACAATATAGTAGATGTATAGATGAATCGATTAGAGATGCGAGTGCGGTTTTTATCGTAACAGAATGGGAAGCTATTCGAGTGTACCCATTAGGAAAGTACGTACAACTTATGAGAGAGCCTATTTTATTCGATGGGAGAAATTGTTATACTGATGAAGATGTTAAGAAACAAAAGATAGATTATTACTCGGTGGGCAGAAAAAGTATTTGTAATAGAAAAGTTTCTGTTATGCGTTAAAAAGGGATGTACTCATGCATATTTTTATATGTCATAATAGAAGCTGTAATTAGTGAAAGAAAAGAGGCAATCACATGACTGAACGTTTAAAAGTAATGACAATTTTCGGGACACGTCCAGAAGCAATTAAAATGGCACCTCTTGTATTAGAGTTGCAAAAACACCCAGAAAAAATTGAATCGATTGTGACTGTAACAGCACAGCATCGCCAAATGTTAGATCAAGTATTAAATATCTTTGGAATTACACCAGATTTCGATTTAAATATCATGAAAGACCGCCAAACTTTAATTGATGTTACAACACGCGGTTTAGAAGGTTTGGATAAAGTAATGAAAGAAGCGAAGCCGGATATTGTACTTGTACATGGTGATACAACAACAACATTTATTGCAAGCTTAGCTGCTTTTTATAATCAAATTCCAGTAGGTCATGTTGAGGCGGGCCTTCGTACGTGGGATAAGTATTCTCCATACCCAGAAGAGATGAATCGTCAATTAACAGGCGTAATGGCGGATCTTCATTTCTCACCAACAGCAAAATCAGCAACGAACTTACAGAAGGAAAATAAAGATGAGTCACGTATTTTCATCACAGGAAATACAGCGATTGACGCGTTGCAAACGACTGTAAAAGAAACATATAGTCATCCTGTACTAGAGAAACTTGGAAATGATCGTCTTGTACTTATGACAGCTCACCGTCGTGAAAACTTAGGTGAACCTATGCGTAATATGTTCCGTGCAATTAAGCGTCTTGTTGATAAGCATGAAGATGTACAAGTTGTGTACCCTGTTCATATGAACCCTGTTGTTCGTGAAATAGCAAATGAAATTTTAGGTGAACATAATCGTATTCATTTAATTGAGCCGCTAGATGTAATTGATTTCCACAATGTTGCAGCTCGTTCATACTTAATGTTAACGGATTCTGGCGGTGTACAAGAAGAAGCTCCATCACTTGGGGTACCAGTTCTTGTTCTTCGTGATACAACAGAGCGCCCTGAAGGTATTGAAGCAGGTACGCTGAAATTAGCAGGAACAGACGAAGAGACAATCTTTGGTCTTGCAGATGAGTTGTTATCAGATAAAGAAGCTCATGATAAGATGGCGAAAGCATCTAACCCTTACGGTGATGGTCGTGCATCAGAGCGCATTGTAGAAGCAATTTTACAACACTTTAATAAGTAAATAAAAAAGGCCCAATCGGATAGATTGGGCCTTTTTGTTACGGCTGATTGCGCATAATCCACTCTGCATGAGCATTTGTAGAAGGTGGCGGATCAGTTGGTGTTTTATTTTGGTTTGTTTCTTTTTTTGCTTGTTCGTTAGAATTAGAATTAGAACTTGAATTTGAATCAGGATTTGAGTTGTTTTTTGTAGTTGGATTTTTTGCTTTTTCCCCTAATTCTTTTTCAATTTCGTTACGCACCGTTTCTACACTGATTGGATCTGGAAGGAAGTAATAAATACCGCCTATCTTTTTGTCTTCGCCTTCAAGCTTTAACGTTTGCATTGTAGAAGGATCAAATCCAGAAAGTTTATTGTAAAGAGCAAGTCCGTCTGAAATAGGAATGTCGGTTTTTATATATTTTCCAACGACAGCTGTTAAATCTTTAATTTTAAATACAGTAGAGGTGGAGTTTAACTTTTGGGCAACAGCGGCTAGTAATTGTCTTTGTCTAGCAGCTCGACCATAATCGCCATTTGGATCTTGTTTTCGCATACGGACGTAAGCAAGTGCTTCTTCACCGTTTAAGTTTTGCTGTCCTTGCTTAAATTGAATTTTTTTGTAGTAATCTACGTCAGAGCGCTCCCAGAAATCGAAGGGTACGTCAACCGTAACGCCGCCGACAGCATCAACGATACCTTTAAAGCCTTGGAAATCAATTTTAAGATAATGGTCTACAGGAACTTTTAGAAAGCCTTCGACAGTTTTGATTGCCATTTCTTCTCCGCCGTAAGCATGGGCAGCGTTAATTTTGTCTTCCTTATTTTTACCAACAATTTTAACTCGAGAATCACGAGGAATACTCATAAGTGAAATCTTTTGAGTTTTCGGATTGACTGTTGCAAACATTAATGAGTCTGTACGACCATTTTGACCGTCTGTCGCATAATCTTCTATACCCATAATGAGAATTGTAAAAGGTTCCTTTGTAATTTCTACATCTTTGTTTCTTAAATCCGATTTTTCACGAGTAAAACCACTATACATCCCCATAAGAGAAGAGTAAGAATTTAACACATAAACTCCTATGCTGCCAAATAAAAATGCGAAAATAAGGAAGAAGAAAAGTTTCCTTCTTCGCTTCTTTTTTATTCTGCTATTTTGGAGATGATAATAACGTTCTTCCATATATAATCTCCTTAGTTCGTTAGTTCATTTGTAGGGAAGTAATTCACTACATTAATCTTTGAAGGTGATAAAAGAGTTATGCTTAGATAACATCTTGTTCTAAGTACAACATATCTCCTTCTGTAATTGTACATTTCCCGTTTGTTAATTCAATCATCCAATTTGTAAATGCTTGTTTGCCGTCTTCTTCTACATAAGTATCAAATGTGACATTTTCTAGATAATGTATATCTTTAATGGCATATTTTGAATTACGTAATTCATTTTCTACTTTGCCAAGTAATGTGTAATCAATCTCGGTTTGCATCACACGCATTAGTTTTCGCTGGACGACACCGACATGATTAATGCCTTCGCTTGTACACTTTCCATATGCACGAATTAATCCACCTGCGCCAAGTTTAATGCCACCAAAATAGCGTGTTACGACAACGACGGTATCTTTTAGCCCACGTTTTTTTAGTACTTCTAGCATTGGTACGCCAGCTGTACCGCTAGGCTCGCCGTCATCATTTGCTTTTTGAATATGATCTTGTTCGCCAATTAAATAAGCGGAACAATTATGTGTTGCATTCCAATGCTGTTTTTTTATTTTTTGTATAAATTCTTGAGCCTCTTCCTCAGTCGTTGCTCGGCTAATATAACAAATAAATCTTGATTTTTGAATGACGATTTCGTGTTCGCCGTAGTCTTTGATTGTTAAATATTGTAATAGCACTTGTATACGCCCCTATCTATCAAAATGACTAGTACTTTCCATTTTAAAAGCGAGCCTTTTTATATTCAAACATTTTTTCTAAATAGGCTGAAGTTTTTGGTGAGTATTTTATCTTTTTGTTGTAATTTGTCGAGATGGTGAGTATAATTTCAACCGGCATTTCCCTGTATGGATGCACCATTTGTAGTTTTCGTGTAAAATTAGGAAATAAAACTTTTTATAAGGCAGGTACGAAAATGAAAATAGCTATTGTTACTGATAGTACAGCATATATACCGAAGCAAATCCGTGATGAACTCAATATATATATGATTCCATTAAACGTTGTGTTTGGAACAGAATCTTATCAAGAAGAAGCTGAAATTTCAGCAGATGATTTTTATGTGAAAGTACGTGAACAAGAGGAACTTCCAAAAACTTCTCAACCAGCAATCGGAAAGTTTGTTGAGCTATATGAAGAACTAGCTAAAGATTATGATGCAGTTATTAGTATTCACCTATCAAGTGGAATTAGTGGTACATATCAAACATCAACGACAGCTGGACAGATGGTAGAGGGTATTGATGTATACACGTATGACTCTGAAATTAGTTGTGAAGTACAAGGATTTTATGTGCGTGAAGGTGCAAGGTTAGCAAGTGAAGGAAAGAGTCCAAAAGAGATTATTGCTCGTTTTGATGAAATGAAGAAAACGATGGACGCCTATTTTGTAGTTGATGATTTACATCATTTACAACGTGGTGGTCGATTAAATAGCGCGCAAGCTTTCATCGGCAGTCTGTTACAAGTGAAGCCAGTTTTATATTTTAGAGATAAAATCATTATTCCGTTTGAAAAGATTCGTACACGTAAAAAAGCATTAAAACGTATCATTGAAATTTTTGATGAGCAAGCAAGTAAAGGTGTACCTATGGAAGCAGTTATCATTCATGCGCAACGTGAAGAGGAAGCGAATGAATGGAAGAAAGAATTAGAAGCAAAATATCCTCACGTCACAATTCGTACAGGTTATTTTGGAGCTGTAATTGGTACGCACTTAGGTGAAGGTGCATTAGGTCTTGGATGGTATACGAAGTAATAAAGATATAAAAAGCTCTCTTTTTAAGAGGGTTTTTTTACGGGTATGTTACGTTTAGTTGACAAGTTAATATTTGGAAATGGTAAAATGTACGTAAAATAAAATAATGAGGAAAGTTTTATAACTTACTTTTTACAAGAAACTATATTATAATAGAAGAGAGGTGAAACATATGGAGCATAATTCTTGTTTATGTCCAAAGTTTGAGTCAGCTTTTACTCTGCTTAGTAAGAAGTGGACTGGCTTAATTATTAAATCTTTGCTTGAAGAGTCGAAACGTTTTAGAGAAATCGCAGATATTATCCCAAATATGAGCGATCGTATGTTGTCAGAGCGTTTGAAGGAATTGGAAAGCGAGGGCATTGTAGTTCGTAATGTCTATCCAGAAGTACCAGTTCGAATCGAGTATGGCTTAACTGACAAGGGAAAAGCGTTAGAAAGTGTTATGGATGAGGTCCAAAATTGGGCTGAGAAATGGATGAAGTAGCATTTCATTTGTATTCGTATATTTAATAAAACGTAAGGGATTCCTTACGTTTTTTCTTTGTTTATAGAAGTAAGAAAATTATATAAATTTCTACACACACATACAAAAATATACGAATTTTGCGCTAGAGCTACATATAATATTACATTTGTTTTACAAAAACGTAACATTAGCAAAAAAAATCCCGAATTATGGTATAAATTTTATAGGTTATATACGGAAAAAGAAAAAAGAAAGCGGTGTAAAAAATAAAATGAAAAAGCTAAAAATGGCATCTTGCGCATTAGTTGCAGGGTTAATGTTTTCAGGGCTAACACCAAATGTATTTGCAGAAGATAAAATTTCTGACGTGAAATCACAAATTAATACACAAAATGACACTTTACATAAACAACAACAAGAACGTGATGAATTACAAAAACAAATGAATGAATTAAACAAAACAATTCAAGGTTTAGATAAGTCTGTTCAAGAGAATGCTGCAAAGCTTGATGAAACAACGAAAAAAGTTTCTGATACTGAGCAATTAATTGAAAAGAAAAATAAAGATATTGCAGAATTACAAACGAAGATTGCAAAACGTGAAGAGTTATTAAGAAAGCGTTTAGTTGCACTTCAAGAACAACCAAATACGAACGTTGTAACAGAAGTTCTTGTAAACTCTAAAAACGTTGCAGATTTAGTTGATCGTTTAACTTCTGTCTCTAAAATTCTTGAGTCTGATGAAGATATCATGAAAACACAGCAAGAAGACCAAGCTAGTGTGAAAAAAGATGTTGCAACGGTAAAAGAGAAACAAAAAGAATTAAAAGAAGCACAAACTCAAATTGAAACTGCTAAGAAAGAACTTGACGCTGAAAAAGAGAAAAAAGCAACAGCGGTAAACGATTTAAGCGGTAAAATGGATACAGTTGTAACTACAATGACAAGTACAGAAGGTCAATTGAAAGAGCTTGAAAAACAAGCGTTACAATTACAACGTATTGCAGAAGAAGAAGCACAAGCAAAAGCTGCACAAGAAGCTGCTGCTCAAAAACAAGCAGAGCAAGCTGCTAAAGCTGCGCAAGCTCAGCCAGCACAAGCACCTGCAGAGCAAGCTGCACCAGCAAACAATGGTGGACAAGCTCAAAAAGAAGAGCCTAAAAAAGAAGAACCTAAAAAAGAGGAACCAAAAAAAGAAGAGCCTAAGAAAGAAGCACCTAAACAAGAAGAGAAAAAGCCAGCTCCAAATGTGGGTGGCGTAATTGGTAAAGCGCAAAGCTACTTAGGTTTACCATATGTTTGGGGAAGTGCATCTCCATCAAACGGTGGTTTTGATTGTAGTGGATTCATTTCTTACATTTTTGGTGTAGGTCGTCAAGACGTTGCAGGTTACTGGAACTCAGTTTCTAAAGTAGGTAGCCCACAACCAGGAGATTTAGTATTCTTCCAAGGTACTTATAAAGCAGGTCCATCTCACATCGGTATTTACGTTGGTAATGGCCAAATGATTCATGCTAGTGATAAAGGAATTGCGTACGGTGATATTAACAGCTCATATAACCAAAAACATTTCTTAGGTTACGGTCGATTCTAGGATTTATAAAAGAATAAAAAACGTGTATAAAGTCGATAGCTTACTATTTTATAAGTAGGTTATCGGCTTTTTTGAGTTTTTACGGGATTTGAAGAAGGGTTTATAGTAGTGCTGGAGGTGATTGTCGATGCTACCGGGGAAACAGTTGCTATTAGACGAACTTTCTTCAGATTTACAGAGGGAATTAAATGATTTGAAAAAGAAGGGAGAGGTCGTGTGTGTACAAGGTGTAAAAAAGAAGGCTTCTAAATATGTATGTCAGCGTTGTGGAAATATAGAACAGCGGCTATTTGCGTCGTTTTTATGTAAAAGGTGCAGTAAAGTGTGCACATATTGCCGGAAGTGTATAACGATGGGGAGGGTAAGTGAATGTGCTTTACTTGTTCGCGGGATTGCTGAAAGAAAGAGAGAAAAGAATTTAAACTTGTTACGGTGGAGCGGAACGTTGTCTACTGGTCAGAATTTGGCGGCGCAAGGAGTTATAGAGGCTATTAAGCGAAAAGAATCATTTTTTATTTGGGCTGTATGCGGGGCTGGGAAAACAGAGATGTTGTTTTACGGTATTAACGAAGCGCTTCAAAAAGGAGAAAGAGTTTGTATCGCAACGCCGCGAACGGATGTTGTTCTGGAATTAGCACCGAGATTACAAGAAGTATTTCCATATATAAAGGTAGCGGCTTTATATGGAGGGAGTGTGGATAAAGAAAAAGATGCAGTACTAGTCGTTGCAACCACGCATCAATTATTGCGTTATTATAGGGCGTTTCATGTCATGGTTGTAGATGAGATAGATGCTTTTCCATATTGTGCAGATCAAATGTTACAGTACGCGGTAAAACAAGCGATGAAAGAAAGAGCGGCGCGTATTTATTTAACTGCGACTCCAGATGAAACGTGGAAGCGAAAATTTAGAAGAGGTGAACAAAAAGGTGTTATTGTTTCTGGACGATATCACCGTCATCCTTTGCCAGTTCCTTTGTTTTGTTGGTGCGGGAATTGGAAAAAAAGCCTCATTCATAAAAGAATTCCTCGAGTTTTACTACAGTGGTTACAAACGTACTTAAATAAAAAATATCCTATTTTTTTATTTGTTCCCCATGTGCGATATATAGAAGAGATAAGCCTGTTGTTAAAGTCATTAAACAAGCGAATTGAAGGTGTACATGCAGAAGATCCGGGTAGAAAAGAAAAAGTAGCGGCTTTCAGAAAAGGAGAAATCCCATTATTAGTTACAACGACAATTTTAGAGCGAGGCGTAACAGTAAAAAATTTGCAAGTAGCGGTTTTAGGGGCGGAAGAAGAAATATTCTCAGAAAGTGCACTCGTACAAATTGCGGGCCGAGCAGGGCGGAGCTTTGAAGCACCGTATGGAGAGGTCGTTTATTTTCACTATGGTAAGACAGAGGCGATGGTGCGCGCGAAAAAACATATTCAAGGTATGAATAAAAATGCGAAAGAACAAGGATTGATCGATTAATGCATTGTTTACTTTGTGATGAGTGTTTTGTAGAAACGGTTAGTTGGTACAATTTTTTTGTAAAGTGTCATAGAAAATATATATGTGATAGATGTGAGCAGAAACTTTCCTATATTATAGGAGAAATTTGCATGGAGTGTGGGCGGCCTTTAGAATATGTTCCTGCCTCATTTCAAGAAGACGGTATTTGTATAGATTGTCTAAGGTGGATGAAAGAGGCGAAGTATCGTTCTTTTAAAAACCGTTCGTTATATATGTATGATGATGAGATGAAAGAAATAGTAGCGCAGTTTAAGTTTCGGGGGGATGCAGAGTTAGTGCGCATTTTTTATCGTCCTTTTCGAAGTTTATTTCAAAAGTATTTTGCTAATGTTTCAACCGTTATCGCTGTTCCGCTTAGTAAGGAAAGGGCAGTTGAACGTGGTTTTAATCAAGCTGAGTTATTAGCAACTTGTTTACCTGTCAAAATTTCTTATCCATCATTAAGAAGAAGGGAAACAGAAAAGCAAAGTAAGAAGACACGTAAAGAAAGGGTGTCAGGAAGCAATCCTTTTTATTTTCAGGGAGAAGAGATGTTTTCTGGGCAACATATTTTACTCGTTGATGATGTGTATACGACTGGAATTACAGTTAGGCAAATCGGAAGTTTGTTATATGAAAGAGGGGCAAGGGAAGTATCTAGTTTGACACTTTGTAGAAGTTAATATGGCAGTGTCGAAAGGGATAATAAAAAGGCGATAAGTCTTCTTTGACTTCATATGTTGTCATTCGTTATAGTCAAAATATGGGGCGAATGCCCTGATTTTTAGAGTGAAGGGAATGGAATGAACATGCAAGGAAGAGTGAAATGGTTCAATGCAGAAAAGGGATTTGGGTTTATTGAGCGTGAAGATGGTGACGATGTATTTGTCCATTTTTCTGCTATTCAACAAGATGGGTATAAGTCATTAGAAGAAGGGCAACAAGTAGAGTTTGACATTGTAGATGGAGCACGTGGACCACAAGCAGCTAATGTTGTGAAACTGTAGGGGATATTGTTTTGGGAAGAGAAAGCTGCGTTTGTGGCAACGTTATATATATGTAGTAGAACCTCTTGTTTTTCGCAAGGGGTTTTTTGTTATAGGGTAAGTTGTCAAAAAGTTGTTTCTTTTCTGTAACGAATTGTCCACAGTTATATTCGTTATTCACGATGTTAATAGGATAAAATAAAGATAGAAACGATGCATCTTTTCATTGCAACAAAAAACGATAAAAAAATCGCAATTCCACTAATTTTTTTAAAAAAGTTAGAAGGAGTTTTTAAGCCAGTGTCGAAATTATAGTACATAGGCTTGAAAGGAGGAATTCATCTATGAAATTCAACATTCGTGGTGAAAATATTGAAGTAACTCCAGCATTAAAGGAATATGTAGAGAAAAAACTAAGTAAGTTAGAGCGTTATTTTGATACATTCCCAGAGATTAAAGTTAATTTAAAAGTATACTCTGACAAGCAACGTGTCGAGGTAACAATACCATTTACTGATTTATTACTTCGTGCAGAAGAAACTAATAGCGATATGTACGCTGCTATCGATTTAGTAGTTGATAAACTTGAGCGACAAATTCGTAAACATAAAACAAAGGTAAATCGTAAGTTACGTGAGAAAGGTTCTGTGAAAACGAACTTTATCCTTCCAGAAGCAGTAGCTGTTCTGGATGCGGTAGAAGAGGATGAATTAGAACTTGTACGTACAAAACGATTCGATTTAAAACCGATGGACGTTGAAGAAGCGATCCTACAAATGGATATGCTAGGACATAATTTCTTCGTCTTCACAAATGCTGATACAAATGAAACTAATGTTGTATATGGCCGTAAAGATGGGAAATACGGTTTAATCGAAACTAAATAATAATTCAAAAGCGCAGCCGAAATGGCTGCGCTTTTTTGTATTGAGATTTTGAATATGATTATCTCCATAAGTATGTACTTGTTAGGAGTATACTAATTTTGTTTAATTTAACAATATTTTATAATTGTAAATAAAATATTAAGTTTTCTGGAATCAATTGATAGTGTATTTTGCTTTTGTTATCTTTAAATTGAATTATATAGATTTACTTTGTTTCTTTAGTAAAAAAATAAAATCGATATAATGCTACAAATTATCGGAGGTGCTTTTAGTGAGCATTAAGAAAAAAAGTCGTTTTATGTTTGGATCTGTTTTATCGTTAGGTATTTTAGCTAGTACTTTTGCTTTAACCGAACCTGCTAAGGCTGATACAAAGGATGATCATGTAGAATTTACCTTTAGACTTTGGAATGCATATGATTTTACTAATGCACGTCCTAAAGAGACACCTACTTCTATGTATATGCGTGTAAAGAGTAGTGAGAAGGGCGGTGGTTCTTTTAACGTTTGGACAGAAGCTGATAAAAATAAAGGTAAAGGTAATAGAGATTGGGTAAATGTTTCAGGTGAGTCGGGTAAGCATGAAGGAACGGTGAAACCAGGTAAAACGTATCTTTTCCAAAATTACGCATATGAAAACTATGGGAAAAATGTACCTGTGAGATTTGGTGGTTATTCTAGAGAAAATAATGCTTATCCTACTGCTTGGAGTCCTGATAGTGTAAGACCGAGTGGACCTTACACTGAATATTGATTTAGAAATTATAAATTGAAATTATTTATTGTGTAGTACTAGAAAAAGTCGTATAGTTCCGAGTCTTGATTATACGGCTTTTCCTGCTATTTCATTTTTAAAATAGGAGGAGTTGTAATGAGGTTTATCTCAAGATATATTTTAGTTTGTTTTTTTATATTGAGTATTAGTTTCTTAGTTTCTTGTCAAAAGAAAGTAGATGAACCGATTGTAAATATTGAAGATACTTTAACGGAAAAAGATAATTTGAAAAGTATTCAGTTACAAGAAATTAAGAAAAATACTATTGTTGAACAAGTGTTTTTAAAAAGTGAAAATGGTCATGATTTCTTTCAAGGTCAAATAGAAAGAAATGATAGCTTAATAGAGGATAAGCTTTCAAATAAAAAATTAAAGTCAGGAGTTATACCAGAAAATTATTATGTTTTTTTAACGGGTGTGACGAATAAGAAAAAACCAACGTATCTTTTGGGACGGATTGAACAAATTGATGGAAAAATAATTCAGTGGAAACAAGAAGTTAAGAGTGTAAAAAGAAAAGGTACAAATGATGTTTATCAGTATGAAGTTGAGTTTCCTAAATTTGAAGGAGAGAGAGCAAATGTTTCTTTTCGTTACATTTGGTTAAATAAAGAAAATAAATGTTATGGTGTTGCGGATCAACTTTTCATATTAAAAAAGATTTAAATTTCATTAATGGTTTATGGAGGAGTTGTAGATGAGTTACTTTTTTAGGAAGGATTTTAAAAGGTAGGATGTTTTGGTTGTCTGTATTTATTATGTTAGTAATTGTCATTGCTCAATATATTGCTATGTGTGTAACAACGAAAGGATTTAATGATGCTGGGATTATAAAGGTATCTCCATATTTATCTAACATTTTACATTTTAATAGACTACCATTTTATAGTGAATTTTATCTACTTATATTTCCTATGATTTCTGCAATGGCTGTAGCTGGGATTTATAGAATTGATAAAAATTATGGATTTATTTATCCTGTCATTTCTAAGATGGGAACGCGTCATTATTTTAGATTACTTTATTGTATTAATTTTATAGTATCTTTTTTTATTATAAGTGTCCCTTTACTATTTCATTTTTATTTATATGCGATGACTTATCCGACAGTTGCTCCGCATCCGATATTAAATTATATGGCGGCTACTGTTTCACCAACAGCTCAATTTAATACGGTTTATTATGAGTATCCTACTTTATATTTTCTAATGTATGTATTTTTAAATAGTTTATACGGTGCGGTTTTTTCGAGTTTGGCTTTATCAATTTCGTTTTTTATAAAACGAGTTTATTTTATTTATTTAGTTCCATTTGTTTTACATATTTTTTGGCTTGGTATTGGAAAAGGGATTCTCAATCCTAAAGATTATTTAATTAAAGATTTTGGCTTTTTTGAATTGCAAATTTTTCTTAGTGTCCTGTTATGTATTTGGTTTTGTTCTGTAGTTCTTTATTTACGGGGGAGTAGGAAGCATGTTCTTTTATAATGTAATGAAAGAAACTATAAGGATGAAATATGTTGGGTTAAGTATTCTCTTTTTACTTAATGTTAGTATCATTGGTTGCTTGTTCAATTATTTTGAACAGGGCATTGTAAAAGAGAAAATGAACGAATTGGAAACTTTGTATAAGGTTATGTCGTTTTATAATTTGTCGACTATATTTATTCCTTTAACAATTGTTTTTTCTGTATATTCTATGTCGAATTTTTTTAGTATTTATGTTGTTTACAGAGTGAATAATGTATTGAAATTAGTTTCCATATATTATATAAAGTTATTCGTTTTTGTTTCCTTTTTTGCTGGGAGTATGATTTTACAGTTGTTTTTGATGTCAAATAGGATGGCTATAACTAGTGTTGATGTAAATTATCCATTATTATTTTGCATTCAATTATTTGCGAGTGTTTTTATATGTATGATAAGTGCTTTATTGCAATTATTTTTACCTAGTTTACTTGTAATAATATGTATGATTACTGCTGTTTTATTAGATAGATTTATATTACATGGATTTTTATTTACAAATGCTTTTTATATAAATGTGTTTGAAGATGCTACTGGTTTATTTATACGCTTATTTGGCTGTTTTTTTATCTTTTTTATAAGTGTATGGATTTTATCTAAAAAAAGTTATATTTCTATGAATGATGAGACAGAGGTGATCTAGTTTACATTATGATCTTATATTATTTGTTAAAAAGAGATTTACATGTAAGGTTTCGAGATTCCATCAAGATAATGGCTTTTTTATTCTTAATTTACGCTATTATTGCAATTGCTTTTTTATACAATCAGCCTCTTAGTAATGGTAAAGAATCTGTATTAGTAGATGTTACCTTTTATCGATTTTTTCATGAAGTAGACTTTGTGGATTTATCTTATTTTTATAAGGAGGGGCGATTTTCTATTCCTTTTTATTGGATATTCTTTCAAATCACTCCTTTGTTGCTTGTAGGGAATTTTGCTTTTTCAGATATTCAACAGAATGGTGTTTATTTACTTCCTCGTGTTAAGAAGAAGCATTTTCTGTGGTTAACGAAAATATTATCTTTGTTTTTTTATATAATTATTATTTGGATTGGTATGTATTTTATTTGGTTTAGCGCTTACTATTTGCTTTCTTTAGGAGAGTATAATTTTTTAAATTTATATAGTCAATTTCCTTATAAGATATTAGGTACTATGCTAATTCAAATAATTATAAGCTTTTTATTAGCTTTGATTTTTGAGTTTTTAACGTTTTATATACCGATAACTATTGTTTTTGTACTAATGTTGTTGTACCTATTTTTGTCTATTTTCTTTCATAGTATTTATTTTTTAGGATCTTTTGTTATGCCAAATCGTTGGTATTTTGTTGATCACAGTTCAATTCAATTGACTTTAGGTAATAATCAATCTATTCAATGGAATGATTTACTTCTAATAGGAGTAGTAATTGTTGTTGTAATGATTTTATTAGGTAGTTTTTGTTTTAAAAAACTAGATGTGATAGGTGAATAATTTATGGACAATTATATTAAATGTGAATGTATGACGAAAAGATTAAAAGGAAATATTGTGTTAGATAATATTAGTTTGTCAGTAAAAAAAGGAGAGTTTTTAGTTTTGAAGGGGCATAATGGTTCTGGTAAAACAATGATTTTACGTGCTATATCAGGATTAATGCGTTTAAATTCTGGAGTTGTTTATATAGATAATGAAATGATTGGAAAACAAAAGCAATTCCCTGATTCTATGGGGATATTGATTGAATATCCAAGTTTTATTCCAGGGTATACTGGTTTTCAGAACTTGAAGTTTTTATCATCGATTAACAATAAAATCTCTGATGAGGAAACTTATAATATTATTCAAAGGGTTGGACTTGATAAAACAGATAAGAGAAAGTATAAAAGATACTCTTTAGGTATGAAACAACGTTTAGGGATAGCGCAAGCTTTAATGGAACAACCAACACTATTGTTATTAGACGAGCCAACTAATGCTTTAGATAGTGATGGGATAAAAGATGTTTTAGATATTTTGGAAGTAGAAAAATCTAAAGGAACGACTATTATAGTAGCTAGTCATGATGTGCATGTCCTGGATAACGGTATAGTAGATCGCATTGTACATGTTAATAATGGAAAGTTGGTAGATTAAGAGTGACAAGAAATCATGTCTTAATAATCATTGGATTGTGTCTGTTACTATGTATATTTGCTAGTTTATTTAGATTTAAAACATTAAATCTAAATAATGAATCTTATAAAGTGGTAAAAGATGAATTTTTATCTAATAGAACTTTTGAAGATGGACAAGGAGTTACGTTTCATGCTCTTGATCCTCTTGATCCTACAAAAGTTTATGATCCTTATGAAGACCGTGAAGTAGTGACGTATGTTTTACCTTTAAATATTACAAATACAACAAATCGGGATATTAACTTGCTTAGTAATGAGTCTATTTCCGATACATTGTTTTATTCTAAAATAGGCGAGTTTTATAATGTAATTCCGTATGCAATGGAGTTACCTAAACAATATCAGTTTGATCCTGTAATACCTGCTGGTAAAACAGTACGAGGATATATAGGGACAAATTATTTTATAGGAGATGACCCTTATAAAAATTATAAAAACTTTTCAAATGAATCAACTAAGGTGAAATTTATTTCTTTTATGAAGGATAAGAAAGGGAAATATCATGAATTAGAAATACCAATAAATTAATAAAATTCGTGATTGATCCAGATATATTTTAAGGGTGTTTTTTGCTGTGGTTGAGTAGATCTTGCAACATAACAGTATCGTTTAAAGTCGGAGTTGTTTCGCAGGTGTAAGTATCTATGGATGCTGCACCTGCGGAATTTCCGGCTTTTTGTAATTGTTCATTTAAAACTAATAGATTTCCTTCGATTATCCTCTTTTAAAGTGGGATATTTAATACGGAATTTGCAATAGAGGGATAGAGAAAAGACATATTAGTTTGTTGGAACAAATGAAATGAAAACTTTTTTGAATATAAGGCCTGACATTCGGCCGATTGTTGTCATAGTTATAAGACAAGTGTTACAATTATCATTAGGTATATACATTTTAGTTTTTTTAATTAGGAGAAAAATTGGCATAACATACATTTGATTTTTACAACGACTGATTGTAATAGAGAAAAAGAAAAACAATCGGAAGTTTTATTTTAATAAAAGAGGAGCGTATTTCCTATGATCGGTATTTTAAAAAAGGTGTTTGATGTAAACCAACGCCAAATTAAACGTATGCAAAAGACAGTTGAGCAAATTGATGCATTAGAGTCATCTATTAAGCCACTAACTGATGAACAATTAAAAGGAAAGACGCTTGAATTTAAAGAACGTCTAACAAAAGGTGAAACAGTAGATGATCTACTACCTGAAGCTTTTGCAGTTGTTCGCGAAGCGGCAACTCGTGTTCTTGGAATGCGTCCATATGGCGTACAGTTAATGGGTGGTATTGCCTTACATGAAGGGAATATTTCTGAGATGAAAACGGGTGAAGGTAAAACGTTAACATCTACATTACCTGTATATTTAAATGCTTTAACAGGAAAAGGTGTTCACGTTGTTACAGTCAATGAATACTTAGCACAACGTGATGCGAACGAAATGGGACAACTTCATGAGTTCCTTGGCTTAACGGTAGGAATTAACTTAAATAGTATGTCACGCGAAGAGAAACAAGAGGCTTATGCTGCTGATATTACGTATAGCACAAATAATGAGCTTGGATTCGATTACTTACGTGACAACATGGTTTTATATAAAGAGCAGTGCGTTCAACGTCCACTTCACTTTGCTATTATCGATGAAGTCGATTCTATTTTAGTCGATGAAGCGCGTACGCCGCTTATTATTTCGGGACAAGCTCAAAAATCAACAGAGCTATACATGTTTGCAAATGCATTCGTTCGTACGTTAGAAAATGAAAAAGAGTATTCATTTGATGTGAAAACGAAAAATGTAATGTTAACAGAAGATGGTATTACGAAAGCAGAGAAAGCTTTCCATATTGAAAACTTATTCGATTTAAAACATGTAGCACTTCTTCACCATATTAATCAGGCGCTTCGTGCACACGTTGTTATGCATCGTGATACAGATTATGTTGTACAAGAGGGCGAAATCGTAATTGTAGACCAATTCACTGGTCGTCTTATGAAAGGTCGTCGCTATAGCGAAGGTTTGCACCAAGCGATTGAAGCAAAAGAAGGTGTAGAAATTCAAAATGAGAGTATGACGCTTGCGACAATTACATTCCAGAACTACTTCCGTATGTATGAAAAATTATCTGGTATGACTGGTACAGCGAAAACGGAAGAAGAAGAATTCCGTAGTATTTACAATATGAATGTTATCGTAATTCCAACAAACAAACCGATTATTCGTGATGATCGTGCCGATTTAATCTTTAAATCAATGGAAGGTAAGTTCAATGCAGTTGTTGAGGATATTGTGAATCGTCATAAACAAGGGCAACCTATTCTTGTAGGTACAGTTGCAATTGAAACTTCAGAGCTTATTTCAAAAATGTTAACGCGTAAAGGTGTACGTCATAACATTTTAAATGCGAAAAACCATGCGCGTGAAGCAGATATCATTGCAGAAGCTGGTATGAAAGGTGCTGTAACGATCGCAACGAATATGGCTGGTCGTGGTACAGATATCAAGCTTGGAGACGATGTGAAAATCTTCGGTCTAGCAGTTATCGGTACAGAACGTCATGAAAGCCGTCGTATTGATAATCAGTTACGTGGTCGTGCTGGTCGTCAAGGGGACCCTGGTGTGACGCAGTTCTACTTATCAATGGAAGATGAATTAATGCGCCGATTTGGTTCAGATAATATGAAAGCAATGATGGATCGTCTTGGTATGGATGATTCTCAGCCAATTGAAAGTAAAATGGTTTCTCGTGCGGTAGAGTCTGCACAAAAACGTGTTGAAGGAAATAACTATGATGCACGTAAGCAGTTATTACAATACGATGATGTACTTCGTCAGCAACGTGAAGTTATTTATAAGCAACGTCAAGAAGTAATGGAATCGGAAAACTTACGTGGCATTATTGAAGGTATGATGAAATCTACAGTAGAACGTGCTGTTGCGCTTCATACACAAGAGGAAATTGAAGAGGATTGGAACATTAAAGGTCTTGTTGACTACTTAAATACAAACCTTCTTCAAGAAGGAGACATAAAAGAAGAAGAATTACGTCGCCTTGCTCCTGAGGAAATGAGCGAACCGATTATCGCGAAATTAATAGAGCGTTATAATGACAAGGAAAAGCTTATGCCAGAAGAGCAAATGCGTGAGTTTGAGAAGGTTGTTGTATTCCGCGTTGTAGATACGAAATGGACAGAGCATATTGATGCGATGGATCACCTTCGTGAAGGTATTCATTTACGTGCTTACGGTCAAATTGATCCACTTCGTGAGTACCAAATGGAAGGATTCGCGATGTTCGAGTCAATGGTTGCTTCTATTGAAGAGGAAATTTCTCGTTACATTATGAAAGCTGAAATTGAACAAAACTTAGAACGTCAAGAAGTTGTTCAAGGTGAAGCTGTTCATCCATCTAGCGATGGCGAAGAAGCGAAGAAAAAGCCAGTTGTAAAAGGTGACCAAGTGGGCCGCAACGATTTATGTAAATGTGGTAGCGGTAAAAAATATAAAAACTGCTGTGGTATTGTTCAGTAATATAGGGCGGTAGCTTTGGCTGCTTTGCAAACTTTTATATCAAAAATGTATAATTAAGAAGAATTAAACTCTCTCCGTAATAAGTGGAGAGAGTTTCCCTTGTTTTCATACGAAAGTAACAGCAATTACATAGAGGTGAAGGAAATGGAATTAGTAGAAATTAGACAGGAATTAGAGAAAATGGCTAAGCGATTAGCGGCTTTTAGGGGGTCTCTTTGACCTCCCTACTAAGGAGAACCAAATTGCAGAATTAGAAGAAAAAATGATGGGCGCAGGATTTTGGGATGACCAACAAGGCGCACAAGTTGTAATTAATGAAGCGAATGCGTTAAAAGATATGGTTGGAAGTTTCCGTCAGTTAGATGAGACGTTCGAAAATTTAGAAGTAACGCATGAGCTTTTAAAAGAAGAATATGATGAAGATTTACATGAGGAATTAGAATCAGAAGTAAAAGGCTTAATTCAAGAAATGAATGAGTATGAGCTTCAGTTACTATTAAGTGATCCTTATGATAAAAATAATGCGATTTTAGAATTACATCCAGGTGCAGGTGGAACTGAGTCACAAGACTGGGGTTCTATGTTATTACGTATGTATACACGTTGGGCTGAAAAACGTGGATTTAAAGTAGAAACGGTTGACTATTTACCAGGTGATGAAGCTGGTATTAAGAGTGTAACTTTATTAATTAAAGGTCATAACGCTTACGGTTACTTAAAAGCAGAGAAAGGTGTACATCGTCTTGTACGTATTTCACCATTCGATTCTTCAGGTCGTCGTCATACATCGTTTGTATCTTGTGAAGTTGTACCAGAGTTCAATGATGAAGTTGAAATCGAAGTACGTACAGAAGATTTAAAAATTGATACGTACCGCGCAAGTGGAGCGGGTGGACAGCACGTAAATACGACAGATTCAGCAGTTCGTATTACACATACACCGACAAATACAGTTGTAACGTGTCAGTCAGAGCGTTCACAAATTAAAAACCGTGAGCATGCGATGAAGATGTTAAAAGCGAAATTATATCAAAAGAAACTAGAAGAGCAACAGGCACAATTAGATGAAATCCGTGGGGAACAAAAAGAAATCGGATGGGGTAGCCAAATCCGTTCTTACGTATTCCACCCGTATTCTCTTGTAAAAGACCACCGTACAAATACGGAGGTTGGTAACGTACAAGCAGTTATGGATGGAGAGATTGATCCATTTATTGATGCTTACTTACGTTCTCGCATCTAATAAGCGAAAAAAAGCCAACAAAATTGTTGGCGCATGCTGAGGATATAGAGGATATAAGGCATTTGATTTTATTTTTATAGATGAAGTAAAGAGGAAGAGAAGTTGGAAACGACAACTTCTCTTTTTGATGGGATTATATGTAGATTACAATGCTGTGTATTGTTTTGTAAAAAGTAGAGAATAGTAAAATAGAGCGGTAATAGGGTGAAGATTTATATAGAACTTTTCTAATTTTCCTTTTAAAAAGGATTCTTTATAGAAGTTTTTTAAGTTGTTCACAGAATTGAAACAACTTATGAAAGCTTTATTTTATCAAGGTTCTCACTGTATTTTTGAGGAATATGAAATACACCTTAGTTTTTCTATATAAAGATAATGCTTATAATGAAAATGAGTGTGTTAGGAATAAAAAGAATATCAACAATGGGGAGCGATAGAAGTGAAAAAGAAATTGTTGGCTATTGCGCTAGGGACATCGGTTGTTTTTACTTTAGGAGCATGCGGAAATAAAGAAGAGAGTAAGTCTTCGAAACAGTCTGCAAGCACAGACAGCGCAGAACAAATTTTCCAAAGAAGTTGTGCTGGATGTCACGCAACAGATTTATCAGGGGCAACTGGACCTGATTTAAGAAAAGTGGGCGGTAAGTACGACGCCGCAGATATCGAAGAGATTATTAAAAAAGGCCGCGGTTCAATGTCACCAGGACTTATTCAAGGTGAAGATGCGAAAAAAGTATCTGAATGGTTAGCAGAACATAAATAAAAAAGGTGAAATGGACGAGTTGATAATATATTCAACTCGTTTTCCTTTTTCTGGAATGTAACATAACTGTAACAAAAATGTATCCAAATTGGAAACCGTTTGATGTTACAATGGGGTTTGTAGAATTTTGCTGAAATATATTACATAGAGTGGTATTGCTTATGGGAAAGCATAAGTAAACTACCTTCAACAAGGATGAATAAGTGAAAATGAAGGATGTCTTTTATTTTCAGATGTACAGAAAAGTATTTCGAAAAAAATCATTAAGTATTGGGTGATAAATAATGATAAAAATGACGAATGTTTATAAGGAGTACCCGAATGGTATGAAAGCCATTGCTGGTCTTACAGTTAACATTAAACAAGGTGAATTCGTATACGTAGTTGGACCGAGTGGAGCCGGAAAATCTACATTTATTAAAATGATGTATCGTGAAGAGAAACCATCTACAGGATCTATTAATGTAAATGGACTTACTATCGAAACATTGGCAGAAAGAGACGTTCCGTATTTTCGTCGTCAATTAGGCGTAATTTTCCAAGATTTTAAATTGCTACCTAAATTAACGGTATATGAGAATGTTGCGTTTGCTTTAGAAGTAATTGAAGAAGAACCGGATGCAATTCGTGAGCGTGTAACAGAAGTTCTAGGTCTTGTAGGCCTTGAAGATCGTGCAGACGCACTTCCAAGTGAGCTTTCGGGCGGGGAGCAACAACGTGTGGCTATTGCAAGAGCAATTGTAAATAGACCAAAGGTTGTAATTGCCGATGAGCCAACAGGTAACTTAGATATTGAAACAGCTCTTGATATTATGAATATTTTTACTCGCATTAATGAGCGCGGCACAACGATCGTTATGGCGACGCATAATGCAGATATCGTAAATACAATCCGTCATCGTGTAATCGCGATTGAAGGCGGAAAAATTGTTCGAGATGAGATTGAGGGAGGATACGGATATGAAGGCTAAGGCCCTTAGTCGACATTTGCGAGAAGGTGTAAAGAATCTATCACGTAACGGATGGATGACATTTGCTTCTGTTAGTGCAGTAACAGTTACATTATTACTTGTAGGTGTCTTTTTAACAGCGATTATGAATATGAACCATTTTGCGACGAAAGTAGAGCAAGATGTAGAGATTCGTGTACACATTGATCCAGCTGCAAAAGAAGCGGATCAAAAGAAATTAGAAGAAGATATGAGTAAGATTGCAAAAGTAGATTCTATTAAATATTCTTCTAAAGAAGAAGAGTTAAAACGTTTAATTAAAAGCTTAGGTGATAGTGGAAAAACGTTTGAGTTATTTGAACAAGATAACCCACTTAAAAACGTATTCGTTGTAAAAGCAAAAGAACCAACAGATACAGCGACAATCGCGAAGAAAGTTGAAAAAATGCAGTTTGTCAGTAATGTTCAGTACGGAAAAGGGCAAGTTGAACGATTATTTGATACTGTAAAAACTGGTCGTAACATTGGGATTGCGTTAATTGCTGGTCTTTTATTCACAGCGATGTTCTTAATCTCTAATACAATTAAAATTACAATTTATGCTCGTAGTACAGAAATTGAAATTATGAAACTTGTTGGTGCAACAAACTGGTTTATTCGTTGGCCATTCTTGCTAGAGGGATTATTCTTAGGAGTATTAGGATCAATTATTCCAATTGGCCTAATTCTAGTTACGTATAATTCGTTGCAAGGTGTGTTTAACGAAAAACTTGGCGGAACAATTTTCGAGCTTCTACCATACAGTCCTTTCGTATTCCAATTAGCTGGTTTACTAGTGTTAATCGGTGCTTTAATCGGTATGTGGGGAAGTGTAATGTCAATTCGTCGCTTCTTAAAAGTATAAAAAGTTGCAAACATAATTCGTACAAGCTTATCATATAGTAGAAATAGGTAAAGGCATCACACACTGTGTGATGCCTTTTGCTACACCACCTGTGTGTTTTGGAAAGGGGAATTCCGCATTGAAACGTAGAGTTGCAATTATTGGAATGGTTGTTGCATTTTTAATTGGTGCTGGCGGAATGTTTGCAGGCATGTCTGTATTTGGGGTTACCCCAGCAGAAGTAACGCAAACAATTTCGAGTGGGAATGCTAGCACTGCGCAAGGGAATTTGGCAAAAATTAATGAGGCGTATGCACTAATTGATTCACGTTATGTGGAAGACGTGAAAGATGAAAAGTTAGTTGAAGGTGCAATACAAGGTATGTTGTCTACGCTGAAGGACCCTTATTCCACGTATATGGATAAAGAAACAGCCAAACAGTTTAGTGAATCGCTTGATCCTGAATTAGAGGGGATTGGGGCTGAGGTGAACAAGACGGACGATAAGCTTATTATCGTATCGCCAATTAAAGGTTCACCAGCAGAAAAGATAGGAATTAAACCGAATGACCAAATTTTATCTGTAGATGGAAACAGTGTGAAAGACTTATCACGTGAAGAAGCGGTATTAAAAATTCGTGGTAAAAAGGGAACGACTGTCGCAATTGAAATTAAACGTGCGGGAGTAACTGATCCGATTGTATTTAAAATTAAGCGTGAAAAGATTCCAATCTTTACAGTGTTTAGTTCTGTGAAGCAAGAGAGTGGAAAAGATATCGGTTATATGCAAATCACTTCTTTTGCTGAGAATACAGCGAAGGAATTTAAGGATCAGTTAAAAGAGTTAGAGAAGAAAAATATAAAAGGCTTAGTTATTGACGTGCGTGGTAATCCTGGTGGCTATTTAAATAGTGTAGAAGATATACTAGGGGAAATTATGACGAATAAAAAGCCAATGCTACAAGTAGAGCAACGAAATGGTGAGAAGAAGAAATTCTCTACGGAACTGAAAGAGAGAAAACCATATCCAATTTCAGTATTAATTGATAATGGAAGTGCTTCTGCTTCAGAGATTTTAGCGGGTGCGCTGAAAGAAGGAGAAGGATACGATTTAATTGGTGAAAAAACATTTGGTAAAGGTACTGTCCAGCAAGCTGTTCCATTTAAAGACGGCAGCAACATTAAATTAACAATGTTTAAATGGTTAACACCGGATGGGAACTGGATTCATAAAAAAGGAATCGCACCAACAGTAGAAGTGAAGCAACCAAATTATTATCATGCGACACCAATTCAAATTGAAAAAACACTTTCATACAATTCAAATGATGTACAAGTAAAACATGCTCAAGAAATGCTTAAGAGCTTAGGGTATGTACCAGGTCGTGAAGATGGATACTTTAGTAAAGAGACAGAATCGGCGCTGAAAGCATTCCAAAATGCGAATGAGATGGAAGCGACAGGACAGCTTGATAAAAAGACAGCCGAAGCGATTCAAACTAAAATTATCGAAAAAATCCGTTCTGGAGAAAATGATTTACAATTACAGTCAGCATTAAAGTTAATGGCAAAATAAGAAGAAATACAGGCAGTTTGCTGCCTGTATTTTTTTGTGTTAAACAAACGTTTGTTTAGTTGTGATAATATAAAAAGAAAGAATGATATAAATGGTGGTGAATGAGTTCGTGGAGGCGTGGATTTTTGAAATAATGCGGGCAGTTGGACGTTTTTTCTTACACCCTGCTGTCTATATATTTGTAATAAGTAGTATCTTCGTTGGATACTTACGTATGTTAAGAGAACGAAAAGATTTTTCTTTTAAAGTTTATGATATTTGGTTTGAACTGCGAACCTCTCTATTTGCAGGGATTGGATACGGATTAGTAGTATCTATTATTACGATTGGGCTTGGACTTGTTGTTTCTAAAGCAAGCTTATGGGCTATTTTAATTTGGACATTACTATTTGGATTAACGGCTATGTATCGATATTTATCGGCAGCTTATACATTTAGCATTGCGATTGTATGTGTTCTATTATCTTCTAAGCTACCAGTTTCCTTCTTACAGCTTCGAGAAGGTGAAGAGAATACCATCGTATCCCTTGCTATTTTACTAGGCGTTATGCTTATTGTAGAAGGCTTATTGATTTCTAAAAACGCGGTAGGATACTCTACACCGAAGATTAGGAAGGGGAAGCGTGGATTAAAGATTGGTTTACACGAATCAAAGCGTTTATGGATCGTTCCTATTTTTATTCTTGTACCGGGTGATGCGGTAACGCAGTTTATTTCATGGTGGCCTGTCGTTTCAATAGGTTCAAATACATATTCTCTATTCCTCGTTCCATTTTTAATTGGATTTATGAGACAGATTAAAAGTTATGAGCCGACGGAAGCTTTATTATTTACAGGAAGACGTGTTTATGGATTAGCAGGACTTGTGCTCGTTTTAGGAATCGCAAGTTACTGGTGGCACGTACTTGCAATTATCGCGATGGGAGTCGCGATGCTTGGGCGTTTCACAATTTCGATGCAAGAGAAAATTGCCGATGAAACAAGACCAGCGTATTTTGCTGCACGCAATGATGGGCTCGTTGTACTAGATACAATTCCAAATACAATTGGAGCAGAGCTGAAATTACTGCCTGGAGAAATTATTACGAAAGTAAATGGAGTCATTCCAAAAAGCGCCGAGGAATTTTATGATGCGCTTCAAACGAAGACGACAGGAGCATTTTGTAAATTAGAAGTATTAGATACAAATGGTGAGCTTCGTCTTGCACAAACTGCATTATATGCTGGTGGACATCACGAATTAGGTATTGTATTCGTTGAACAGGAGCATGAGTGGGATTCAGAAGCGATGTAATAGAAGGAATGGTATCACCTTGTGGTGGTACCTTTTTTGTTTTTTTTTGGGGGAGGGTAGTTAGTAAATGAAATTTATATCGGCGATTTTGCAAATATATCAGCGTAACTCGAAATATATCGGCGATTATTCGAATATATCGACTTTCCGGCCAAAAACGACAGCTATCGCAAAGCTTATTTTCAGTTTTATAGACGGATAACTTGAATAATTATTTGATAATGGTTATCATTTAGGGAGTCTTTTTAATTTTGGAAAATGGAGGTAAGATATGCTGCGTAAATTTTTCTCGTACTATAAACCGTATAAAGGTTTATTTATACTCGACTTTTCTTGTGCGGTTGTCGCAGGATTATTAGAACTCGGCTTCCCGCTTATCGTAAATCAATTTATTGATAAGTTATTGCCAGGGCAAAACTGGACGCTTATTTTATGGGCTTGTTTCGGTTTACTCGCAGTTTATATGTTAAATGCAGGCTTACAATATGTCGTTACATATTGGGGACATATGCTTGGTGTTAACATTGAAACAGATATGAGGCAGAAATTATTTGATCATATTCAAAAGCTATCATTCAGATTTTTTGATAATAATAAAACAGGTCATTTAATTTCGCGCCTTACAAACGATTTAATGGAAATTGGGGAAATTGCTCACCATGGACCAGAAGATTTATTTATCGCCGTAATGACTTTAGTTGGGGCATTCTCATTTATGATGATGATCAACTGGAAGTTAGCGTTATTAACGTTCTTCGTCATTCCATTCCTATTATGGTTAGCACTTTACTTCAATAAAAAAATGACAGGTACATTTAGACGTTTATTCTCAGACGTTGCTGATTTCAATGCATGTATTGAGAACAACGTTGGTGGTATTCGCGTTGTACAAGCATTCGGAAATGAAAAGTTTGAGAAAGAGCAATTCGCTGTGAACAACGCTCGTTTCCGTACAACGAAATTAATGGCGTATAAAATTATGGCTTTAAATTCATCGATTAGTTATATGCTCATGCGTCTCGTAACGCTCTTCGTATTAATATGCGGTACATGGTTTGTTCTGCAAGGAGAATTAACATACGGTGGATTTATCGGATTCGTTCTATTAACGAATATTTTCTTCCGTCCAATTGAAAAAATTAACGCGGTAATCGAAAGCTATCCGAAAGGAATCGCTGGTTTTAAAAGGTATGTAGAGCTTCTTGAAACAGAGCCTGACATTGTAGACTCTAAAGATGCAATGGAAGTTAAACAGGTACATGGTGATATTCAATATAACAACATTACGTTCGGATATGAAAATAAAGAACCGATTTTAAATGATATTAGTTTGAACATACATGCAGGTGAAACGGTTGCGTTCGTTGGACCATCAGGAGCAGGGAAAACGACGTTATGTAGCCTGTTACCACGTTTTTATGAGCAATCATCTGGATTAATTCAAATTGATGGTATTGATACGAAAGATATGACATTATCTTCACTTCGTAAGCAAATTGGAATTGTGCAGCAAGATGTGTTCTTATTCTCAGGAACAATTCGTGAAAATATTGCTTACGGGAACTTAAAGGCGTCAGAAGCTGAAATTTGGCAGGCAGTAAAACGTGCGCAGTTAGAAGACTTAATTTACTCACAACCAGACGGTTTAGATACTGTTATCGGTGAGCGTGGTGTAAAACTTTCTGGTGGACAGAAGCAGCGTCTAGCAATTGCTCGTATGTTCTTGAAAAACCCGCCAATTTTAATACTAGATGAAGCTACTTCCGCACTAGATACTGAGACGGAACTTGCAATTCAAAAATCACTTGCTGAATTAGCAGCTGGCCGTACAACGTTAGTTATCGCTCACAGACTTGCAACGATTAAAAATGCAGATCGAATTGTCGTTGTAAATAAAGACGGTATTGCAGAACAAGGTTCACATGATGAATTAATTGAGCAAGGCGGAGGATACAGTAGGTTATACGAAGCTCAGTTTAGTTCGTAAATATAATTTGTACTGAATTAGTGCACCATAAGTAGGTAAAAATCTCATATGGGAGGCTATAGAGTATGATTGTAACAACAACGTCTACAATTCAAGGAAAAGAAATTATTGAGTATATCGATATCGTCAATGGAGAAGCGATTATGGGCGCGAATATCGTTCGTGACCTCTTCGCTTCTGTCCGTGACGTTGTCGGCGGTCGTGCGGGTGCTTATGAAAGTAAATTAAAAGAAGCACGTGACATCGCAATGGAAGAGATGAAAACTTTCGCAAGACAAAAAAATGCAAATGCAATTGTTGGTATCGACGTGGATTACGAGGTAGTTCGCGAAGGGATGCTAATGGTTGCTGTGAGCGGGACTGCTGTTCGTATATAAAGTGAAACTTTAATCAGTGGGGGTGTTTGTTCCCCACTGATTATTAGTTGAACCAATCGGGCATTTACGGGCAGTTGGTCTCCCATCTACCTTCTTTGCCTTAACCGAATTTTGAGGTGGGAGTCTTACTGCCCGTTAATGCGGGATAAAGTAAAAAGCCGTGCTGATGCATGGCTTTTTACTTTATATGTCGAAGTTTCAATATTTCTTGGGAAATGCGGAAGGTCCCGTCGATATATAGGGAAGACATTAGAGCGCTTCTTTACATTTCCGTATTTGAACTAATAATGTTTCGTATTCTTGGTTGAGAGATGTGATGTCATCGTGATGATTTTGTATGGAAACTCGGCCAATGATTTCTGTTAGTTTTGTTTGTAATCGTAATAGTTCTTGTTCAGTAACGTTTACAGAATCCCCCGTTGTTCTTTTTGTGTATTGTTCGTAATTACCGTGGAATACCCTTGGTTCACTCTCGTCTACTTGTAGAATATGGTCTGCAACAGAGCGAATAAAGGCACGATCATGGCTAATGAAAAGTATTGTACCAGGGTATTCTTGTAACATGATTTCTAATTCTTCTTGCGTCGCTAAGTCTAAATAGTTTGTCAAACTTATTTCAGCTTGTGATTTTTGAATTCGTTATTATAAACTTGTGCCTTAGCTATCGCCTCAGCATCATTTTGAATTTCATCTAACCCATTCGCATCTCCAATAACATAACCTTCAAATGAAGAACCAACAAAATCAAAGATATATTGGAATTGAGCAATAAGCGGTAATGCTTTTAGCTTTGGATTATCCCCGCCAACGATGACAACATACATCTTTTTATCTTTCATTTTCTCTTTGAAATGAAGAGATGTATCGCGCAAGCTTTGTGACCAGCGATCAACAAAGTTTTTCATATGTCCACTCATTCCGTACCAATATAATGGTGTAGCAAAGATAATTGTGTCGTGCTCTAACATGCGTTTCGTTAACTGCTCGTAGTCATCATTTACAGGTTGGAATCCTTCTGCATCATGACGCTTATCTGTAATAGGATAGACTGTGTGATCACGTAAATAAATTTGTTCTGTTTCAATTCCATCAATCATCATATGTGTTAAAGCTTCCGTATTTCCGTTTTGTCTTGAACTGCCATGTATAACAAACATGTAATCATCCCTTTTCTTTTGCTTGTTTTAGGAGTGAAACGTGTTTTTGCAAATTCGTTTGGATGTTGGAAAGTAATGTGATTTGCTTTGTTACTTCATTGAGTTTATCTTCGTAAAGCGTAAGGATACTGCTGCACGGATTGTCGTACAGGTGCGGTTCAATTTCAAGGCAGCGCAGCATCCTTGCCGTCTCTTCTAAATTTAAGCCAATTTGTAAGTACATTTGAATAAGCTCCACTTTTCCGATGGCACTTTCATCAAAATCACGGTAGCCATTTGCGAGGCGCCTAGAAGGGAGTAATCCCTTTTCTTCGTAATGTCTTAGTGATCTTTCACTAACGCCAGTTTCTTTTGATAATTCTCCAATTCGCAATGTGTTTCACTCCTTTTACATGTATTGTAAACCTTCACACTAATGTGAAGGTCAATGCTGTTTTTTCGCAAAAGAATTTACATGATTTAAGAACACTTGAATGGCTTTAGATGGAATGAAATATTTGCCGCGAACGATAGAGAACGGACGGATTAGTTGTTCATTTGGAACTTCGACGTGGAATAGTTCTTTTGCTAGTAGCTCTTTCCGTACAGTCCAATCAGAAAGTATAGCGATGCCAAGACCGGCACTAACAGCTTCCTTTACGCTTTGGATACTACTGAATGTAAAGAATCGTTTCATTTTTAAATGGTGTTGATGAATAAAGCGGTCACTATAAGCGCGTGTACCAGAACCACTTTCTCTTAGTACCCATACTTGATCTTGGAGTGTGCTTTCATTTATTTCCTTTGTGCGGAGTAGTGGATGATTTGGCGGAACGACGAGCTTCATTTCATCTTGCATAAATGTTTCAACGTTAACATCAGCGTATACGACTTGCCCTTCCACTAAGCCGATATCAATTTGATTAGAGCGAAGACTTTGCAAAACTTCTTCTGTATTTGAGATAAAGGTATGCACTTCGACGCGTGGATTTTCATTCGCATAGTTAGCGAGTATTTTTGGAAGTAAGTATTCGCCAATTGTAAAACTAGCACCGATGCGAAGTGTTCCTGTTACAACGTTATGTAGTTCATTAATTTCTTGCTTAGCATCTTCGTAAAGAGAGAGCATTTGCTTTGCATGTATATATAATATGTTTCCAGCTTCCGTAACTTGGACATGCTTCGGGGAGCGTTGAATAAGTGTAGTGCCAAATTCGTTTTCTAAGTTGCGTATATGCATACTTACTCCGGGCTGTGAAAGGTTTAATAATTCTGCTGCACGGGAGAAGTGTTTCTGTTCAACGACAGTAACAAAAATTTTTAAAATGTCTACGTTCATATAATGGGCTCCTTTCTGTTCTATCATCTTATCATAAGTATTTCTGATGATAGAGATTCGGTATTGGTATTAAACTTATTATAGAAACTCTCTTATAATGTAAGTAGAAAGAACATGCATGTTCCAATACGATTATTGGGGTGGTACAAGGTGGAACAAACACTTGTTATACAAAAGAAGAAGGGCTTTGGATTTTCGCAAGGAATTGGGATTACATTATTAATCGCAATTGCCGCGAAATATTTAGCGGAGCTTCCATTTTTAAATATTATGGGACAATTAGTAATTGCTATTCTAATTGGGATGGTTTGGCGCGCTGCAATTGGAGTTCCTCATGATGCCATTGCAGGAACGAACTTTGCGAGTAAGAAGTTACTGCGCTTTGGGATCATCTTACTTGGAATGCGATTAAATCTTGTTGATATTGCGAAGGCGGGGCCGAAAGTATTGGTCATCGCGGCGGTTGTTATTACATTTACTATTTTTGTTGTGTACGGACTAACGAAAGTATTTAAAGTAGAAAAGAAACTTGGGATTTTAACAGCATGCGGTACGGCAATTTGCGGCGCGGCCGCGGTCGTGGCAATTGCACCGCAAGTGAAAGCAAAAGATGACGAAACAGCAGTTGGAGCGGCGATCATTGCAATTTTAGGTACAATATTTACGCTTATTTATACGTTATTATATCCAGTGCTTGGTCTATCTCCATACGGATATGGAGTGTTCTCAGGGGCGACACTGCATGAAATTGCTCACGTAATTGCGGCTGCGGCGCCAGGAGGAAGCACGGCTGTAGATATCGCAGTTATCGTGAAACTAACGCGCGTTGCAATGCTTGTACCAGTAGCGATTTTAATCGGATTATGGTTTGGTAAGAGTGAAGGTAGCGAGGAAAAAAGATCATGGCGCGACCTTCCAATTCCGTGGTTCATCTTCGGGTTTTTAGCAATGAGTGCAGTGCATTCGCTTGGGATTATTCCAGAAGTTGTTGCGGGGTACATTGTTGTCATTGCTTATATGCTAATCGCAATGGCGATGGCAGGGCTCGGTTTAAATGTAGAGTTTAAAACTTTCCGTAAATTAGGAAGTAAAGCATTTGTGGCAGGGCTGATTGGCTCGGTTTGCTTATCGGTTCTTGGATACGTTCTTGTATGGGGATTAGGATTTATGTAAGTAGGACGAAGAAGCTGTTCCAAAAGATATTTTGGGGCAGCTTCTTTCTTATGCTTATGGTGCTACTGATTTCGATATTTGTCGGTAAGTCGATATATTTTAAGGTGCGCTGATATATTTAAAAAATCGCTGATATAAATTGAATTACTCTTGTACTTTGTTAGGGTAGATGTTCAATGAAACGTTTTTCTAAAATTTGTAAAGATATCTTTACTTATAACTGGAAAATATTTATAATTTAAGTAAAGATATCTTTACTTTTGAAGGTGGATCCTATGGGTGTGAAAAATAAAATAAAAGAGTTAAGAAAGCAAAATCATATAACACAAGTTGAAATGGCAAAGGCGATGCAGGTGACGCGGCAGACGATAGTGGCGATTGAAAATCATCATTACAATCCGAGTCTAGAGTTATCCTTAAAAATCGCCAAGTATTTTGGAGTGAAGGTGGAGGAAATCTTTACGCTGGAGTAAGGGGAGAGAAATGGTAGGAAAACGAGCATAGCGATAGGGGGAATAAAAAATGCAGGATGAGTTTGAGAGATTTCAGTCAGATAAAGCGTTTAAATATGTAGGGTTATTTTTTACGATTAGTTTAGCGATATGGAGTTTATATAATTTAATTGTTGATGGAAATGCTGGTATGCCGTTTGTTTTATTTGTACTAGGGTAGTGGGTGTATTTTCTTGTGAACTATTGGCCGAAGTGGAAATATAGAAATCGAAAAGAGGCTGATCATGTATGAGTAAGAGAGAGGTCATGAGATTCGTAGGGAGTTTGCTTGTAGCAGGAATTCTTTTAAATACGAGTTTAATGATTTTAAGTATTTCGTGGGGAACTATTTTTATATCGAATGTAGCGCTAGTCATTTTATATGGAATTTCGGAATATAAAGAGCAGAAGCGTTTGAAAGAAGAGGGAGTACCATCGATTGATGAGCGGGTTGTGAACAAGATGAAGTCATATTTTACGATTTGTATTACAAGCTTCGTTTTCTTGTTTATTATGTATCTTTGTGTAAATAAGTATTTAGATAGGCAAGCAGTACATGTAACTGAGCTATTATATATTGCTATTTTTGGTGTATTAATAAGTATCGCATCAACGAGCGTGTTAGCAACAAAGAATAATAGATAGAAAAAGGGGAACTGGGATGGAATTACCGGTGTTATGTGTCGCTACAGCTATATTTGCGCTTCTTTGGGGAATGCAAAACTTTTCTCGTAATCCAGTGCCAAGTATTTGTATTATGATTGGTACTGTAGGTTTATCGTATTATTTATTAGTATTAGCCCATTATCATAAAACGGCAACGAGTGTTGTTGTTGGAGCACTTATTTTATTTTGTGGGCGCGCCATACAAAAGGGGTTATTTCCATAAAAGCTGTTTATACACTTTGTATAACAGCTTTTTGTATTTTTTTACAAAACACTTGAAAGTTACGTAACGTCATCTTCTATAATGAGGGGGAAGAGGTGATGGTAGTGATTTCAATACAAGAATTGACGAGAGAAACAGGGGTTACAGTACGTACACTACGTTATTATGATCAAATAGATTTATTAAAGCCGAGCGGAAAAACAGAGGGTGGGCATCGGTTATATAGTGAAGCTGACGTTATTCGTTTGCAACAAATTTTATTTTTAAAAGAAATGGGATTTTCATTAAAAGAAGTTGCGAATATGTTAGTAAAAGGTGAGCTGGATTTGAAAAAATCACTTGAAAACCAACTTCGATTTGTACAGGAAGAACAAAAGAAATTTAATCGAATGGAGCGTGTTTTACAAGCGGTTGTTTATTCGGTAGATGTAGAGGGAGAACTTGATTGGAAAGTTATGTTTGAACTTATTCAGCTTTCAAAACAGTCTCCTCGTATACGTGAAATATTTCAAAATGAAGTATTTTCAAAGGAAGAACAAAAGTTGCTTCATAATTTGCCGAATATGAGTGAGGAAGATCCGAATGTTTTAGAATGGGTAGATTTATTAAAGCAATTACGTATTTTTATGAAAGAGGGTAAAGAAGCCACTAGTGATGAAGTACAAAGGGCAATGAAGAGATTAATGCAGAAGTGTTTAGAAATGGCTAATGGTGACGAAGTGTTTTTAGATAAGTTATGGGAAGTTAGAAAATCAAAGGAAGATTCACAGAAAATGAGCATGTATCCAATTGAAGAAGAGTTTTTATTATATATGGATGAAGCTTTTCGTATTTATGATGAAAGGGAGAAGGATAAATGAGCATACTCGCAGAATATCGTTGGTATTTTTTAATTGGAGCAGAGATCGTATTTTGGTTATCGGCTATCGGTTTCTTTTTACTCCGTTACGGATTCCGTTTGAAGAAGGCGAGCTTTATTATGGGGATTGTACTCCTCGTAAATGAAGTGTTTATTTTAACATTAGGGGCAGTGGACTATTATCAAACAGGAAAGTTCTCTAATTTTCAAATCATTACTGTAATTATTTTACTGTATGCGGTTTTCTACGGGAAAAAGGATTTGAAGAAGCTTGATATATTTGCGCAAAAGCTAGTTGCGAAATGGCGTAATGAACCGGCGCCTATTATTGAAGAACAGGTAGAATTAACAGGTATGGCCTATGCAAAGCAGGAAATAAAAAATTGGGTATTACATCTTGTTTTATTCGTTGGTGTGCACATATTCTTTTTCTTCGCGTATGGATTTATTCCATTTGAACAATGGGGTAATTGGTTAGAATCGGGAATCGTTTTAAATAAAGCTGCAAGTCGCGTGAGCCAAGTGTGGGCAATTATATTTTTAGTTGATACAGCGATTTCATTTTCATATGTGGTTTTTCCGAAGAAGGAGAAAGGAAAAGAAAAGCTACTTTCATAGTTGAAAGTAGCTTTTCTGGTATACAAATAATTTTTATAGGAGAGGATGACAATAGAAAAAAGAACCAGCTTTATATGTCTATTTCTCTTTAGTTTAGTAGCATGCTCATCATCTAACACTACAATTGATAAGAAGAACGATGTCATTGTAAAGGGAACCAGGATTTCCAATCTAGATAAATTTGAAAATTTCGTTTTGAATGTCGAACAAAGGGAAGTTGATAAAATAAGAATTGTACAGTATACCCTTGAAGGGGACCCGATTTTTCAAACGTTAGAGTATAGTGGGAACGATATATTTTATGTTTCAGATAATAGAAAAGACAAATTTGCTGGGAAGGATAAAGGGTTACATAAAGATAGTTGTAAAAGTATTGTTAAAGAGCAGCGCGAATCAGAAAGTACTTATCGGTTAATAGATTGTATGAATGAAGCTGGGCGCAATGGATATGACTTAGTATATGTACCTAAAAAATAGAATTATTAGAGGAAGGAAGTATTTACTCCTTCCTTTTTCTATGTGTATATTGTCGAAAACTTTACCGAATATCTGTTCGTTTTTTTAGGTTTTTTATAGGCATTCGTGGTAAAATAATAATACAGATTTTTATGAGGAGGTCGGATTTTACTTGGAACATCAATTTGAAATTATATCAGCGTATTCCCCGCAAGGTGATCAGCCGGTAGCTATAGAGAAGCTTGTAGAGGGAATTAATAGTGGAAAGAAAAAGCAAGTGTTGCTTGGAGCGACAGGAACGGGTAAGACATTTACGATTTCAAATGTCATTAAAGAAGTGCAAAAGCCAACACTTGTTATGGCTCACAATAAAACGTTAGCAGGACAGTTATATAGTGAGTTGAAAGACTTTTTCCCGAATAATGCAGTTGAGTATTTTGTTAGTTATTACGATTATTATCAGCCGGAAGCGTATGTACCACAAACAGATACGTTTATTGAAAAGGACGCGCAGATTAATGATGAAATTGATAAATTGCGTCACTCGGCAACGTCTGCATTATTTGAACGGGACGATGTAATTATCGTTGCGAGTGTATCGTGTATATATGGTTTAGGTTCTCCTGAAGAATATCGCGAGTTAGTTGTATCACTTCGAGTTGGTATGGAGAAGGACCGCAATCAATTGCTTCGTGAACTTGTTGATGTACAGTATGGACGTAATGATATTGATTTCAAGCGTGGTACATTCCGTGTGCGCGGAGATGTAGTTGAAATCTTCCCGGCATCACTTGATGAGCATTGTATTCGAATTGAATTTTTCGGCGATGAAATTGATCGTATTCGTGAAGTAAATGCGTTAACAGGTGAAGTATTAGCAGAACGTGATCATGTAGCAATCTTCCCAGCATCTCACTTCGTTACACGTGAAGAGAAAATGAAGGTCGCTATTGAAAATATCGAAAAAGAATTAGAAGAGCGTTTAAAGGAGTTAAATGATAACGGTAAGTTGCTAGAAGCACAGCGTATAGAGCAACGTACACGTTATGATTTAGAAATGATGCGCGAGATGGGCTTTTGTTCAGGGATTGAAAACTATTCCCGTCATTTAACACTTCGTCCAGCGGGTGCAACACCGTATACGTTATTGGACTATTTCCCGGAAGATTTCTTAATTGTTATGGATGAGTCGCACGTATCAGTGCCACAAGTAAGAGCGATGTATAACGGGGACCAAGCACGTAAGCAAGTGCTTGTGGATCATGGATTCCGTCTGCCGTCAGCTTTAGATAATAGACCGCTCATGTTTGATGAGTTTGAGGAGAAAACAAATCAAGTTATTTACGTTTCGGCGACGCCAGGACCGTACGAGTTAGAGCAGTCACCAGAAGTAATAGAACAAATTATTCGTCCAACAGGGCTTTTAGATCCACCAATCGATATACGACCTATTGAAGGGCAAATTGACGATTTATTAGGAGAGATTCAAGATCGTATTGCAAAAAATGAACGTGTATTAATTACGACTTTAACGAAGAAAATGTCAGAGGATTTAACGGACTACTTAAAAGATGTAGGAATTAAAGTTAACTATCTTCACTCTGAAATTAAAACGTTAGAACGTATTGAAATTATCCGCGATCTTCGCCTCGGTAAGTTTGATGTACTGGTCGGTATTAACTTATTACGAGAAGGATTAGATATTCCAGAAGTATCACTTGTAGCGATTTTAGATGCTGATAAGGAAGGGTTCTTACGTTCAGAGCGCTCATTAATTCAAACAATTGGTCGTGCCGCGCGTAATGAAAACGGCCGCGTTATTATGTACGCAGATCGTATAACAAGATCAATGGGAATTGCAATTGAAGAAACGCAGCGTCGTCGTACTATACAAGAAGCCTACAATAAAGAGCATGGTATTACGCCGAAAACGATTCAAAAAGGCGTACGTGATGTAATCCGTGCAACGACAACTGCTGAAGAGACAGAAACATACGAAGCAACTCCTGCTAAGAAAATGACGAAAAAAGAGCGTGAAAAGACAATTGCGAAGATGGAAGCAGAGATGAAAGAAGCAGCAAAAGCGTTAGACTTCGAGCGTGCAGCTGAACTAAGAGATTTACTATTAGAATTAAAAGCGGAAGGGTGAAAAGAGTGAGTAAGAGCAAGGATTTTATCGTTGTAAAAGGTGCTAGAGCACATAACTTAAAAAATATTGATGTAACCATTCCGAGAAATCAGCTTGTCGTTGTAACGGGATTGTCTGGTTCGGGGAAATCATCATTAGCATTTGATACGATTTATGCAGAAGGGCAGCGCAGATACGTAGAATCGTTATCTGCGTATGCGCGCCAGTTTTTAGGACAAATGGATAAGCCGGATGTAGATACGATTGAAGGATTGTCACCAGCGATTTCAATCGATCAAAAAACGACGAGTCGTAATCCACGTTCAACTGTCGGAACGGTAACGGAGATTTATGATTATTTACGTTTATTATTTGCGCGAATTGGTACGCCAATTTGTCCAAATCATGGGATTGAAATTACATCACAAACAGTAGAGCAGATGGTAGACCGTGTTCTTGAATATCCTGAACGTACGAAATTACAAGTGTTAGCTCCTATCGTTTCTGGGCGTAAAGGTGCACATGTGAAAGTACTTGAAGATATTAAGAAGCAAGGATATGTTCGTGTACGTGTTGATGGTGAAATGCTTGATGTGTCTGAAGAGATTACGTTAGATAAAAATAAGAAGCATTCTATTGAAGTTGTAATTGACCGTATTGTTGTAAAAGAAGGAATCGCAAGCCGTCTTGCTGATTCACTTGAAAGTGCATTAAAGCTTGGCGGAGGCCGAGTGTTAATCGATGTAATGGGAGAAGAGGAACTTCTATTTAGTGAACATCATGCTTGTCCGCATTGTGGTTTTTCAATCGGAGAATTAGAGCCGCGTATGTTCTCATTCAACAGTCCGTTCGGAGCATGTCCTTCTTGTGATGGACTTGGTTCAAAGCTAGAGGTAGATTTAGAGCTTGTTATCCCGAACTGGGATTTATCATTAAATGAACATGCGATTGCACCTTGGGAACCGACAAGTTCACAATACTATCCACAACTTTTACAATCTGTATGTAATCACTACGGCGTTGATATGGATATGCCTGTGAAAGATATACCGAAAGATTTATTTGATAAAGTGTTGTACGGAAGCGGGGAAGAGAAGGTTTATTTCCGCTATGTAAATGAATTCGGTCAAGTAAAGGAAAATGAGATTTTATTTGAAGGTGTTATTCCAAACATTGAACGTCGTTATCGTGAAACGAGTTCTGATTACATTCGTGAGCAAATGGAAAAGTATATGGCAGAACAAGCTTGTCCGAAGTGTAAAGGCGGCCGCTTAAAGCCTGAAAGCTTAGCTGTTTTTGTTGGTGATAAAACGATTGCTGACGTAACGAAGTATTCAGTTCAAGAAGTACAAGAATTTTTCTCGAATGTAGAGCTAACGGAGAAGCAACAAAAAATAGCTCATTTAATTTTAAGAGAAATTCAGGAGCGCGTTGGATTCTTAGTGAACGTTGGTTTAGATTATTTAACGCTAAGTCGTGCGGCTGGTACGTTATCAGGTGGTGAGGCGCAGCGTATTCGCTTAGCGACGCAAATTGGTTCTCGTCTAACTGGCGTACTTTATATTCTTGATGAGCCTTCAATTGGTTTACACCAGCGCGATAACGATCGTCTTATTCGTACATTGCAAGAAATGCGCGATTTAGGTAATACATTAATCGTTGTTGAGCATGATGAAGATACGATGATGGCTGCTGATTATTTACTTGATATCGGACCAGGTGCAGGTATTCACGGTGGGCAAGTTGTATCGGCAGGGACACCAGCTGAAGTGATGCAAGATGATAATTCGTTAACAGGAAAATATTTAAGCGGTAAAGAGTTTATTCCAGTTCCACTTGAAAGACGTAAAGGTGACGGACGTAAAGTGGAGATTGTCGGCGCAAAAGAGAATAACTTAAAGAATGCAAAAATGTCATTCCCACTCGGTACGTTTGTAGCGGTAACAGGTGTATCTGGATCAGGTAAAAGTACGATGATTAATGAAGTACTATATAAATCGTTAGCGCAAAAGTTATATAAAGCGAAAGCGAAGCCAGGTACTCATAAAGAGATTAAAGGTCTTGAACATTTAGATAAAGTAATTGATATTGATCAATCGCCAATTGGTCGTACACCACGTTCTAATCCAGCGACGTACACAGGTGTATTCGATGATATTCGTGATGTGTTTGCACAAACGAACGAAGCTAAAGTGCGCGGATATCAAAAAGGACGTTTCAGCTTTAACGTAAAAGGTGGCCGTTGTGAAGCGTGCCGTGGTGATGGAATTATTAAAATCGAAATGCATTTCTTACCAGATGTGTATGTTCCGTGTGAAGTTTGTCACGGTAAACGATATAATCGTGAAACGTTAGAAGTGAAATATAAAGATAAGAATATTTCTGAAGTGTTAGGGATGACAATTGAAGATGGAGTAGAATTCTTCGCCAATATTCCTAAAATTAAGCGTAAACTTCAAACGCTTGTAGATGTTGGGCTTGGTTATATGAAATTAGGTCAACCAGCAACAACATTATCTGGTGGGGAAGCACAGCGTGTGAAATTAGCTTCTGAATTACACCGTCGTTCTACAGGTCGTACGTTATATATTTTAGATGAGCCAACGACTGGGTTGCATGCGCATGATATTGCACGTCTTCTAGAAGTGCTGCAACGTCTTGTTGAGAGTGGTGAGACGGTACTTGTAATTGAACATAATTTAGATGTGATAAAAACAGCGGATTATATCGTTGACCTTGGACCAGAGGGCGGAGACAAAGGTGGACAAATCGTTGCTTCCGGAACGCCAGAGCAAGTAGTGAAAGAAGAGCGCTCGTATACAGGTAAGTATTTAAAAGAGATTTTAAATCGTGATAAAGCAAGAATGAAAGAGAAAATAAAAGAAGTAGAGTTGTCGCAATAAGTTTATTGATGAAAACCGAGTGGAAATGACGCTCGGTTTTTATTGTATAGGGGGAGAAGATGGAGTTTTTAGAGGTGTTAAGAAAGAAAAATATGAAGGTAAGAGAATTTCAAAGTTGGGGTGTATATTTTCGAAAGCGCTGGGAGGATCACTTTGCAAATCATTTAAGTGATAAAGAAAAAGAAGATATTTTTCTTCATGGAGATAGGTATGCATGTGGTTATCTATGGCACATATTTAGTTATGAGAAAAAGAAGTGTTTAGAGGGTAAAGAAGCGGAAAACGAGTTTCATGATGAAGTGAAAAAGGATTGCTACATTTTCTACCAACACTGTGATGAGGTACTGCTAATAAAGGATGCGAGTTTGTTACATATGGATGATATATTGTGTGAGACAGAAGATGCGTATAAAGGTGATATCTATATCGTAGATAAAGATTTCACTTGGACCTTTGTAAAAACTCATGAACATAGGTGGTGTGGTCCTTATTTTGGGAGGAAGTGTTAGTAGGTATACAAGCATGAAAGATAGAATAAGTTGATATAAGTGTTTGTATCATACTTGCGTTTATTATCTATTAGCGTATGATGAAATATATATGTTTAAAAGGATGTGTAACGAAATGAGATGGATTGTATCACTTCTTGTAAATAGCGTTGTGTTAATCGCTGTATCGGGGCTTTTAAAAGGGATTGCACCAGATGCATTTTACGTAGCAAATATACAAACTGCAATTATTGCGAGTATTATATTGGCGGTTTTAAATGTGTTCGTAAAGCCGTTTTTAATTTTAATTACGCTACCAATTACTGTTGTAACTTTCGGCTTCTTCTTAATTGTTATTAATGCGATTACGTTAAAAATAGCAGATTCATTATTAGGAGATGCTTTTAATATATCAGGATTTGGTGTAGCGATTGTTGCGGCAATTTGTATTTCAATTTTTAATATGATTATTGAGAAGGCAATTGTGGAACCTCTATATGAAAAAAAGAGAAAATGACAAAAAGAAAAACATTTCATTATTCGTATGAAATGTTTTTTTCTATTTATTAGAAACCGTATTTCTTGTTTCCAGAAAAAAATGGTACAATATCCGGTAGAATGGAATTTTACATCAAACGAGACTGAACCCGCAGCGGAGTGGAGGTTTATACATATGCCAAAAGTAAGGACAAAAGATTTAATTGAACAATTTCAATTGGAGTTAATAAGTGGTGAGGAAGGAATTCATCGTCCGATTGATACAAGTGATTTATCACGACCTGGAATTGAAATGGCAGGATTCTTTACATATTATCCAGCTGATCGCGTGCAGCTTCTTGGAAAAACGGAGCTTACGTTCTTTGATACGTTAACAACAGAGCAAAAACAAGAGAGAATGAAAGCGCTTTGTACCGAGGAGACGCCATGTATTATTATAACTCGTAATCAAGATGTACCAGATGAGTTATTACAAGCATCACGTGAATCAGGCATGCCTTTATTACGTTCTTCTCAAACGACAACGAGATTATCAAGTCGTTTAACTAATTATTTAGAAGGTAAGCTAGCACCAACAACTGCTGTTCATGGTGTATTAGTAGATATTTACGGTGTTGGTGTTTTAATTACAGGTCAAAGTGGTGTTGGTAAAAGTGAGACAGCTCTTGAACTTGTGAAGCGTGGTCACCGCCTTGTTGCGGATGATAGTGTAGAAATTCGCCAAGAAGATGAAGACACATTAGTAGGAAGCTCACCAGATTTAATTGAGCATTTATTAGAAATTCGTGGTCTAGGTATCATTAACGTTATGACGTTATTCGGTGCAGGGGCAGTGCGAAATTATAAGCGTATTACACTTGTTATTAATCTTGAAATTTGGGATCAAAAGAAAAACTATGATCGCTTAGGTCTTGATGAAGAGAAGATGAAAATTATTGATACAGAACTTACGAAGATTACACTTCCAGTTCGTCCTGGTCGAAACTTGGCTGTTATTATTGAAGTAGCAGCGATGAACTTCCGTTTAAAGCGTATGGGAGTCAATGCAGCACAGCAGTTCTCAGAACGATTAATGAGTGCGATTGAGTTAGGGAATCAGGAGTAAACATTGGAGAGGGAGGTCATACATATGCTGTTAGGTTCTGTACCGCAGCTTGACCGCGTAGCTGTCCAACTTGGGCCGTTTCCTGTTTATTGGTACGGGATTATTATCGGTACAGGTGTGCTATTAGGTCTTTGGCTAGCAACTCGCGAGGGAGAAAGGCTAGGTATTCCAAAAGATACATTTGTTGACCTTGTATTAATTGCAGTACCGATCGCTATTCTATTTGCGAGAATGTACTATGTTATTTTTGAATGGGAATATTACGTGCAAAACCCGAGTCAAATTATTAATATTCGTCAAGGTGGCTTGGCGATTCATGGTGGTTTAATCGGAGCGGTTATAACAGGGATTCTTTTTGCAAAGCGACGCGGGGTTTCATTCTGGAAGTTGGCGGATATTGCTGCACCAAGTATTTTATTAGGACAAGCAATTGGCCGATGGGGAAACTTTATGAACCAAGAGGCGCATGGTGATGAAGTAACGAGACAGTTTTTAGAAGGTCTTCATTTACCAGATTTCATTATTAATCAAATGTATATTGAGGGTGTGTACTATCATCCGACGTTTTTATATGAATCATTATGGAATTTTGCAGGTGTAATTTTACTACTTGCATTAAGAAAAGTGAATTTACGCCGCGGGGAATTATTCTTTACATATTTAATTTGGTATTCAGTAGGACGCTTCTTCGTAGAAGGCTTACGTACAGATAGTTTAATGCTAGGACCACTTCGTATTGCACAAGTAATGTCAATTGGACTTGTTGTTATTTCTATTATTTTCATTATTGTGAGACGAAAAATGGGGCAAGCTGATAAAAGATATTCGGAAAATTAGAGAAAAGTAGCATCTTATTATAAGATGCTGCTTCTTTCATATTCAGGAAGGCGAAAGGACTAAGGCAATGAGAATAAATACAGTGTTATTTGATTTAGATGGAACTTTAATTAATACAAACGAACTTATTATTTCTTCTTTTTTACATACTTTAAATACGTATTATCCAAATCAATATAAGCGTGAAGATGTGTTGCCATTTATCGGTCCATCTTTGCATGATACTTTCAGTAAGATTGATGAAAGTAAGGTTGAAGAGATGATTACAAGTTATCGCGAATTTAACCATGATCATCATGATGAATTAGTAGAAGAATATGAAACTGTATATGAAACAGTTCGAGAGTTGAAGAAGCAAGGTTATAAAGTTGGTATTGTTACAACGAAAGCGAGACAAACCGTTGAGATGGGATTACAGTTGTCAAAGCTTGATGAATTTTTTGATGTTGTCGTGACAATTGATGATGTAGAGCATGTGAAACCACATCCAGAGCCACTTCAAAAAGCGCTTGAATTATTAGATGCAAAACCAGAAGAGGCATTGATGGTTGGAGATAATCATCATGATATTGTCGGTGGTCAAAATGCGGGGACGAAAACAGCTGCGGTTTCATGGACGCTGAAAGGTAGAGCGTATTTAGAGGCTTACAAGCCGGACTTTATGCTAGATAAAATGAGCGATTTGCTACCGATTTTGTCTAATATGAACCGTTCATAAAGGTCCAAGTAAGTTAGTAGAGGAGCGAGCTAAGTGCGACGGACAACGCGCTATCCTGTTTCAGGAGAAAATTCATTATGGAATGTGTATAAAACAGTGTCTTTTTGGAAGGTAATGAAAAACTTTATTATTATCCAAATTGCGCGTTACACGCCAGTTTTATCTGTGAAGAATTGGTTGTACCGCACTTTTTTACGGATGAAAGTAGGAAAGAAAACATCATTTGCGCTTATGGTAATGCCGGATATTATGTTCCCGGAAAAGATAACTGTGGGAGAGAATTCGATTATTGGCTATAACACAACGCTTTTAGCGCATGAATATTTAATTCGTGAATATCGACTTGGGGAAATCGTCATTGGAAATGAAGTGATGATTGGAGCGAATGTAACAATATTACCAGGTGTGAAAATTGGAGACGGTGCGACTGTCTCAGCTGGCACACTTGTTCATAGAGATGTACCGAGCGGTGCTTTCGTAGGTGGAAATCCAATGCGTATTATTTATACGAAAGAGCAAATGACCGCAAGAGAAGGTTCATGGTGAAAATGTAACATTTCTCCTCTTTTTTTATGAATAAAAAGGAAATAATTGAGTATAATATACTGTTTTGTTTTTTACGGAATCGTTTATACTTATAGATAGAAGAATGTGTGAGCGAAGAAAACAAAAAACTGGAGGATATATGGGGAAAAATCAAAGGATATATAAGGAGAACGGACAAGTTATCTCTTTTAATCAATTAGCGGACTTCTTTTATAAAAAAGGGATGAGAGCTTACAAAGGGCAAAAATTGCAAGATGCAATTAAATATTTTCGAAGAGCGGCACAAAGTGAGAAGGAGCCGTTTATTTTATGTCAATTAGCAACAGTATTATCTGAGGCTGGTGAATATCAAGAGTCGAACCAAATCTTCTTAAAGTTAGTTAGATCTAATCCAGAACTTGAACAGTGCTATTATTTTATTGCAAATAATTATGCATATATGGGGTTATTTCAACAGGCGAAGAAATATGCGGATCGTTATTTAGAAGTTGCAAAAGAGAAGGAATTCGTAGAAGATACATTAGAACTTCTTGAGATTATGGAAGAAGAAGCAATGGGTGCGGAAGAGATTGAAGATGAAGATGATTTAATTGTTATGCAGGAAGAAGCGAATCGTTATATTCGTAATGGCCAATTGGAAGAAGCAATTGCTACATTAGAAATTGTTACGAAAGATTATCCGGAATTTTGGTCAGGTCATAATAATTTAGCCATTGCACATTTTCAATCGGGTAATGTAGACAAAGCACTGAAGTTAACAGAAATGATTTTAGAGAAAAATCCTGGTAATATACATGCGCTTTGTAATACGCTTATTTTTCTATATTCAATTGGAGAGCATAAACAAGTAGAAGCGTTAGCGGGACAGCTAGTTTCGGTATATCCGATTTCATTTGAACATCGTTTGAAACTGGGAACTACACTTGCAACAATTGGTTATTTCGAGCATGCATATAAATGGTTCAAACTATTAAAGCGTCAAGGGTACGAAGGAGACGTTAGTTTTTATTATTGGTTTGCATATTCTGCGTATATGGTGAAAGATCAGCAACTAGCTGAAAAAATGTGGCAACATGTCGTGGAATTGCATCCTGATAAAAAGGGAAAAGAACCGTGGAATGCGCTGAATTTAGCAGATGAAGGACAAAACGTGTTATTTGAAGAATTACGAAAATCATTTCAGCAAAGTGCGACGCTAGAAGAACAAATGCTAGCTTTATATTTAATGAATGAATTGTCAACGCCGGAGAAGGTTGGATTCTTCTTTGATATAACGCAAGCGAAGAACGGTGTTCCCATCGTATCGCAACTTGCAAAGTACTTCTTTTTACTTAATAGTCATAAGAGTATTCCAGCTGATTTACAACAATTTGAGCAGTGCGCGAGAATCGCGGATGCCTTATACAATTATACGAAAAAAGATGATGAATTAATTGAAGAGTGTTTACACTTTTGGTTTTGTACGTTCATACGTTTATATACATCTGGAGACATATTTACAAATGTGTACGGCTGGTCAGCTGCGATTGAATACATTGTACGCGGCGAACAAGGAAATAAAATGACACAGTCGGAGCTTGGAGATGTATATAATGTATCTGTAGCGACTGTCCGAAAGTATGTGCAAGCTGTTAAGCGTACGCACACATAAGATAAGCAAATCATTGGGAAAAAAATGATGCTAACAGTATAATGAGGGTAACTTAATTGTGTAGGAATGGATAGGAGTGAATAGTGTGTCAGAAGAAAAAATTTATGATGTCGTTATTATTGGTGCAGGACCAGCTGGTATGACAGCTGCAGTATATACATCTCGTGCAAATTTAAGCACATTAATGCTTGAGCGTGGTATTCCAGGTGGCCAAATGGCAAACACGGAAGATGTAGAAAACTACCCAGGTTATGAGTCTATTTTAGGACCAGACTTATCAAATAAAATGTTCGAGCATGCGAAGAAATTTGGTGCTGAATATGCATACGGTGATGTGAAAGAAGTCATCGATGGTAAAGAATACAAAACAATTATTGCTGGTAAAAAAGAATATAAAGCACGTGCAATTATCGTTGCAAGCGGTGCAGAGTATAAAAAAATTGGTGTACCGGGTGAAACAGAACTTGGCGGCCGTGGTGTATCATATTGTGCAGTATGTGATGGGGCATTCTTTAAAGGAAAAGAACTTATCGTAATTGGCGGTGGAGATTCTGCTGTTGAAGAGGGTGTGTTCTTAACGCGCTTCGCATCAAAAGTAACGATCGTTCACCGTCGTGACACGCTTCGTGCACAGAAAATTTTACAAGACCGTGCTTTCCAAAATGAAAAAGTAGATTTCATTTGGAACCACACTATAAAAGAAATTAACGAAGCAAGCGGTAAAGTAGGAAGTGTAACACTTGTAGACGTAAACAGTGGAGAAGAGAAAGAAGTCAAAACTGACGGCGTATTCGTATACATCGGTATGTTACCATTATCAAAACCATTTGTTGAACTAGGTATTACAAATGAAAATGGTTACCTTGAAACGAACGAACGTATGGAAACTAAAATCCCTGGTATTTTCGCAGCTGGTGATGTTCGTGAAAAAATGCTTCGTCAAATTGTAACAGCAACAGGTGACGGTAGTATTGCAGCACAAAGTGCACAACATTACGTAGAAGAATTATTAGAGGAATTAAAAACTGTATCAGAAAAATAAGGGATAATATACCTTGTGAGAAGAAAGCTACCGACAGGAGCTTTCTTCTTTTTTTGTGTGAAAATGTCAAAGTATTGTCAAAAAATATAAGGATTATAAGCTTTCTTATTGATATACTGGACTTTACGGAAAAAATCACTATAAGAAATGAGGAATTTATTCAGTATGGAATGGCGTAATATATATCGTGGATTTTGTATGGGCGTTAGTGATTTAATTCCTGGTGTGAGCGGCGGTACAATCGCTGTTGTGTTAGGGATTTATGAACAATTGCTTGCGGCAATTAGTGGATTCTTTAGTCGTGAATGGAAAAAACATTTAGGGTTTTTAATTCCACTTGCAGCTGGTGTGGCAGCAGCGTTTTTAACGTTAAGTCATGTTATTAAATATTTACTTGCAAATCATTATGAACCGACTCAATTTTTCTTCCTCGGTTTAATTATTAGTATATTACCGATGTTAATGAGAGAAGCTGATGCAAAGTCGTCGTTTAAAGGTAAGCACATTGTTTTATTAATAGTTGCAGCAATTCTTGTTGCGATCACAGCTTTCTTTAAACCAGATAAGGCAGCAGATCCAATTACGACGTTAACAATTTTAAATGCAATTGGTTTATTTTTCGCAGGATGGATGGCTAGTATGGCTATGCTACTTCCTGGGATTAGTGGATCGTTTATTTTATTAATTATTGGTGTGTATCCAACAGCAATTAACGCTTTAACTACACTTAACTTACCTTTAATCGTGGTTATCGGTGCTGGTGTTATGGTTGGATTTGTTGTAAGTAGTAAAGGCATTAGTTTTTTATTAGATCGTTATAAAAGTATGACATTTGCGGCAATTATTGGACTAGTTATCGGTTCGATTGTAATTGTGTTCCCTGGTATTCCAACCGGCGGATTTTCAATTATAAGTTCAATTATTACCTTTATTTTAGGATTTGCGATTGTTACTTATTTCGGTAAGAAATAAGGGCTTTAATCCCCTTGGCGATAAAAATCGTTAAGGGGATTTTTCATGCTATTCATTAAAAGTCTAAGCATTTACATTGCTTGTTATGGAAAGCTTTTTTAAAATTGTTGAGTAGCATATGCTTAGCGAAAGAGGACTGGCTCCTTCGTTGTAGCAAACTGTTTTTGATAGTATAATGAAAGAAGTATGCAGTGAGAAATTTTACTGCAAGTAGCTGAGGTGAAGAAACATGCAAAGAGTGACAAACTGTGTGTTAATTAGAGATAATGAAGTACTCTTACTCCAAAAACCTCGCCGAAATTGGTGGGTTGCACCAGGCGGGAAAATGGAGCGTGGTGAGACTGTAAGAGATTCCGTTGTTCGCGAATATCGCGAAGAAACAGGTATTTATTTGAAAAACCCAGCGTTAAAGGGGGTCTTCACCTTTGTCATCCAAGAAGGTGATAAAGTTGTTTCTGAATGGATGATGTTCTCCTTTTTAGCGACAGATTTTGCAGGAGAAAACAAACTAGAGAGCGAAGAAGGCATCATTGGTTGGCATACATTTGATAAAATTGATGATTTAGCAATGGCGCCAGGAGATTATCACATTATTGATTATTTAATTAAAGGAAATGGCATAATCTACGGTACATTTGTATATACCCCAGATTTTGAGTTGCTTTCATATCGATTAGATCCGAGTTAAACCGTCAAGGAGAGGATACGATGACAGAGAATAATGATATAAAAATGGTAATTATTACAGGGATGTCTGGAGCTGGAAAAACAGTAGCTTTACAAAGTTTTGAAGATTTAGGATATTTTTGTGTAGATAATTTACCACCGATGTTATTGCCAAAGTTTATTGAGCTTATGGCGGATTCAAAAGGGAAAATGAATAAAGTGGCACTTGGCATTGATTTACGTGGCCGCGAGTTTTTCGAACATTTATGGGGAGCACTTGATGATTTATCAGAACGTACATGGATTATTCCTCATATTTTATTTTTAGATGCGAAAGATAGTACGCTTGTAACTCGTTATAAAGAAACGAGACGTTCGCATCCACTTGCACCAACTGGTTTGCCGTTAAAGGGAATCGAAGCAGAGCGCAATTTATTAACAGATATGAAGGCACGAGCAAATATTGTGCTTGATACATCGGATTTAAAACCGAAAGAATTACGTGAAAAAATTGTTCACTTGTTCTCAACAGAAACTGAGCAAGCATTTCGTGTAAATGTTATGTCATTTGGATTTAAGTACGGTATTCCAATTGATGCAGATTTAGTATTTGATGTTCGTTTTTTACCAAATCCATATTACATTCCACATATGAAGCCATTAACAGGACTAGATGAAGAAGTTTCTTCGTATGTACTGAAATTTAATGAGACACATAAGTTTTTAGAGAAGTTGACGGATCTGATTACTTTCATGCTGCCTCATTATAAAAGAGAAGGCAAAAGTCAACTTGTAATTGCAATTGGATGTACAGGTGGACAGCATCGTTCTGTTACGCTTACAGAATACCTTGGGAAACATTTGAAACCAGAGTATAGTGTTCATGTATCTCATCGTGATGTGGAGAAGAGAAAGGGCCATTAAGGGATGAAAAAAGAGAGAAAGCCTAAAATTGTCATTATGGGAGGCGGGACTGGACTTTCTGTTTTATTAAGAGGATTAAAGCAATATCCTGTTGATATTACAGCAGTTGTTACAATCGCTGATGATGGTGGCAGTTCGGGTAGATTACGTGATGAGCTAGAAATTCCACCTCCAGGTGACATCCGTAACGTACTGGTTGCGTTATCGGATGTAGAGCCACTGGTGGAAGCTTTATTTCAGCACCGTTTCACAACAGGAGACGGACTGAAAGGTCATGCGTTAGGAAATCTATTGTTGGCAGGTATGACCTCGATTACAGGAGACTTTTTCCATGCAATTACGGAAACAAGTAAAGTATTAAATGTCAGAGGACGTGTATTACCAGCAGCGAATCAAAGTGCGGTACTTCATGCGGAACTTGAAGATGGGGAAATTGTAACAGGTGAATCAAAGATTCCTTATTACGGAAAGAAGATTAATCGTGTCTTTTTAACTCCAGAAGATGTAGAGCCATTGCATGAAACGTTGGCTGAGATTAAACGAGCTGATTTACTTGTTTTCGGCCCAGGAAGTTTGTATACGAGTATATTACCCAACTTAGTTGTTAACAAAATTGGGGACGCTGTTCTTGCTGCAAAAGCGAAGAAGGTATATGTATGTAACGTTATGACACAAGCGGGTGAAACGATGGGATATACTGCTTTTGATCATGTGCAGGCGTTACACGATCATTTAGGGCAACCATTTATTAATACTGCAATTGTAAATAACCGTGAGATTCCTTGTGAATTACGTAAGTTATATGAGGAAGAAATGTCTACACCAGTTGTAGTGGATGAAGAACGTTTTGCTGAAAATAATATTGATGTTATTCAAGAGGGATTAGCGAAGTATGATGATCGTGTTGTAAGGCATGATACGTTAAAGTTAGCTTCGATTTTATATTCATTGTTATAAATGTGCGTTGCCTCGTTTGAGGTGGCGCTCCTCATTCATATAGGACAAGAATTTTGTTCCATAATAATCGTATAAGGAGGTGTTGACTGTGTCATTTGCATCAGAAACAAAGAAAGAGTTGACGAATCTTGAAGTGAAAGAATGCTGTGAGAAAGCAGAATTATCGGCGTTACTTCGAATGAACGGATCGCTTTCTTTTTCAAACCGTCGTCTATCTATCGATATTCAAACAGAAAATGCGGCAATTGCAAGAAGGATTTATACGCTTTTGAAAAAAGGATATGATGTGACGGTAGAATTACTTGTTCGTAAAAAAATGCGATTGAAGAAAAATAATGTATATATCGTAAGGCTTGTTGAAAAGTCTCGCGAAATATTAGCCGATCTTCATATCGTTCGAGATGACTTTTCATTTATTCGAAATATATCACAAGAATTGATTGAGAAGAAGTGTTGTAAACGATCGTATTTACGCGGTGCATTTTTAGCAGGTGGTTCAGTAAATAACCCAGAAACATCATCTTATCATTTAGAGATCTTTTCGTTATATAAGGAACATAATGATGCTATATGTGAACTGATGAACGGATTTGATTTAAATAGTAAGACGTTGGAAAGAAGAAAAGGGTACATTACGTATTTGAAAGAAGCGGAGAAAATTACGGAATTTTTAAATATTATTGGTGCTCATAATGCACTTTTAAGGTTTGAAGATATTCGAATCGTACGTGATATGCGTAATTCCGTAAATCGTTTAGTGAACTGCGAAACAGCTAATTTAAATAAAACAATTGGTGCAGCGCTAAGGCAGATTGAAAATATCCGCTATATTGATGAGACGGTTGGTCTTGATATATTGCCAGATAAACTACAAGAGATTGCGCAACTACGAAGAGATTATCAAGATGTAACATTGAAAGAGTTAGGTGAGATGGTATCCGGGGGGAAAATTAGTAAATCGGGTATTAATCATCGTTTGCGTAAAATCGATGAAATTGCAGAGAAATTACGCGCGGGGGAAACGGTAGCAAAAAAATAAGAGGTTAAAGGGGAAATGGAGCTGTGGTTCAAAAACGAGTTCAGGTTTCATTAAAAAACGGTTTACAAGCACGTCCGGCTGCGTTGTTTGTACAAGAGGCAAATCGCTTTCATGCAGATATCTTTATTGAGAAAGATGGAAAGACAGTAAATGCAAAGAGCATAATGGGGATTATGAGCTTAGCAATTGGAACTGGAAGCATGATAACAATTACAACAGAAGGTTCAGATGCACAAGAGGCTTTAGAAGCATTAGCTGCATATGTACAATAAAGAGCTATCGCGTATATGCGATAGTTTTTTTGTTTTGTTGTTTGTGCGGATTAGCGGGGAGGGGTATTTAGCTGGTTTGTCCTTGTCGGAGATTGTCGGTAAATCGATATGTTGTGTCGAACCGTTGATATATTAAAAAAATCGTTGATATAATTTGAGTTTTGTTCGATATAATTGAAAAATCGTTGATATATTTAGAGGGATACTGGATGGGGTATGTGAGCGGGGAACAATATATAAAAGAAGCGCCCAATTATAGGGCGCTTCCGCTTTTAGTTATATCTAGCTCTAGCGTTTAGAATCTCCGGTTGTTTCGCCCCTTCATTCGAGGCAAAAAGCGCCTCGGAATCAGGGGCTCCATCGCCCTGCGATTCTAAACGAGCCGCTTTCGCTTTTAAGTATTAACGATTTGTAAAGATCTTATCGATTAAACCGTATTCTAAAGCTTTTTCCGCTGTCATGAAGTTGTCGCGGTCTGTGTCGCGTTGTAGTACTTCAAGTGGTTGACCAGTGCGGTCAGCAAGAATTTGGTTTAGTTTTTCACGTAAGAATAGGATACGTTTTGCAGCGATTTCGATTTCAGTCGCTTGACCTTGTGCTCCTCCAAGTGGTTGGTGAATCATTACTTCACTGTTTGGAAGTGCATAACGTTTTCCTTTTTCACCTGCTGCAAGTAAGAATGCACCCATAGATGCTGCCATACCGATACAGATTGTTGATACTTGTGGCTTAATAAACTGCATTGTATCATAGATTGCCATACCTGCTGTGATAGAACCACCAGGGCTGTTGATGTAGATGTGAATATCTTTTTCTGGATCTTGAGATTCCAAGAATAAAAGCTGGGAAACGATTGAGTTAGCTACGTTGTCATCAATTGCACTACCAAGCATAATGATGCGGTCTTTTAATAGTCGAGAGTAAATATCGTAAGCGCGTTCTCCACGATTTGTTTGTTCAATTACTGTAGGAATTAAATTCATCTGTTATTTCCTCCTTATAAAGCTTTCTTAGTCTTATAATACAATTATGGTCAATAAAGGTCAAACGAAACCACTTTAAATCAAAAAAATATGTAGTTGTACCATGAAATATTCGCTATGTTTTCGAAATTCCCTGCTTATGTATCTTCAACATCATAACCGAATTACATAAATTTAAACGTTATAAAAACTGGAGAAAAAAGAAAAGAACGCCTTTTAACTGAAGCGTTCTTTCGATAATTAGTCTTTTAAAAGATAGGTTACTTTATTTAAAATCTTTTCGATTTGTTTCGCGTTTTTACTATACATTTCGCTTGCTGATTTCGACTTTGTTTCTAGGGAAAATAGTTCAAGATCAGAATGACATTTTTTTAAAGATGCTAATAATAAAGGTTTGTTTTGAGGAGAAGGCATTTGGAGTTTGTCATTGTAAATGTCGATAGTAAGTTGTCCGTATGAATCCACTTGACCGAGGAAGACATTTTCAATAACAACACCGAGTTTTTCTAATTCTGAATGTAGCCAAGCGCGGTTATGTCCGCTTGCTGAAAGAGGTTCATCTAGTACATTTCCATCCATAATAACAGTTTGTGGTTCTTTCTCGTTTGGTACTTTTAAACCGATGTCTTTTGCTGTAAGTGGCTGGGAATCTTTCTTTAATAATACATTTAATTCTCCGCTCGGTTCTAAGACAGCAAATTCGACTTCAGCTACGCTGAACGCACTTTTTCCGCGGAGAAGTTCCAGTAATTCGTCACTCGTATATTTTTCTTTCTTTAAGTTATCTTCGAGTATCTTTCCGTCTTTTATTAATACGGTAGATTTCCCTTCAAAGAAGTCCCGAGCTGTTTTGTTCTTTAAAGAGAGGATTCCTGTTAAAAAAGGTACCACAGCGAAAATGAGTATCGCAAAGACGCCGTGAAAAAATTTTGAATCGAGCCCTGTAGATACTTGGGCAGCGATGTCACCAATCGTCATTCCGGCTATGTATTCAAAAAAGGAAAGCTGAGAGATTTGTCTTTTGCCTAACCATTTCGTAATAGCGAATAAAATAATTAATATGAATACAGAGCGAAGAATGACAAGTGTCCATTCCGGCAGGTGAGACATAGTCGTTTCCTCCAGTCTACTTAAAACCCTTTATATTGAGGTTCTTCACGTTCTAATACTGAAATTCTATCCTTTAAATCAGCGATGACGCTGTCCATTTCTAACATACATTCATGAAATACGCGTTTTGATTCTTCGTCTTGTGAATTTAATGAAAGGGAGCTTAAACTTGCTTGAGCGCCTCTTACACTAGCAAGGCAAGTTTTTACGCTAGCGATAACAGTCATATAAACACCTCTTATCCTTTCGGTTTGAATAACAATGCTCCAATGAAGCCGAAAATAATAGCCGCTGATACACCGGCGCTCGTTACTTTAAACATGCCGGTAATAACGCCAACGATGCCATGTTTTGCAGCTTCTTCCATTGCGCCATGAACGAGGGCATTACCAAAGCTTGTAATAGGTACAGTTGCCCCGGCTCCAGCGAAATCAATTAATGGCTCATACAAATTAAATCCATCTAATATAGCTCCAGCAACAACGAGTGTTGCCATTGTATGAGCAGGTGTTAGTTTGCCGACATCAAACATAAGTTGGCCGATTACACATATAAGTCCGCCAATGACGAAAGCCCAGAAAAAAATCATTGCGTTGCACCTCCAAATTCAATCGAAACGGCGTGAGCGATACACGGAATCGTTTCTTCTTGTTGGAATGTAAGTGGAGATAGTAAAGCGCCTGTCGCAACGACAAGTATTTTTTTGAACTCTCCTCTTTTCATTCGGTTTAATAAATGACCGTATACGACTGTTGCGGAACATCCAGGTCCGCTAGCACCAGCTATGACAGGTTGTCCTTCTCTATAAATGATAATTCCGCAATCTTGAAATTGTTCGCTCGTTACTTTCGTTCCGTGTTTATGTAGTAAGTCATAAGCAATTTCGCGTCCTACATGTCCGAGATCGCCTGTTACGATTAAATCGTAGTAAGAGGCATCAATTTGACGTTCACGTAAATGGGCTTCAATTGTATCAACTGCAGCTGGAGCCATTGCGCCTCCCATATTAAATGGATCCGTTAATCCCATATCAACCACTCGGCCGATTGTTGCAGAGGTTACTCTTGGACCGTGTCCAGTATCGCTTAAAATAGCGGCTCCTGCTCCGGTTACTGTCCACTGTGCAGTAGGCGGCTTTTGTCCACCGTATTCGGTAGGGTAGCGGAACTGTTTTTCTACAGCTGTATTATGGCTTGAAGCTCCAGTTAATAAATATTTTGCACCTTTTGCATTTACGATACTTGCCCCAAGTGCTAAACCTTCCATAGAAGTAGAGCAAGCCCCGAATAATCCGAGATAAGGAGTCCCAAGTGTGCGGCAAGCAAAGCTTGTTGGAGTAATTTGATTAATTAAATCTCCTGCGAGTACGAATTGAATATCATCTTTACGAAGCTCTGCTTTTTCAGTAGCGCGACTACAAGCTTCTTCGAATAAAATCTTATGTGCTTTTTCATAGGAATCTTGTCCGAGCCATAAATCTTCATGAAGGATATCGAAGTCTTCTGGGATGTTCCCCTTTGCTTCAAATGGTCCACCGACAACCCCTGTTGAGATAATGACTGGTTTGTTTTCAAATACCCACGTTCGGTGTCCTTGTAACATTTATAGCCCTCCCCATTGAACGAGAATAGTTTTAATAAGTGCGATGACGAAAGCGGAAAATACACCAAATAAAATAACAGAACCAGCTAGTTTAAACATATTGCCGCCAACGCCAAGGACAAATCCTTCCGTTCGATGCTCAATACATGCGGCAATAACAGAGTTACCAAATCCAGTAACAGGTACAGCTGTACCAGCACCGGCAAACTGTCCAAAACGATCGTATATACCAAATCCAGTTAGTAACATGGAGATGAAAATGAGCGTTGCGACTGTTGGATTGCCTGCTGAGCGTTCAGTGAAATCAAAATATGTGATGTAAAAAGTAGAAATGAGTTGTCCGATGAAGCAAATAAAACCACCGACGAAAAAGGCTTTTATACAATTTTTTAAGACAGGTCGTTTCGGTTCGCGTTCTTGTTCGAATTTTTTATACTCCTGTTGTACAGGGGTTAAGTTTTTATCTTTACTAGACATTGCAATCCTTCCTTTTCTTTTAAAAAGCGTTAAGTGTTAGACTCCATTTTTTTACCAATGAATTTTAATTGTTTATTAATTTCATCTTTAGATACTTCTTTTTCCTTAATTTTTCTTTCGAGTTTTTCGAGTAACATAAAGATTTTTTTATCTGTACTGACACGAACATCGAAAGTAGGGTGCTCATCACTTAGTTGCTTTTGAAGCTTTTTACGAAGAGGTTTTAATCCAAACCTTTCGTGATGCTCAGGTGTAACTGCTATGTAGAGATCTAAATTTGAATTCACTGCTGTGCTTTTTATAATTTCATCCATAGCGAGAGCTCTTTTCTTCGCTCCTTGTGATATAGATTGATTAAAGGATTCCGTACTCGTCTTTGTTAACTTTGGACCTTTTTCTTTCTCCGTTCGTTTTGCTTCTTCTTTCACTTTTTTATCTAAAGGACTATTATCACATCCGGTAAAAGAGCTAAATAGAAGTGCAAATAATGCGGTTATGAGGCCGAGTTTTCGCATAATTATCATTCCATTTCTATTGCAATATGTAATGTGATAGAAAAAGGATGACTGCATATCATCCTTTTTCTATTTCACAGCAAGATTGGTTCGTTATTGCTGTGAGTATTGTGGTTCTTCTTGTTGGACTTCTTCAACACGTGGGTTTAAAGAATCGATAATCGTTTGTGTTTGCTGCGCAGCTGTTTGGAAAAGTTGCTTAGCTTGTTGGTTATCCGTATCAAGAGCGAATCCCTCTAAGCTAGCTTGGGCACTTTTTAATCCAGAAACAGTCTGCTTTAATTTTGTAATTACAGTCATTGAATGAAGCCCCCTTTGGAATATCAATTCAAAGATTATAATTTGTGAGTTGGGGTGAATTTATGATTGGAAAATTTAGGGGTGAAATAGATTTTATATGCTTTTAGCTAAGATGCATAAGGTATTACGGGGATATTTTTATTGATTTAGATGGATTTTATTGCTATTATTATGAGAAGAAAATGAAGTGTTTTCTATAATCATGCGCCCATAGCTCAGTCGGATAGAGCGGTGGTTTCCGGTACCACGTCTGCCGGGGGTTCGAATCCCTCTGGGCGCGTTAAAAAGTCCTAACTTACGTTTTGTAGGTTAGGACTTTTTTTATTTATCTCATTATTTAAGGGTTAAACAAAACAAACTGATGGAAGTTTCATTTTATATGTGTACTTTCAAAATGCCTTGTCTCATTGCTTCTGTTAAAGCTTCGGAGCGTGATCCTACTTTTAATTTTTTGAAGATTTTTGTTAGGTTGTATTCTACAGCTCTTGAACTCATGTACAGTTCATCAGCAATTTGTTTATTGCTACTTCCTTTAGAGACGGATTCTAAGATTTCTAATTCTTTTTGTGTAAGAAGAGCGGTTTTATTTTCAAGTTGTTGAGTCGTTATATCGTCTGTACGTAGTTGACGTAATAAAGAAATAGGAAGTAAAGTATATCCATTTACAGCTGCACGAATTGCCATTAATAGCTCTTGCTGAGAAGCTGATTTACTAATAATTCCGCTGATACCAGAGTTTATTAATAAATTAAATTGGGATACGTATTCAAAACCTGTGTATAAAATGATTTTTGCATCTGTTTGAATATGTAATATTTTCTGGGCGAGTTCAATACCACTACAATTGGGCATATTCATATCCAAGAGATATACGTCAAAAGGTGTAGCGTCACTTTTTATAAGTGCTTCCTGTTCATTTAAAATATATTCTGCTTGCATATCTTCTTCTAATTCAATCATGCTCTTTGTTCCTTCGCCTACAATTTGATGATCATCTACGATTAATACTCGAATCATTATTTACCACCTCGGAACTGTAATGTTTACTTGAAGTCCTTTTTTAGTTTCGGATACTATATGTATTTCTCCGCCAATTGATTGAAGCCTTCCTTTTATACCGGAAATCCCCATATGCTGCTTAGGAGAGTAGGGAGTGTCTATATCAAAACCTTTGCCGTTGTCTCGGTAGTCTAGGAAAATGCAGTTATTCTCTTCCCATAAAAAAATCGATACGATGGTTGCCTCGGAATGTTTATCTGCGTTTGTTAGTAGTTCTTGAATGATACGATATAAAGATAAAATTTTGTCAAAATCGTAATGATGTTCTTGAATTGATTCATGATCAAATTGAATATGAAACTGCACACGTAATTGTGTTTGGGCTAGCAATTCTCTTAATGCACCAATTAAACCAGCATCTGATAAAAGTGATGGACGCAATTCATTGCATGTGTCGCGAATTTGTTGTATTACATCGTGCATACCGAAGTGGATTTTTTTTAGTTCATTTTTTAATTCTAGTGGAACGGATTTGTTTTTTAGTAAAGAGTCTAGTTTGCGGTACCATACGATTTGATCTTGTAATGCAGAGTCGTGTAAATCTGAAGCGAGTCGGCGCCTTTCTTGTTCAGAAATTTGAAAGAGTAGGCGTGATAAGCTTGCAGAATTTGTTTTGGATTCTAAACTCTCCTGCTCTAGAGAATGAATAATTTCATTAATAGTATACAAGTTTTCGTAAATAAGACGGACGTATGTCGTGACAGTGATGAACCATGATTTTTCATGCGTATTATATTTAATATTATTCAATTTTCTTCCAATCCAGATGTAGTGTTTTATATGTTTAGTAGAGTATAAGTAAATGCCAATGCATCCATCATCCTCTAATAAATCATTAATTAGTAATGCTGCCATACTCCATTTTTTCTTTTTAGAAAGTGTGAAATCTTTCGTTTGTCGATATCCGTTACAGAGTGTATATGTGTTGTCTTTCATATCATATTGAACAAATTGAATAAAAGAAGGTTTCAACATCGAAACGATTTCATTAGTGAATTTTTTCTCTAACTCTTCTGTTTTCATAATAGATGATAGCTGTGCGGTAAACTGTTCAATGTTTACGTATAAGTTTGTTTTAGTCCGAAAGAGGTGATTACGGAATGTAAAATCTAATCTTTCTTTTAATATGAGAAATAGAATGTTTAACGGAAAAATAATAATAAAACTTTGCAGTAGTCGAGAGAGAAAATTGTCTTTGTAATAAATGCTCCAGCTCGTAATGATTGCAATTAATAGAGTTGGAATTAGTGACAGAAATGCGTAATACCGTAAACGATCAAATACAAACTCTATATCAAAAATCTGCTTCGTCGCTACTAAATAAAAATACCCGATTGGAAGAGCGATTAGGAACATAGCGCCAATATCTGCTGAGAGAATAGGTGTTTTGAATATTGCATCTGGAAGAGCATAGAGTGTAACGAACGGAAAGAAGGCAATGGAATGAATCGTGAGCATTAATTTTAAAAATGGTTTATGTACTGTACTGTGATATTTGATATAGGCACGGATTAAAAAATATATACAAAAGATAATATTTATTGAAAGGTAAATTAGTTCTAATCCATCGGTATTAACTATTGGACATGGAATGAACATCGTTAAAATAGAGAGTAATAGTAAAATAATGCCGATTGTAATATCGATTTTTAGAAATCTCATAGAAATAACGTATAGTTGCTTTTTCTTGAATAATTCATTCAACAATAAAATGAGAGACATAGGTGTACCTTGAAATACAATACTTAAAATAATGAGAGCGATAAAATCACCTTTACCAGATTCAACTGCGATTAGAAGACTTGAGGAAGTCATGAATAGAAACGTGATCAAAAAGAATGTTTCCCGGTTCAAAGGCTTCTTTGTATAAAGAAAAATAGATAACCCTAAACAAATAAAAGCGAGTAGGAAGGGAAAGTATACAGAAATAATTTTGTCACGAGAATCAATAAAATGTTGTGTTCCTTTATAAGTTTGGGTAATATCGTCTTTTTTAATTTGTATTTCAGATGCATTTAGTGATTGGTTTTGGTATCCAGGAAGTATTCCTAAATGAGGCTTTTCTTTATTTATCGAATAGATTATATCTCCTTCTTTTAAGTCCGTATGAAAAGCCCAACCGGAGGATTTAATTTTTGCTATTGTGTATGTAGTTGAGTCTGTTTTAGAAATAAGAACTCCACTATATGGTTGGTTTATTTTATATAAGATATAGCCTTGTAAACAAAAATACAGGATAGTTACACATAAAATGAAAACGAAGTTACGTTGTATCTGCAACGGTTTAGACACCTCTCTTTGTAGGTATATCGTTTAATTTCTGAATATTTTTATAATAATATTTAAGAAGTTTTCATACAATCAATGTCATCTGTTGAAATTGCGGTGAACCACATAAGAGTGGTTCGCCTTTTTTACGGTAAATACAGTACGGATTGCGGACAATAGCATCAGAAAGAAGTCTATGATAAAGATACAACTTAACAAGTAAATGAAGGAGGCAATAGTGATGAAAAAGTTTTTTTTGATGATAGGCGGGATTGCATTAGGAATGGCGGTTATTTATTTCGTAAAAAGCTAAAAGGGGATGTTATATATGGCATTTGAAATTCAAGGATTAAATAAAACATTTGGTGAATATAAAGCCGTTAATGATTTAAATATACGTGTAGAAGAAGGTGGAATTTTAGGGATGCTGGGCCGAAATGGTGCTGGTAAGACGACAACGATTCGTATGATCTTAGATTTAATCAAACCGGATAGCGGCCAAATTCTATGGAATAATCGCCCTTTTTCAAAGAAAGACCTATCTATTGGCTATTTACCAGAAGAGCGTGGATTATACCCGAAAATGAATGTAGTGGAGCAATTGGTGTATTTCGGCAAGTTAGAAGGAATGCCAGCTAATCTTGCAAAAAGGCATGCGTTACAGTGGCTAGAAAAATTAGAAATGACACCACATTTAAAGAAGAAAACAGAGGAATTGTCAAAGGGAAATCAACAAAAAATTCAATTGATTTCAGCGATATTGCATAATCCAGAATTCATCATACTAGATGAACCATTTAGTGGCTTGGATCCTGTAAATGCAGAGATGTTAAAAAATGTTGTGCTCGAGTTAATCGCGCAAAGAAAAACGATTATCTTCTGTAGTCATCAAATGGACAGTGTAGAAACGTTCTGTGAGGAAATTTGTATTATGAAAAATGGTCAACTTGTATTATCGGGTGCCTTGTCAGATATTAAGAAAAGTTATCAATACAAATATATGACGTTGCAAACGGAAGGGGATATTGAACCTATTCTTAAGAAGAAAAATTTCAATTTTGAAAAAGTTAATCGTACGTTCATGATTAAAGTTAATGATGGAGAGGATGCATTTTCGCTGCTTGAAGACATTAAAACTAAACAATATATCCGAGATGTTTCTATTAAAGAACCTTCTTTATATCAAATCTTTGTTGAAAAGGCGGGTGCATAAGTAATGAGGAATTTCTGGATTGTTTTAGGGCAAACGTATTGGGATCGTGTGAGGACGAAAATATTTATTGGGATGACATTGTTATTAATAGGGGGAGGGATATTCTTATTCTCCTTTCCAACTTTAGTACAAAAGTTTTCTGGAGAGAAAGAAAAAGCAAAAGTTGTATTTATTTCCGAAGCACCTAATGTTACTTTGGATCAATCTAATCTTAGTAAAGCTCTTCCAGAATGGGATTGGTCTTTAGGTGATAAAACAAAATTAAATCAATATAAGCAACATTTGTTAGATAAGAAAGTCGAAGCGCTCTTTATATTAAAAGAGGGTGCGGGTGCTGAACCAGTATTAGATTACTTTATGAAGGTGGATAATCCTAAGTTGATTCAAAGTGCGCAGGTATTTGTACAAAATCAGTATTTTCAAAGTGCGGTAGTTAAACAACAGTTATCAGAAGAGGCTGTGAAATCACTGACGATGAACGTGCAAGCGAAAAAGCAAAACTTAAATAACGAAGAAACAAGCTCATTCTTACTGGTGTATTTATTAGTAGCGATTATGTACTTAGCAATTACTTCGTATGGAAATGCGATTGCTACAGCGGTAGCGTCAGAGAAGGCGTCGCGTGTTATGGAAGTGATGGTAACGAAGGTGTCGCCTGTTCACATGGTCTTTGGGAAGATATTAGGAGTCGGTCTTGCTAGTTTGACACAGTTATTTATTTTCTTCCTTATTATGGCGCTATATATTAAATCTGGAATTTTTAAGGTATCGGATTCGTTTTTTGGAGTGAATATTGATGTAAATATGATTACAGGTGAGCATGCTGCATATTTCTTGTTATATTTTGTTCTCGGTTACTTCGTTTATGCGGCACTTTTCGCAGTGTTTGGTTCTATGGTAAGCAGGCCAGAAGAATTATCCGGAACAACGATGCCGATTACTCTTATATTGATGGGAAGCTTAGTGGTGGAGTTATTAGTAGTACTTGATAACCCTGAAGGGCTAGTATCAAGGGTGACATCATATGTTCCGTTTACAGCTCCAATTAGTATGGTAGTTAGGATTATTAATGGATCCGTTGGGAGTTTAGAAATTATTACATCTATGGTTGTATTACTGGCTAGCATTAGCTTAATTGCTATGTTTGCAGCGAAGGTCTATCCGAAAGGTGTATTAAGAAGTGGTAAGAGCCTTAAATTCATTCAATTGTTAAAAAATAATTAATTGCAGGGGGGAATAAATTATGGGATTTTTTTCGAAAAGAAAACAAAAATGATGGATAGTAATAACGAGAGAAGCGTGAAAAAAATAGTTGAGTTGTCTGTGGAAGAGATGAGAGGAATTCAAGGAGCGTCTAGTGAATCGAACGATTATCTCTATGATTCCTATGTAATTAGGAATCAAAGTTCCTTAGTTTTAAATAAGAGGTTTCTTTCTTAATTAAGAATCGTAAAAGAGTAGTTAGGCATAGTGAAGTGTCACTATACCTAAACTGCTCTTTTTATTTTGGAATTGAACAGAGATAAATTTAATGTTGTTATATATAAAATTAAGGGTTACTATTAGTATGTGGTAACAAATAATTGAGTTTATTATTTTCTTTCAATATTATTCAAATTTAGGTTGTAAGTTGTAAATCTCATTAATACATATAAATTAATAATATTTTGGAATGGGTGTCTGTGATAGCATTCTCCTTTTACCAAACTTATTGTACAATAGAAACAAGGGGGAGATTAGTTTGAAGGCAAGTCTTTTACAAGAACAAAGCTTACGTTTGGCAATGACACAAGAGTTAAGGCAAGCGATTACAATGCTCCAGTATAATGTACAAGAATTATCGGAGTTTTTGTATGAGCAATCGTTAGAGAATCCCCTTATTGAGTTAGGTGGTTTTGAGAGGGAGAAGAAAAAGAGCTCTAACAACAGTAAAAGTACCAGCAAACAAGTCGAGAATCAGATGGAGATCTACAGTGTGGATTCTACAACGATTCAGCAACATTTATTAAATCAAATACAGTATTATAAAATAGATGAAGAAGAGCGAAAAGTAGCTTCTTTCATTATTATGAACATGGATGGAAATGGATATTTACAAGAAACGAATGAAGAGTTAGCAGAGCTCCTTTCTGCGCATATTCATGTAGTCGACCGCTCTGTGGAGCTTGTCCAATCACTGGAACCAGCAGGGGTAGGGGCGCGTAATATTCAGGAATGTCTAACCTTGCAATTGAAGCGCTTACAAAGACGGAATGGATTAGCAGAAGAGGTTGTAGAAGATCATTTCGCTTATTTTGTGAAGAAAGATTGGCGAAAGCTCGTTCAAGTGTTGAAATGTAGTAATGAGGAATTACAGAGTGCGGTAAATTGTATAACGTCATTACAACCAAAACCAGGTCTTGCGTTTTCTTCAGATAAACCACTTTATATTGTGCCTGATATGGCGGTGAAAAAAGATGGCGATCGCCTCGTTTTACAAATGAATGAGAGAAATATGCCGAGAATTGAAATTCATTCTGAATATAGTGCGCTTCTTAATAATAGTGAAAGTGAAGTAGCATCTTACGTATCAGAAAAGTATCAGCATGTGCAGTGGATTATGCGCAGTTTGAAGCAGAGAAAACAGACGCTGCTGCAAGTGATGAATATTATTATGGAAAAACAACGTGATTTCTTCTGGAAAGGTCCAGAGTATTTAAGACCTCTCGCTTTAAAAGAGGTAGCGGAAGAGTTAAGTGTGCATGAATCAACAATTAGTCGTGCGACGCGAAATAAATATGTGCAAACACCACACGGTTTATTTGAGATGAAATCGTTCTTTAGCAATGCCGTTTCGACGACTGAAGATGAAGCAGTTTCTACAAAACGTGTAAAACAATTTATTCAAACGCTAGTTGGGGCAGAGGATAAGAAAAAGCCACTTTCAGATCAAAAGATTTCAAAATTATTAGAAGAAGAGCATGAAATTGTTATTTCTCGAAGAACAGTGGCGAAGTATAGAGAACAAATGCATATCCCAGCTTCGTCATTACGAAAAACGATCGGATAGGTGAAGAAGATGAAAGTTGTACTGTATACTAAAAAAGATTGTGGCCTTTGCGTGAAGGCGAAACAAGTTTTACAGGAAGTACAATGTGAATATTCTTTTCAAATCGAGGAAATAGATATATATGAAGATAATGACCTTTTAGAAAAATATCACTTAATGATTCCGGTTGTAGAAATGGACGGAAAACAAGTAGAATATGGTAACATTCACAAAGGTGTCATAATAAACTATATAAAGAATGCAGTTAAGAGTTGAATAAGTTTCTATCTCCTGTTACAATAATACACGTAGCAGGGATTATTTTTTTAACCTATGTGGGACACAAAATGTCACTACGGGACGTAAAGTGACCACAAGGGAAAATGAACCGATGTAGTGAGGAGAAAAGATATGCGCTCATGGATTCAGAATACAAAAAAATTATTACCTGATCTGCTACCTGTTATGCAAACGAGAATGCAAATTCTTCAATACATTAGGCTCATGCAGCCGATTGGAAGAAGAAACTTATCAGCAAGCCTCGGTATGACAGAACGAGTATTGCGAAGTGAAGTTCAAGTTTTGAAAGAACAAAACTTAGTTCACGTCGCTTCTTCTGGAATGACTTTGACAGAAGAAGGAACAGCTTTAGTTCTTGCTTTGGAAGACTTTATGAAAGAAATTTCCGGGTTAAAGGTTTTAGAAAAGCAACTTAAGGAAACATTAGACTTGGATGAAGTTTTCGTTGTCCCTGGTGATAGTGATGAATCACCTTGGGTCAAACTGGAGATGGGCCGTGCTTGTGTGACTTGTATAAAAGACCGTCTGACAGCGAATAATATCGTTGCTGTGGCTGGAGGAACTACGCTAGCTGCTGCTGCGGACATGATGCAACTTGATTGCAAAGATTTACATATGCTATTTGTCCCAGCACGTGGTGGAATTGGAGAAGGTGTTGAATTAGAAGCCAATACCATTTGTGCCAAGATGGCGCAAAATACGATGAGTAATTATCGCTTATTGTATGTTCCAGACCATGTTAGTAGCGAAGCATATGCGTCTATTGTGACAGAGCCTTCCGTGAAAGAAGTTCTTGAGTTGATTCGATCTTCCAATATCGTCATTCATGGAATAGGTGATGCGTTAACAATGGCACGTCGCAGAAGTACTTCAGAAGCAGATTGGTTAAAGATTCAAGCAAGCGAAGCAGTTGGCGAAGCTTTCGGTTACTACTTTAATGAAGAAGGAAATGTTGTTCATAAAGTAAGAACAGTTGGTATGCAACTTGAGGATTTACAAAATGTATCTCACGTTGTTGCAGTCGCTGGAGGTTCTTCAAAGGCAAAAGCAATACAGGCTGTAATAAAGCAAGGGCACACTTCAATTCTAATTACAGATGAAGGTGCAGCAAAACAATTAACAAAGGGTTTTACCCTTTAATATAATCCCCCAAGGAGGAAATTCAAATGACTAAAATTGGTATTAATGGATTTGGACGTATCGGACGTAACGTATTCCGCGCAGCTCTTAACAACTCTGAGGTAGAAGTAGTAGCAATCAACGACTTAACAGATGCTAAAACATTAGCTCACCTTTTAAAATATGACACAGTTCACGGAACTTTAAATGCAGAAGTATCTGCTAACGAAAACAGCATCGTTGTTAACGGTAAAGAAATTAAAGTTATCGCTGAGCGTGACCCAGCTCAATTACCATGGAGCGACTACGGAGTAGAAGTAGTAGTAGAATCTACTGGCCGTTTCACTAAAAAATCAGACGCTGAAAAACACTTAGGTGGATCAGTTAAGAAAGTTATCATCTCAGCTCCAGCTTCTGACGAAGATATCACTGTAGTTATGGGTGTTAACCATGAACAATACGATGCAGCTAACCACAACGTAGTATCTAACGCTTCTTGTACTACAAACTGTCTAGCTCCATTCGCTAAAGTATTAAACGAAAAATTCGGCGTAAAACGCGGAATGATGACAACAATTCACTCTTACACTAACGACCAACAAATCTTAGACTTACCACACAAAGATTTACGTCGTGCTCGTGCAGCAGCTGAAAACATGATCCCAACATCTACTGGTGCAGCTAAAGCTGTAGCATTAGTATTACCAGAACTTAAAGGTAAATTAAACGGTGGCGCTGTACGTGTTCCAACTGCTAACGTTTCTCTTGTTGACTTAGTTGTTGAACTTGACAAAGAAGTAACAGTTGAAGATGTAAACGCAGCATTCAAAGCAGCAGCTGAAGGCGAATTAAAAGGTATCCTTGGATACAGCGAAGAGCCATTAGTATCTATCGACTATAACGGATGTACAGCTTCTTCTACAATCGATGCATTATCTACAATGGTAATGGAAGGTAACATGGTTAAAGTACTTTCTTGGTACGATAACGAAACTGGTTACTCTAACCGCGTAGTAGACTTAGCAGCTTACATGACTTCAAAAGGTCTTTAATTCTTAATTATATAAGTTATCAATGACAAAACGAGGGAGAGGGTTTGTTCCCTCTCTCTCTTCTTTCGTTTTAAAAGCAAATGTGTTAAGCTTTTGAATGGGTTTTGTCAATCCTAACTAGTAGTCGGAGGGAAATCCAATGAACAAAAAATCAATTCGTGACGTAGATTTAAAAGGTAAGCGTGTATTTTGCCGCGTTGATTTCAACGTACCTATGAAAGAAGGCAAAATTACAGATGAAACTCGTATCCGTGCAGCTCTTCCTACAATTCAATATTTAGTAGAGCAAGGTGCGAAAGTTATTTTAGCAAGCCACTTAGGCCGTCCAAAAGGTCAAGCAGTAGAAGAATTACGTCTTACTCCAGTAGCAGCACGTTTAGGCGAGCTTCTTGGTAAAGATGTTAAAAAAGCGGACGAAGCATTCGGACCAGTTGCACAAGAAATGGTTGCAGCAATGAACGAAGGCGACGTATTAGTTCTTGAAAACGTACGTTTCTATGCGGGCGAAGAAAAGAACGATGCAGAACTTGCGAAAGAATTTGCAGCACTTGCTGACATCTTCGTAAACGATGCATTCGGTGCAGCTCACCGTGCTCATGCTTCTACAGCAGGTATCGCAGACTACCTACCAGCAGTATCTGGTCTATTAATGGAAAAAGAGTTAGATGTACTTGGTAAAGCACTTTCTAACCCAGAACGTCCATTTACAGCTATCATCGGTGGTGCGAAAGTAAAAGATAAAATCGGTGTAATTCGTCATCTATTAGACAAAGTAGATAACTTAATCATCGGTGGCGGACTTGCTTACACATTCGTTAAAGCTTTAGGTCATGAAATTGGTCTATCTCTATGTGAAGACGACAAGATTGAACTAGCTAAAGAATTTATGCAACTTGCAAAAGAAAAAGGCGTAAACTTCTACATGCCAGTTGATGTTGTAATCACTGAGGAATTCTCTGAAACTGCAACAACTAAAATCGTTGGTATCGACTCTATCCCTTCTAACTGGGAAGGCGTGGACATCGGTCCTAAAACACGTGAAATTTATGCAGATGTAATTAAAAATTCTAAGCTTGTTGTATGGAATGGACCAATGGGTGTATTCGAAATGACTCCATTCGCAGAAGGTACAAAAGCAGTAGGACAAGCATTAGCAGATGCAGAAGATACATACTCTGTTATCGGCGGTGGTGACTCTGCAGCAGCTGTTGAAAAATTCGGTATGGCTGATAAAATGAGCCACATTTCTACTGGCGGCGGTGCGTCATTAGAATTCATGGAAGGTAAAGAGCTTCCAGGTGTAGTTTGTCTTAACGACAAATAAGTAGCAGCCAAAGAAAAAGGACGGTGCAAAGCATGCGTAAACCAATTATCGCAGGTAACTGGAAAATGAATAAAACTCTATCTGAAGCAGTTAGCTTCGTAGAGGAAGTTAAAGGTCAAATCCCAGCAGCTTCAGCTGTTGATGCAGTAGTTTGCTCTCCAGCTCTATTCTTAGAGCGCCTTGTAGCAGCAACTGAAGGAACTGACTTACAAGTAGGTGCACAAAACATGCACTTCGAAAAAAATGGTGCATTCACTGGCGAAATTAGCCCAGTAGCACTTAGCGACTTAAAAGTTGGCTATGTAGTACTTGGCCACTCTGAGCGTCGTGAAATGTTTGCTGAAACAGATGAGTCAGTAAACAAAAAGACTATCGCAGCATTTGAACATGGTTTAACACCAATCGTATGTTGTGGTGAGACTTTAGAAGAGCGCGAAAGCGGAAAAACATTTGATCTAGTAGCAGGTCAAGTGACAAAAGCACTTGCAGGTTTAACAGAAGAGCAAGTTAAAGCAACTGTTATCGCTTATGAGCCAATCTGGGCTATCGGTACAGGTAAATCTTCTTCTTCTGCAGATGCAAACGAAGTATGTGCGCACATCCGTAAAGTTGTTGCAGAAGCTGTTTCTCCAGAAGCTGCAGAAGCTGTTCGTATCCAATACGGCGGTAGCGTAAAACCAGAAAACATTAAAGAGTATATGGCACAATCTGACATCGACGGCGCTTTAGTTGGCGGTGCTAGCTTAGAGCCTGCTTCGTTCTTAGGTCTTCTGGGGGCGGTAAAATGAGAAAGCCAACAGCTTTAATCATTCTTGACGGTTTCGGACTTCGTGAAGAAACTTACGGGAATGCTGTAGCACAAGCTAAGAAACCTAATTTTGATGGTTACTGGAACAAATTCCCTCATACAACGCTTACAGCTTGTGGTGAGGCGGTAGGTCTTCCAGAAGGTCAAATGGGTAACTCTGAGGTTGGTCACTTAAATATCGGTGCTGGCCGCGTAGTATATCAAAGCTTAACACGCGTTAACGTTGCAATTCGTGAAGGTGAGTTCGATAAGAACGAAACTTTCCAAAATGCAATTAAAAGCGTAAAAGAAAAAGGTACTGCACTTCATTTATTCGGTTTACTTTCTGACGGTGGTGTGCACAGTCACATGAACCATATGTTTGCTCTTCTTCGCTTAGCAGCAAAAGAAGGCGTGGAGAAAGTTTATATCCATGCATTCTTAGATGGCCGCGATGTTGGACCACAAACAGCAAAAGGTTATATCGATGCAACGAATGAAGTAATTAAAGAAACAGGAGTAGGACAATTCGCGACTATCTCTGGTCGTTATTACTCTATGGACCGTGACAAGCGTTGGGATCGCGTAGAAAAATGTTACAGTGCTATGGTGAATGGTGAAGGCCCTACTTATAAATCAGCAGAAGAGTGTGTAGAAGACTCTTATGCGAACGGTATCTATGATGAATTCGTATTGCCGTCTGTAATTGTTAACGAAGATAACACGCCAGTTGCAACAATCAATGATGATGATGCAGTTATCTTCTATAACTTCCGTCCAGACCGTGCAATTCAAATTGCTCGTGTATTTACAAACGAAGACTTCCGTGAGTTCGATCGTGGTGAAAAAGTACCTCACATTCCAGAATTCGTATGTATGACACACTTCAGTGAAACTGTAGATGGTTACGTGGCATTCAAGCCAATGAACCTTGATAACACTTTAGGTGAAGTTGTTGCGCAAGCGGGATTAAAGCAACTTCGCATCGCGGAAACTGAAAAGTATCCGCACGTTACATTCTTCTTTAGCGGTGGTCGTGAGGCTGAATTCCCAGGAGAAGAGCGTATCTTAATTAACTCACCAAAGGTTGCAACGTATGACTTGAAACCTGAAATGAGCATTTACGAAGTAACGGACGCTTTAGTAAATGAAATCGAAAATGATAAACATGATGTTATCATTCTTAACTTTGCGAACTGTGATATGGTTGGCCATTCTGGGATGATGGAACCAACAATTAAAGCAGTAGAAGCAACTGACGAATGTTTAGGAAAAGTTGTAGAAGCAATTCTTGCAAAAGATGGTGTAGCACTTATTACTGCTGACCATGGTAATGCTGATCAGGAGTTAACTGCTGATGGCGGTCCTATGACAGCTCATACAACTAACCCGGTTCCTTTCATCGTTACAAAAAATGATGTAGAGCTTCGTGAAGGTGGTATTTTAGGAGATATCGCTCCAACAATGCTTACACTTTTAAATGTGGAACAACCGAAAGAAATGACAGGTAAAACAATTATTAAATAATTTGCTTATATAAAAAGGAGAGAATTTATTATGTCAACAATTATTGATGTTTATGCTCGCGAAGTCCTTGACTCTCGTGGTAACCCAACTGTAGAAGTAGAAGTTTACACAGAAAGCGGCGCTTTCGGACGCGCTATCGTACCAAGTGGTGCATCTACTGGTGAGCACGAAGCAGTAGAATTACGTGACGGTGACAAATCTCGTTACCTTGGTAAAGGTGTTGTTAACGCAGTAAACAACGTTAACGAAATTATCGCTCCAGAAATCGCTGGTTTCGATGTAACTGACCAAGCTGGTATCGACCGTGCTATGATCGAATTAGATGGCACTCCAAACAAAGGTAAACTAGGCGCTAACGCTATCCTTGGTGTATCTATGGCAGTAGCTCACGCAGCAGCTGACTTCGTAGGTCTTCCATTATACCGTTACCTTGGTGGATTCAATGCAAAACAATTACCAACTCCAATGATGAACATCATCAACGGTGGTTCTCACGCTGATAACAACGTTGACTTCCAAGAGTTCATGATCTTACCAGTTGGTGCTCCAACATTCAAAGAATCAATCCGTATGGGTGCTGAAGTATTCCATGCACTTAAAGCTGTATTACATGACAAAGGTCTTAACACTGCAGTAGGTGACGAAGGTGGATTCGCTCCAAACCTTGGTTCTAACCGTGAAGCTCTAGAAGTAATCATCGAAGCTATCGAAAAAGCTGGTTACAAAGCTGGCGAGAACGTATTCTTAGGAATGGACGTTGCTTCTTCTGAGTTCTACAACAAAGAAACTGGTAAATATGACCTTGCAGGCGAAGGCCGTACTGGCTTAACTTCTGCAGAAATGGTTGATTTCTACGAAGAGCTTTGCAAAGACTTCCCAATCATCTCTATCGAAGATGGTTTAGACGAAAACGACTGGGATGGTCACAAATTATTAACTGAGCGTATCGGTGATAAAGTACAATTAGTTGGTGACGATTTATTCGTAACTAACACTCAAAAACTTGCTGAAGGTATCGAAAAAGGTATCTCTAACTCAATCTTAATTAAAGTTAACCAAATCGGTACTTTAACTGAGACTTTCGAAGCTATCGAAATGGCTAAACGTGCTGGTTACACAGCAGTTGTATCTCACCGTTCTGGTGAAACTGAAGATGCTACAATCGCTGACATCGCAGTTGCAACTAACGCTGGCCAAATCAAAACTGGTTCTATGAGCCGTACTGACCGTATTACTAAGTACAACCAATTATTACGCATCGAAGACGAACTAGGCGAAATCGCTGTTTACGATGGTATCAAATCTTTCTATAACATCAAACGATAATTGTAGAAAATAAACGACAGACCGTGAGAAATCACGGTCTGTTTTTTTATGTTAAAATTGTTCACCTGTCATAAGTGACATGAAATGTTTGAAGAAGCGGTTATAATCAAAATCAATTGCTATTTGATGACTCGGCCAATCAATAAATGGTTTAGGTTCTCCTAAAGAGCGAAATTCTCCAATGCTTGCCCCCTGCGCATAAGATTCTGTCATGATAACGATAGGTGATTTGTGATAGGTAAACATAGAGTTATCAAGTAAAGCGAGTATTGGCATTGTGTCATGGAAGGGGCTGCCCTTTAAATGTGGTAGGGCGTCTTTATAATATCCGTAGTAATAATGATCGAATAACGGTTTGACAAGTGGGGCTTTTCCTTTTGCCTCAATGTATTCGGCCATTTCTGGTGTAATGATGGAATATTGGGTGACGTTTAATGGGTATATGTACATGTTAGCTGCGGATTGAAGGACTATATTAGCTGCAGTAGGATCGCCATAAAAGTTTGCTTCGGAAATAGGGGTAACATTACCAGGATGTAAAAAGGTACCGCCCATTACGTAGTAAGATTTAACTTGCTCCATTAATTGTTTACATACGATAAATAAAATTGCTAGGGAGGTAAGTCTTCCTAAGCTCACAATAATTAATTCATCTTTATACTGTTCAATAAGAGGAATAACTTCAAAAAAATTCTCCATTTCTTCGTTAGTTACATTCACCTTTGGAATAATTGGCCCGAGCCCTTGTTTCCCGTGTACATCTGTAAAAAAAGCAGGAGGAGCACCAGTAATTGGACGTTCTGATCCACCAAAGATTTTGATATTTCTACCCTTTACTTCGCTTGTAAGAAAATGAGCATTTTCTACGGCCATTTTTTTTGGAACATTGCCGTAATCAGCAACGATACCGACGATTTCTATTTCATTGATAAAGAATGCTAAGAGGAGAGCCATCGTATCATCAATCCCAGGATCACAAAAAATGAGAACTTTTTTGGGCATATGTTCACCACCTATCTTGTTTATCCCGTACAAACCCGCTTGGTGAGGAATGATCAATGGGGATGAGGAAACCCTCAATGATTAAAGTTTCACTTTATATATATGTAAGTTTAAGGATAAAAAGATTATTTTATTGAAATAACAGTCTTATAAATTCAGAAAATAAAAACTTTTTATATTAGGTCAAGGTTTTTGACGTAATTTTCATTTGGAAATGCAGTCATATCAAGGTTGTAAGCGTATAACATCGGCTTTTTTTGCTGTCAAGTTGATAAATTGCAGCTTTTTACAATTTATACTATGATAAAGATATTAACAGAAGATCGTATAAACATGAGGGATGATGAACATGAAATTTACAAAGATTCTTGTCCAAATTGCTGCTCTTTACGTGTTTTATATGGTTGGAACTTGGGTGCAAGAAATGTTAAACATTCCAATCCCAGGAAGTTTGATTGGGATGTTCCTCTTACTTGTTTTACTTAGCCTAAAAGTTCTTCCAGTGAAATGGTTCGATTTAGGAGCAGAAACACTCGTTGCTATTATGCCGTTTTTATTAATTCCGCCAACGCTTGGCCTAATGAATTACGGTGCTTTTTTTATGAGTAAAGGAATTTCTCTTTTCATTACAGTTGTAGCGAGTACGTTTTTAATTATTATTGTCGCAGGACATACAGGACAATATCTTGCGAATAGGAAGGAAAGAGAGTCGCGATGAGCCAAATATTAATCGGAATCGGTTGGGTTCTTTTTACGGTGCTATTATATCAATTATCTAAAAAAATCTATAAATTATTTCCAACACCATTCACCATTCCAATGCTTGTAGCAACAGGATTAATGGCTTTCCTATTTATCGTGCTTGATATACCATATCAACATTATATGGAAAGTGGTGGTGGCTGGATTGCAAAGCTACTTGGACCCGGTGTTGTAGCATTTGCAATTCCTCTTTATAAACAACGTCATGTTCTGCAAAAATATGTTGTACCGATTGCTGGTGGGGTATTAGTAGGTACAACAGTTGCAATCGCTAGTGATTTTGCCATTGCTTCACTTATGGGAACAGATAAAAGCTTAATCTTATCGTCTTTACCAAAATCGGTGACAATGCCAGTTGCGATGAGCGTTTCTGAACAAGTTGGTGGTGTACCTTCCTTAACAGCAGCTTTCGTTGTTATCGCAGGTATTACTGGAACAATTACAGGACCTCTCTTGTTGAAATGGAGCCGTGTTACAAACTCAGTTGGTAAAGGTATCGGATTTGGATGTGCTTCTCATATTATGGGTGTTATGAGAGCGATGAAAAATAACGAACATGAAGGTGTTATTGGATCGGTAACAATGACATTAACAGCAATTTTGACATGTTTACTTGGACCGTTATTTGCAATGATGTTTATGTAATAGAAGAAAAGCGAGGGCAACTCTATAGCTCTCGCTTTTCTATAGGATTTATGCTACAGTTACAATAACTGAATCTTTGTAGGAGGTACGCCAAGTGCATACGTTATTATCCGTTTTACTTATTACTGTATCGATTTTAATGATTGTTATGGTACTTATGCAGTCTAGTAATAGCTCAGGCCTTTCAGGTGCAATTTCAGGCGGTGCAGAGCAATTATTTGGTAAGCAAAAAGCACGTGGAATTGAAGCAGTATTAAACCGTATTACAATTGTTTTAGCTGTATTGTTCTTTGTATTAACAATTGCTGTTACGTACTTAAACTTATAGAATTGAAAGAAGAAGCGTTAGTAAGATGTACTAATGGTTCTTCTTTTTTGTTTTGCCATTTGAAAGATGTTTCTAATTAGATTATAGAAATACAAATATGGTACACTAGATATAGAAAGAATACGACTAGATTACAGAAGAGAAAGAGGAGAAGTACATGATGAAATTAGCATCTCCGAAACCATTTACATTTGAGGGTGGAGACCGCGCTGTTTTATTACTACATGGATTCACAGGGAACTCAGCTGATGTACGTATGTTAGGGCGTTTCTTAGAAAAGAAAGGCTATACTTGTCATGCGCCAATTTATAAAGGGCACGGTGTACCACCAGAAGAGCTTGTTCATACAGGCCCTACAGATTGGTGGCAAGATGTAACGGAGGCATATCAGCTTTTAAAAGATAAAGGTTTTGAGAAAATTGCTGTTGTTGGATTGTCACTTGGCGGCGTATTTTCTTTAAAATTAGGTTATACAGTACCGGTTTTAGGTGTAGTACCAATGTGTGCACCGATGTATATTAAGAGCGAAGAAACGATGTACCAAGGTATATTGGCATATGCCCGCGAATATAAAAAACGTGAGCAAAAATCACCAGAACAAATTGAACAAGAAATGTTGGAATTCCAAAAGACACCGATGAATACATTAAAAGCATTACAACAATTAATTGCTGACGTACGTAACAATGTGGATATGATTTATGCACCAACATTTGTTGTACAAGCACGTCATGACGAAATGATTAATACAGATAGTGCTAACATTATTTATAACGGTGTAGAATCTACGTTAAAAGACATTAAATGGTATGAAGACTCTACGCATGTCATTACACTTGATAAACAACGTGACGAGCTACATGAGGATGTATATAACTTCTTGGAGCAACTAGATTGGTAAGATCTAGTTGCCTCTTTTTTTCATAAGGAACTTTTTGTGAAAACTGTAAAAATCATAAGGGGAGTATTGAAGTTTCACTTTATCCCGCATTAACGGGCAGTAAGCCTCCCACCTTAAAATTCAGCGAAAGCAAAGAAGCTAGGTAGGGATCAACTGCCCGTAAAGGCCCGATTGGTTCAACTAATAATCAGTGGGGGGATGAACAAACCCCCACTGATTAAAGTTTCACTTTATACATCCCCTATCTTTCGGATACACTAAATAATATAAGGTTTTAAAGGAGGTATTTTTGCTTGGAAGAAATCATACAAGAACATATTGATAAGTTGTTATTATTTATGAGAGAAGAAGCGTATAAACCGCTAACGATACAAGAGTTAGAAGAGGCATTTGGAATTGAAGGTTCTGAGGGCTTTAAAGACTTTGTAAAGGCACTTGTAATGATGGAAGAGAAGGGACTTGTTATTCGTACACGTAGCAACCGTTACGGTCTTCCTGAAAAGATGAATTTAGTAAGAGGTAAGTTAATTGGACATGCACGTGGCTTTGCATTCGTTGTACCAGACGAGAAGAAAACGGGAGACGATGATCTTTTCATCCCTCCTACAGAATTAAACGGTGCACTTCATGGCGATACAGTATTAGCACGACTTAGTTCTCAATCGAGCGGTTCACGTCAAGAAGGTTCAATTGTACGCATTTTAGAGCGTGGAACGAAAGAACTTGTTGGTACATATACAGAATCGAAAAACTTTGGCTTTGTTATACCTGACAATAAGCGCTGGACGAGTGATATCTTTATCTTGAAAAGTGCATCAATGGGTGCTGTAGAAGGTCATAAGGTAGTTGTGAAAATTACGAGCTACCCAGAAAACCGTTTAAGTGCAGAAGGTGAAGTTATTCAAATTCTAGGTCATAAAAATGATCCAGGAGTAGATATTTTATCTGTCATTCATAAACATCATTTACCTTTAGCATTCCCTGAAGAAGTGATGGAGCATGCAAACAGTGTACCAGAAACGATTTCAGAAGAAGATTTAAAAGATCGCCGTGATTTACGTGATCAAATGATCGTAACGATTGATGGTGCAGATGCGAAAGATTTAGATGACGCTGTTACAGTAACGAAGCTTGAGAACGGCAATTACAAGCTAGGCGTTCACATTGCGGATGTAAGTCATTACGTTCAAGAAGGTTCTCCAATTGATGTAGAAGCAGCGGAAAGAGCGACAAGTGTGTATCTTGTTGACCGTGTAATTCCAATGATTCCACATCGTCTATCTAACGGTATTTGCTCATTAAATCCGAAAGTAGACCGTCTGACATTATCTTGTGAAATGGAAATCAACAACTTAGGTGATGTTGTTAAACACGAGATTTTCCAAAGTGTGATTAAAACGACAGAGCGTATGACGTATGCTGACGTAAGAAGCATTTTAGAAGATGAGGACGAAGAGCTAATTAAGCGTTATGAGCCATTAGTACCGATGTTTAAAGAGATGGGGCAATTGGCACAAATTCTACGTGAAAAACGTATGCGCCGTGGTGCAATTGACTTTGACTTTAAAGAAGCGAAAGTATTAGTAGATGAAGAAGGAAAACCGACTGATGTTGTTATGCGCGATCGCTCTGTATCAGAGAAGTTAATTGAAGAATTTATGCTTGTTGCGAATGAAACAGTAGCAGAGCACTTCCACTGGATGAACGTACCGTTTATGTACCGTGTCCATGAAGATCCGAAAGAAGATAAGCTTGAGCGTTTCTTCGAGTTTGTAACGAACTTCGGATATGCGGTAAAAGGACGTGCGAATGAAGTGCACCCTCGTGCGCTGCAACAAATTCTTGAAATGGTTCAAGGACAGCCAGAAGAAGTAGTTATTTCAACAGTTATGCTTCGTTCTATGAAGCAAGCTCGTTACGATGCGGATAGTTTAGGACATTTCGGTTTATCAACTGAGTTCTACACACATTTCACATCACCAATTCGTCGTTACCCAGATACAATTGTTCATAGATTAATTCGTGAATACATTATTAATGGTAAAGTCGACAATGAAACGCAAGCAAAATGGCGTGAAAAATTACCTGAGATTGCAGAGCACTCTTCTAATATGGAACGCCGTGCTGTTGAAGCAGAGCGTGAAACAGATGAGATGAAAAAAGCAGAGTATATGGTTGATAAGATCGGTGAAGAGTATGACGGTATGATTAGCTCTGTAACAAACTTCGGTTTATTCGTAGAGCTTCCAAATACAATCGAAGGTCTTGTACACGTTAGTTATTTAACGGATGATTACTACCGTTATGACGAGCAGCATTTCGCTATGATCGGAGAGCGTACAGGAAACGTATTCCGCATCGGTGACGAAATTACAATTCGCGTTATTAACGTAAATAAAGACGAGCGTGCAATCGACTTTGAAATCGTTGGTATGAAAGGCACACCTCGCCGTAAGTTCAAAGATCGTCCAGTCGTTATCGAGCAGCCAAGAACAGGCAGAAAGAAACGTGGTGGACGTAGCGAGCGCAGTAATGAGCGTGGCGGTGAACGTGGCACAGGTAGAAAATTTGACCGTGGTGGCAAAGGTAAAAGTACAGGAAGAGGATCAGCATCAGCAACAGCATCTACGTCCGGTAGTCAGCCAGGGAAAAAAGATGGTAACGGCAAGAAGAAAAAAGGATTTTTCGAAAACGTACCAGGATTCAAGAAGAAAAAGAAAAAGCGTAAGTAAGAAAAGAGTGGCTTCGCTTTGATGAAAAGCGGGGCTTTTTCTTTTTTTATTGGTGGCTTGAGAGCGAGCCACTTTCGCTTTTTATTAACATTTGTTACAATAGTAAAAATAGAGGAGGGACGTTATATGCCAAAAGGTACAGGTAAGGTTATTGCACAAAATAAAAAAGCGTTTCATGATTATTTCATCGAAGAAACATACGAAGCAGGGCTTGTCCTTCAAGGAACGGAAATTAAGTCGATTCGCGCTGGTCGCGTGAACTTGAAAGATGCGTTTGCACGTGTACATAATGGTGAAGTATGGGTTCATAATATGCACATTAATACATACGAACAAGGGAATCGTTTCAACCATGATCCACTTCGTACGAGAAAGTTACTTCTTCATAAAAAAGAAATTGATAAGCTAGCGGGCGCTGCAAAAGAAACAGGTTACGCATTAGTTCCACTTAGAATCTATTTGAAAAATGGATTTGCAAAAATGGCACTTGGTTTAGCAAAAGGTAAGAAACAATACGATAAACGTCACGATTTAAAAGAGAAAGAAGCGAAACGTGAAATTGCACGCGTGTTCCGTGATCGCCAAAAGATGTAATACAGATATTTACATTTGTAAAACGGCGCGCGTATGATATAATAACTTATGTAAGGTTGTTGCACATTGAAAAACAGCTCTTAGTAGCTATCACGATATTTTCTTCGTATGCTCCATTTTTATCATGGGGACGTTACGGATTCGACAGGGATAGTTCGAGCTTAGGTTGCGAGTCGAGGGGATCGGCCTCGTTAAAACGTCAAAGCCTATAATTGGCAAACAAAACAATCTTTCTTTAGCTGCTTAATTGCACTAAAGGTTCCTCCCTCCATCGTCCATGTGGTAGGGTAAGGGACTCAAACTAAGTGGACTACGCCGGAGTTCGCCGTCTGAGGACAAAGGAAGAGAACAACCAGACTAGCAACTTGGAAGCCTGTCGATAGGCCGAAGAGTTCGCGAAATGCTAATATATCGACTACACTCGTAGAAGCTTAAGTGCCGATATTTTTGGACGTGGGTTCGACTCCCACCGTCTCCACCAATACATATTTGGTGGTTTTTTTATTTTGTATGATATGAACCATAACTTTGCCATATTGGCGAGGTTATGGTTTTTTTGTTTATGGAAAAGTTATGGTTCTAAAAATAGAATGTATCTAATTTCTTGGTTCTTTCAATTGCATCCTCAATGTACCTTGTGTGTTATCCCTTAAATATCACAATTTTATCCAGTCAAAGCTCGATTGGTGAGGACTGATATTCAGTGGGGGATGAACATCTCCGCTCATTTAATTATAAATTCGTTTTATTCGAATCTTCATATGTTTTGTGTTTTTAACCATACCTATTGTAAGATTATATAGAGTTCTCCTAATAAGCTGTTTTAATGGATTATTTAGGGATTTTTAATTTATAAATCTTAAATTGTTTTTTCAGGATAATTTTTTATCTAAATAAGTTATATTGAAGTAGAGGTGAACCATCGGTGAAGCAGGTGTTGGTGATTAAAAATGAACGGTCTTCAGCAAAGAAAATTGTAAGCGGTCTAACGCAAGAAGGCTATTTCATTTTAAAACTTCACAATGAAAACCAAGGTTTAAATATAATATATGAACAAGATTGGGATATTATCATATTGGATTGGGACTCATTAAGTATATCGGGACCAGAAATTTGCAGACAAATACGACTTGTTAAAACCACACCGATAATTATTGTGACCGACAATATTTCTAGTAAGGATTGCATAGCAGGGCTACAAGCAGGAGCAGATGATTATATAAGAAAACCATTTGTGAAAGAAGAATTAGTAGCAAGGGTTCAAGCAATTTTAAGGAGAAGTGACTATATCCAGCAAAATGAGATGAAATTTTTTCAGTTTAAAGATCTCTTTGTTGATGCATCTAGCAATATTGTGAAAAAAGGTGGCGAGAACCTCCCCCTTACTAAGCGCGAGTATGATTTGCTTGTATTTTTAATCAAAAACAAAAACACAATATTGAGCCGTGAAATGCTTTTGAATCAAGTATGGGGATATAACGTAGTAGTAAATCCAAATGTAGTAGACTTATATATTGGGTATGTAAGAAAAAAGTTAAAGTGCGAGAAGAAAGACAGATATATTCAAACGATACATGGCAGAGGCTATTCAATGATTGACTGATAAAAATAAGATAATAAAAAAATGAGTAAAACTATTTCATTCAGTTTTACTCGTTTTTTTATTAAATGTGATAATCAAATAGTTTCTGAGAAGTATTAAAAGATGTAAAAAAATGTAAAAAATATTTCTATCAGGTAATGGATTATGAAAACATTAGCTATTAATGAGCATTTTTTGCAGGGGAAATTATGGTTTATAAGGTGCTCATCTTTTGGGTATTGTGTAGGGGACAATTCTAGCGCGCATTAGTTGAGACCGGATCTAATGAAAGTGTCTACTCGAAAAAAATCGACACGCTCTGAAGAATAAAGGTTTATCAACACGCCCGACTTCATATATTACTTTGTTTGCCTGATTTTATGAATTCACACCATTCACAAGATTTTCACAGAATTAATGACTATACTAATTAACAGGATGTTCAAATGAAAATGATTATCAATAGCGATTCGATTGAATAAAAGTTACCTTCTAATTCAATCTATGGATGTCATCATTTTCGAAATAAATCACACTATAAGGAGTATACATATGAAAAAATCTATGCTTTTAAAATTAGTGAGTATTCTAGCAGTTTTCACTTTAATGTTAGTAGCTTGCTCAGATTCAAGTAAAGAAACTTCGAAGGCTAATAATAAAGATAATGGTAGTGATAAGCCAAAAACGGTTGAAATCACTGATGCTCATGGAACTGTTAAAGTCCCTGTAAACCCAAAGAATGTAGTTGCTTTGGATAACAGAACTTTTGAAACTTTATCTGATTGGGGAATTAAATTAGCGGCTGCTCCAAAGGATATCATGCCTGCTGATTCAGCATATAAAAAGGATGAAAAAGTTCAAAATATTGGGAATCACCGTGAACCAAATCTTGAAATTATTGCAGCGGCAAACCCTGACCTTGTAATCGTTGGTCAAAGATTTGCTGACCATTACGAAGAAATCAAAAAATTAGTACCAAATGCAGCAGTTATTGATCTTAATTTTGATGTCTCTGAGAAAGCTACTAAGCCTGGCGAAAACTTAGTAAAAGGACTTAAAGATTCTACAGTTACTTTAGGAAAAATCTTTAATAAAGATAAAGAAGCTAAACAATTAGTAGCTGATTTTGATAAATCTATTGAAAAAGCAAAATCTGCTTATAACGGAAAAGATAAAGTTATGAGTGTTATCGTTACTGGTGGTAATATTGGTTTTGCTGCTCCACATTCTGGTCGTGTTTGGGGACCAATGTATGAAATTTTCGGTTGGACTCCAGCGTTAGAAGTTTCAAATTCTACTGCAGGTCATAAAGGTGATGACGTTTCTGTTGAAGCTATTGCACAAACAAATCCTGATTGGATTTTCGTATTAGATCGTGATGCTGCAACATCTGATGCAGCTAAGTCAACACCTGCTAAGGATGTTATTTCTAAATCACCTGCTCTTCAAAACACAACTGCTGTTTCTAAAAAACAAGTTATTTATGCACCAGAAGATACTTACACAAATGAATCAATTCAAACTTATATAGAGTTATTTGGAAATATGGCAAAAACTTTAGCTAAGTAGTGTAAAGGGGTACGAAACAGTGTCAAAAAATATGATTTCTAGGGTTGAGAATATTTCTCAACCCCAGTTTTATAATCAAAATAAAATATGGACAAAACCTTTTATAATAGCAGTTATAGTTGTTATAATTTTAGGGATTATATCACTGTTTACTGGAGTTTATGATATACGTGGACAAGAGGACGGGACAGAGATGTTTTTCATAACTCGTGTTCCGAGAACAGCTGCATTAATGCTTACTGGAGCTGCGATGGCGATGGCAGGGCTCGTAATGCAACTCATTACACAGAATCGCTTTGTTGAACCTACTACAACGGGGACTATTGAATGGTCAGGCTTAGGCCTGCTTTTTGTGTATTTATTATTTCCTGCCCCGACTTTAGTTCAAAGAATGACTGGTGCAATCATTTTTTCTTTTATAGGAACTATGATTTTCTTTCTATTTTTAAGAAGAGTTAAGCTTCGTTCGTCTTTAATTGTTCCGATTATTGGATTGATGCTTGGAGCAGTAATTTCTGCAGTGTCTACTTTTTTAGGACTCCTTTTTCAAAAGACGCAAAGTATTGAAACTTGGTTTGTAGGTTCATTTGCTAACATTCAGGTGGGAAGATATGAATATTTATGGCTGATTGTTATCATTACTTTTCTTATTTTTATGTATGCTAATAGATTGACTTTAGCTGGACTAGGAGAAGATGTCGCAACAAGTCTTGGAGTTAATTACAATAGAATTGTTCTTTTTGGGACTGCTCTTATCTCTGTTGCAGTTGGAATTGTTGCAGCTGTTATCGGACACTTACCTTTCTTAGGATTAATTGTGCCAAATATCGTTTCAATGTTTAGAGGTGATGATCTTAGGAGTAATTTACCTTGGGTTTGTGTGATCGGAATGGGATCAATAACTGCCTGTGACATCATTTCTCGAACAATTATACAGCCTTTTGAATTACCTGTTTCTTTAATACTTGCAACAGTGGGAGCAGTCGTGTTTATTACTATTTTATTGAGACAAAGAAAACCAAGGAGGCTACGATGATCACATTAGAATATAGAAAAAAAGAAAATGTCGAAATCGATTCTAGCCTTCATAATGAAAGTAGATCAGCTAGCGCTTTTCGGTCTAAGAAGGAAGCAAGACGTTATTGGATTTTACTGATAACATTGATTGCTTTAGGTCTTCTTTCTTCATATGGACTTTTAGTTTATAACAATCCAGTTCCGATAGATTCACCTTCTTTTATCCCAGTCGTTAAGAGAAGGATAGTAGCTATTGTTGCAATGATTATTGCTGCGGTTTGCCATAGCTTGTCGACAGTTGCTTTCCAATCTATTACGAATAATAAAATTATTACTCCTTCACTTTTAGGTTTCGAATCACTTTATTCAGCAATTCAAACGAGTACAGTATTCTTCTTTGGTGCAAGTGCGTTAATAAATTTTAATGGAATTGGATCATTTTTATTCCAAGTTGTTGTTATGGTCTTCATGAGTTTGATACTTTATGGATGGTTACTTTCCGGTAAATACGGGAATTTACAACTTATGCTTTTAGTTGGAATTATTATTGGTACCGGGCTAAATTCTGTGTCAACTTTCATGAGAAAACTACTTGCGCCTTCAGAATTTGATATTTTACAAGCAAGATTATTTGGTTCTGTTAATCATGCAGATCCTGCATATTTTCCTATTGTAATTCCTATGATCATAATTGTAGCGGTATTAATTTTTGCTCATTCTAAGAATTTGAATGTTTTGTCACTAGGAAAAGATGTTGCTACTTCTTTTGGAGTTAAATACCAACCTAGTGTAATTTATACGCTTGTATTAGTAGCTATTTTAATGTCCATTTCAACAGCTCTAATTGGGCCACTTACTTTCTACGGCTTTTTAGTGGCAACTTTGAGTTATCAGGCAGCGTCAACTTATGATCATAGATATATTTTTCCGATGGCTTTTGCTATAGGATTTTTAATAATGACGAGCGCATACTTTTTAATGTATCATGTATTCCATGCTCAAGGTGTAGTTTCAGTTATTATTGAATTATTCGGTGGAATCATATTCTTAACTATAGTTTTAAGGAAGAGGGCTTTATGATAAAAATTGATAATGTTAAAAAGTTCTATACTGATAAGGTAAAAATAGGACCTTTGGATATTGAAATACCAAAAGCAGGCTTTACTTCTTTAATTGGACCAAATGGCGCTGGAAAGTCAACGACACTTTTGATGATTGGCAGACTTTTAGATATGGATGAAGGTCAAATTCAGGTAGCAAATATGGATGTTTCTGAATCCAAATCAAAAGACTTAGCAAAAGTTTTGACTATATTGCGACAAGAAAATCATTTTGTAACTAGGCTTACTGTGAGACAACTAGTTGGATTTGGGCGCTTTCCTTATTCAAAGGGAAGATTGACTAAAGAAGATGAGGCTATCATCTCTAAATATATCGATTTCTTAGATTTAACTAGTTTAGAGAATAGATATTTAGATGAGCTTTCTGGTGGTCAAAGACAAAGGGCATATGTAGCGATGGTATTGTGCCAAGAGACGGAATATGTACTTTTGGACGAACCTTTGAACAACCTTGATGTTGCTCGTTCTGTTCAAATGATGGAGCATTTGAGACGTGCAGCTAATGAATTTGGACGAACAATTTTGACTGTCATGCATGACATAAATTTTGCAGCTAAATATTCGGATAAAATTTGTGCTATGAAAGATGGACAAATTGCTGCTTTTGGAACAGTAGAAGAAGTTATGGACCCAACACTTTTGACAGATATTTTTGAAACAAAAATAGAGATTATTAATGGTCCTTATGGGCCGATCGCAGTTTATTAGTTATAAAATGTCTTGCGTAGATTATGCAAGACACTCTAGTTGAAGTTGCTGTCTATATTTTATAGGCAGCAGCTTTTTTTATGTGATTACTCATAAAATGCAAAAGAATGCTTCACCTTTTCAAGTATGTACCAAACGAAAAAATATCTCTGTATAATTTTTTAAAAGAATTCAGCTTGTTTTTTGTATATGTAATATTGCATATCAGAGTGTATTGATAAAAGTGTAAGGGGTCACTATAATGAGGGCATAAAGATAAATCACATTTTCGTAGCAATAAAAAGGAGGAAATAATATGGAAATCGCAATGGCAGTTTTAAAATTTGTAGGTGGCGTAATCCCGTTAATTCAAGAACTTTTAAAAGCATTTATGTAAGTTTATTAGTTAGCTATCATTTATCAATCATTATCATATTTTACTAAAAAAAGAACGGGGTGATTTTTCTGAATATTAAGAAAAACACTAAAAGAAGAAAGTTCCTTACATGTTTATTAGTTAGTCTATGCACTATTAATTATTCATCTATTTCCTTCGCAGAAACACAAGCAAGTAATGTAACTGATGTAACCAAAAATGCTAGTGGCATTAATACTGGTATAGCAAATCTTAAATATAATAATCAAGAGGTTTTAGCTGTAAATGGTGATAAAGTAGAAAGTTTTGTTCCGAAAGAAAGTATTAATTCAAATGGTAAATTTGTAGTAGTGGAACGCGAGAAAAAATCACTTACAACGTCACCAGTCGATATTTCAATTATTGATTCTGTAGTGAATCGCACGTATCCAGGAGCTGTACAACTTGCAAATAAAGCTTTTGCAGACAATCAACCAAGTTTATTAGTGGCTAAGAGAAAGCCTTTGAATATTAGTATAGACTTACCGGGCATGAGAAAAGAAAATACAATCACTGTCCAAAATCCGACATATGGTAATGTAGCTGGAGCAGTAGACGATTTAGTATCTACTTGGAATGAAAAGTATTCTACAACACATACGTTACCTGCAAGAATGCAGTATACGGAATCTATGGTTTATAGTAAATCACAAATCGCAAGCGCTCTTAATGTTAACGCTAAACATCTTGATAACAGTCTAAACATTGATTTTAATGCGGTTGCAAATGGAGAGAAAAAAGTGATGGTAGCGGCGTATAAGCAAATATTTTATACGGTAAGTGCTGAACTACCTAACAATCCATCCGACCTTTTTGATAATAGCGTTACTTTTGACGAGTTAACTCGAAAAGGCGTAAGTAATTCGGCTCCACCTGTTATGGTTTCAAATGTAGCTTATGGTAGAACGATTTATGTAAAATTAGAAACAACATCTAAGAGCAAAGATGTACAAGCTGCTTTTAAAGCCTTACTTAAGAATAACAGCGTTGAAACAAGTGGACAGTATAAAGATATTTTTGAAGAAAGTACCTTTACTGCTGTAGTATTAGGCGGAGATGCGAAAGAGCATAACAAGGTTGTTACTAAAGATTTCAATGAAATCCGAAATATTATTAAAGATAATGCTGAATTAAGTCTTAAAAATCCAGCATACCCAATTTCATATACAAGTACTTTCTTAAAAGATAATGCAACTGCTGCTGTTCATAACAATACAGATTATATTGAGACGACAACTACAGAATATTCAAGTGCTAAAATGACACTTGATCATTACGGTGCTTACGTTGCTCAATTTGATGTATCTTGGGATGAATTCACATTTGATCAAAAGGGTAACGAAGTACTAACACATAAAACGTGGGATGGTAGTGGAAAAGACAAAACGGCTCATTACTCTACAGTTATCCCTCTTCCGCCGAATTCAAAAAATATAAAAATTGTAGCAAGAGAATGTACAGGTCTTGCATGGGAATGGTGGAGAACAATTATTAATGAACAAAACGTTCCATTAACAAATGAAATAAAAGTTTCAATTGGAGGAACAACATTATACCCAACAGCTAGTATTAGTCATTAAGTATAAAAAAAGCGCCCTATAAGTAGGGCGCTTTTTACTCTTTCCAAAATTGTTCTAATAGAATGACAAGCATGGTACCCACAAGTAAGCCATTACTTAAAACATATTGTAAGGAAGAAGGAATTCCGCTAAATGCACTTTCTGGAAGAAACAATATTCCTAAACCGATTAATAATGAAATTCCTAATATAGTTAATCGGCGTTGATTTACTGCTTCACGTAAGATGGATTGAAATGAAATGCCTATTACTTGGACAAATGTTGCTAAAAGTGCAGCATTAGCAATAGGTCCTGGTAGCAAGGATATAAAGTTTACAATTGAGGGAATAAAAGAAATTCCTGCTAATATAAGACTTGCTATAAGGAACGACTTCACTTTTCTTTGTCCTGTTAGTTGGATAAATCCTGCTGATGCAGGTAATGGTACAATTCCAATTGTAGAGAACAACGACGAGATAATATGTGATATACCTCCGATCCATACACCACGGTTCAGTGTTTGCTTTTCATTTTCTTTAGATAATGGAGCCACTTGTTTTACAGCCGAAATAGCAGCGATTGTATTTGCAACTAAAAGAAATGTAAATAAAGTTGCAGTTAGAGTCATTCCAATATCGAATCTAGGTGTGCCCCAAGCAAATATCTCTGGTAACTTAACTAGTGTTGTGTGCGAAGGCATATGAGATGATTTTCCTAATACTGCATACAAAAGCCAACCGCATGAAATTCCAAGTAATACAGCGTAACTTTTCATCCATCCTTTCCCTTTAATTGATAAGAAAGTAATAAGGGCAAAAACAAAGAGAGCAATAGTAGCTGTTGTATAGTCAGGATGGGTTGCAGATCCTTGTAATCCTATCATTCCTTTTACTAACACACCACTAAGCTGAAGTGCTAAGATTAAAAGAAAAGTTCCTGTAACTAAAGGGGTAAATAAACGTAAGATTCGATGTACAAGCCCTGTTATACCAAGTATGAAGAGTAATATACCTGCAATAATTAACCCGCCTTCTAAAAGTTGCAACACGTCTTTTGCACTTTGTCCCTGATGCATAGCGATTTGTCCCGATATGACAAATATACTTACCCATGAACCGGCTGGCCCATCCGCGATGGGATAGCGATGCCCAAACCATACTTGTATAAATGAACTTATTCCTACCACTAAAAAAGTTTGCTGCATTAATGTTGAGACATCCTCTATTGGTAAATGGAATATGCCACCAATAATTATAGGTAATGCAATTGCATTTGCTAATAGAAACACAAACCATTGTAGAATATTAAAGCTCGTATCAAAGTATTCTTTATTCATATTATTCTCCTTTGCCGAAAAAGAATCTCATATTAAAAATCCATCCTTTCTACACAGTTAGATTAAAAAGGATGGATTTTGTAAATCTATAAAATTAATTTAATGATATAGATAGATTTTTAATTAATTACCATGCACGAAATGGTAAGAATTTACCGTTAAGTGTAATTACGATGCGAGGATCGCCACCTTTTGGATCTTCTTGTGTATCCACACCCAAGTTGAAGTTAATTGCACTCATTACACCTTCGCCGGATTTTTCTAAGATTAATTCTCTAATAGTTGGTGCATATTGTAACATCATTTCATATAAACGATATGCAATCGGGTCCGTAGGAGGCATTTCCATTACTTGGCCGCGAAGTGGAACTACTGTTAATGCTTGAACTACTTCTTCATCTAATTCTAATAGTTTACCAATTTCTTCTGCTTCTGGACGTGTCATTGTAGCTTGTCCTAATAACGCTGTTACAACCCAAGTCTCAGAGTGTTCACTTACTTTTGCAATTTCTTCCCAAGTTAACCCTTTTTTAATTTTTGCCGCTAAAATTTTTTGCGTAGCTTCTTGTCTATTCATATCTAATACTTGTTTTTTCATATCTCATAACTTCCCTTCATATACGTGATAATTATTATTTTGTTTTACTATTTAACGCTTTATATCCATCAACCACTACATCTAATTTACCTGTGTGAGGGTCAATAACTAAACCATGTACAGGAACATCTTTTGGGATAAGTGGATGATTTCTTACTAAATCAACATTAGCTTGCGTTGAGTCGCAAACATCATCGAATCCGAATAACCATTTTTCAAGGTCAATACCAGCATATTCAATCGCTGATAAAATTTCTGATGAAGCTACTCCGCGATCTAATATTTTTTGAAGTGTTCCTTTTGGATTCGTTTGGCTCGCGCCACATCTATGGTGTCCAATAAGGAAGATTTCATCTGCATTTAAATCGTATACTGACGCTACAACACTTTGCATAACACTATCGAAAGCAGAAGCAATTTTACCACCTGCATTTCTGATAACTTTTGCATCACCATCGTGTATATCTAAAGCTTTTGGAAGTAGCTCAATTAAACGAGCATCCATGCAAGAAACAACAACCATACGTTTTTTAGGCATTTTTGTCGCTTCACGAGGAGCGTATTCCTTATTTTCTACAAAATGTTCATTGAACGATAGAATTTCTTGTAATAACATATTTGTAACCTCCTTTAAATCTAGATGTATTTTTTTGTTGTGTCCTCTGTGTTATAAGTAAATATAGCTGATAAATAATGTGATGTAAGAGGATAAACTAAGTATAGTGAATTGTATCGATAAGCAGAATAAGTTGGCGAAACACTTTCGGGCTTTTTACTTTCACGGTGAAAGGATTGGTTTATATCATTGATCAAACAGATTTTGAGATACTGAAATTATTAGGAGAAAACTCAAGAATACAATGGAAAGAACTTGGACAAAAAATACATATGACGGGGCAAGCTGTAGGAAATCGAATTCGAAGATTAGAGGATTTAGGGATTATTGAACAGTATACAATTGCAATAAACCGAATCAAATTAGGACAAGTAGTGACTGCATTTGTTACTTTGTTCGTAACAACAGCTAATCACCAAGAGTTTATGAATTTCTTTCAAGGAGAAGAAGGGATTTCTGAAGTACACCGTATAAGTGGTGAGGGGTGTTATTTATTAAAAACACATTTTGCTTCCAACGAAGACTTAGATAACTTTCTAGGACGACTATTAAAATATGGGAACTATCGTGTTAACTTATCAATAGGAAAGTTGAAATAAGGTTTCTTTTCTTTGGAGGAGATAGTAACATTATTTGCTAAACTTTATTTGTATAGAGATAATGAAGTCGTTTAATGTTTATCTTAAATAGTCAGAGCCTTACTACAATTTATGTGTAGTAAGGCTTTTTAAAGTTGTTATATTCAACAATTAAGCTGAAGAGTTGTGGGTGGATATGAGAAGATTTCTTTCAAGAGAATCGTAAATGATTTTGTCTTAAGAAAGATCCTGCAACTCAGTACAGGATCTTTAATCAAACGTTTTTAAAAACTAAATTGTGGTTTCATATCACCTTTATAAGGTTCATGTTCAACGAATATAGTTATATCCTTACCAGCTTGGTCTTTACCAGTTCTTTTATACGTAAATTTATTCTTATCTAGTTCAGTAAGCTCAAGAGCAGCACCGTATTTATTATTTCCAATGGAAACATGGGCTCTTATTTTATTTTCGTGTACAACATCGAAGTAGCCATAATCACCGCGGCTTTGACCTGTTTCGCTATTGAAGAACTCATATTTATTAGATTTGTCATCAAATTTTGCTAAACTTATAAAATTCGAATTAAACTGTGTTACATCGTTACCAGCTTCGTCTAATACCTTTGTTCCGTGCCAAAGGGTACCGCCTAAAATTTTATCTCCATCAACGTTTTTAACAATATCGCCTGTAGTCGTGTTCAGCTGCTTGTCCGGATCAGTGAAAGAAAGTTCTTTTTCTTTATATGGGACATGTTCAACGAAAACTTCTACATCTTTACCGTTAGCGTCTTTCCCCATTCGTTTATAAGTAAATACATTTTTATTTAGTTTTGTCATGTCAACGACAGCTTGATACTTCATTGATTCTGAAATTAATATTCTCTTCTTCCCATCATTTGTGACAAAGAAAGTTCCTTTATCGCCACGACTTGCACCTGTTTTAGCATCAAAAAATTCATATCTGCCTGACTTCGCATCATATTTTGCAAGACCAATGAAGTTTGCATTTTCTTTTGTTAAGTCATTCTTATCTTTGTCATACACTCGTGTACCTTGCCAATTTGTCTCGCTAAGAATATTAGTCATTTTTTGCCCTTTAGTTAATTTATTTTCCTTTTTTGTTTCTTTAGCAACTTGTTCTTGTTTTTGTTTCCCATGATTTTCTTCAGCTTTAGTACCAGCACACCCTGTTAATGCTAATGTGAATCCGAGCAATACGGATGATAGTGCTTTTGCTTTTTTGTTCATGTTTTATCGTCTCCTTATTTTATGATTTCAAGTAGTACGGTTAGCGATTATAGTAGCAGTGCGTCATATATGAACTTAGTTGCTACGTTTCTTATGTTAATACCCGACTATAAACTGCCTCTAAATAAAACATTAAAAAAAGATAAACTAATTCCTAAAATTTGTTCATATTTATAAAAAATCGCTAGATTACTGTAGTGGCTACGAGTAATCCAAAAAATACATTGTAAAGAAGAAGGAAAGCCACTAACAATAATGTAATTGCTAATAGAGCTAATCGATTGTAGTGCAAAACTTTTGAGAAAAACTGTAGGAGAAATGAAGATTTTATAGAATTCGTTTCGTATAGGAAGGGGATGTCCATGTTTGATTCAACAGATTTTAAGATTATACAATTACTACAAGAAAACGCTAGAATGAACTGGAAGGAAATTGGGGAGATAGTACATTTGACTGGCCAGGCTGTTGGGAAACGAATTAATAAATTAGAAGAAGCAGGTGTCATTCAAAAATATACGATAAATATCGATAGGGCGAAGCTAGAAGGTTCTATTATGACCTTTGTTACACTATTTTTGCATGCACCGCACTATCATAATCAAATTCAAAACTTTTTTGAAAAAACGGACGTAATTACTGAAATGTATCGTATAAGCGGCGATGGATGCTATATCATGACTCTTCACACATCTTCGCATCAGCAATTAGAAGAGGCTCTTGCAGATGTTTTACATTATGGTGATTATCGTATAAATACTGTCATTAAGACAATGGAAAAAAAGAAAGAATAAGATACTTATCCTTTCTTTTTTTCATATGGAACTGTAATTCTTTATTTGCTTTTGTTTATAAAACAGTTTGCTGACATGACTGTTGCATAAATATCACCAAACTCTAATGCACTCATGAACGATTGATGAGCGTGTACTGCGGAGATTAGATTTCCTTGGAATTCTAAATCTTTTGTTGTACAAGCATCTTCAATTACAATACATTGAAATCCTAAATCACTAGCAGCACGTACTGTTGCATCAATACATACATGAGTCATCATACCGCAAATGACTAGTTGATCTATTTTTTCTGTCTGTAATGTTTCTAATAAATTTGTTCTTAAAAAACTGTTAGGATGATGTTTTTGAATGACTCTTTCGTTAGCAATCGGTTTTACATCATCATAAATTTGAACACCTACTGTATCGGGTAAGAAGAAAGTAGCTCCTTCATTGTTCGCAATATGTTGTACATGAATAACTGTTTTATGTTTTTCACGAAATGCTCTCAAAACTTCTTTCGCTTTTTGTGCGGCTTTTTCAGGTTGATGTAATTCCATATTGCCGCCTTCAAAGTAATCATTTTGTATGTCTACTAATAGTAACGCTTCGTTCATCGTTATTCCCCCATACTTAGTGATTCAGCACGTTATTTGTACTGTACCGTTATTATATAAATTGTAGCTATGCGGAAGTAATAACGTTATGAAAAGATTTTAACGGATATAGTTTCAGTGTGAAAAAAGTGAAAGTTGGTATAAGTACAAATGGATTTTGTGGAATTCACAGCAAGGTTATAGATAGAGTGGCATCACAGGGTTAAAAACCATACCTTTGCTGGAGGAGCGGGTTATGTTTTTTTATGAGGAAATGCGATTTTAAGTTTTTGCTGAAGATGTTTTTCTAGGATATGCTGTGAGTGATTGGAGTGAGGTAGTGTCAGATATTGTCGAGCAATCGATATACTGGAAAAATCGTTGATATATTGTGAGTTGTGATAGATATATTGAGAAAATCGTTGATATATTGTGAGTTGTGATAGATATATTGAAAAAATCGTTGATATATTTGTAAAGGGGTGTTTGAGGTGATTGTGAAAGAGAGAAAAATGCCGATTTATATAAGACAGTTAGAAGCACTTCTTAGAAGGTTACCTGTACATCATCCGAAACGAAATTTAATTGGAGAAAACTTGGCAAAACACATGGCGGGGTATAAAGGAGAGCAAGCGATTGATTATCCGCTTAGTTTTATTTCTGAGAAAGAGTATAGTGTCTTACATGATGTTCGCTTATGTAATTATGATAAATACTTTCAAATTGATACTATTATCCTTTCCACAAAGTTTCTTCTTTTTCTTGAGATAAAAAATATAGCAGGTACATTAATGTTTGATGCAAAGTTTAATCAACTTATCCGAATAACAGAAGGAAATTCAGAGGGATTTCCAGATCCGGTTTTACAAATAAAAAGGCAAGAAATACAACTAAAGAAATGGTTAAACTCACATGGATTTTCCTCTAGTCTTCCAATTGAGTCCCTCGTTGTTATTAGCTCGCCTCGTACCATTATAAAATCTTCAGATGACAATCTTCTTCATACAATTATTCATAGTGCCAATTTACCTCATAAAATAAAGTGGTTTGAAAGTAAATATAAGAGAAAAGTTATAGATAATGTAGATAGGCTCATTCATCAAATGATAGCGGAGCATTCTCCACTTCAACAAAATATACTTGAGCAATATAAAATAGAAAAAGAGGAGTTGCTAAATGGAGTACAATGTGAGAAATGCTTAGTTATTCCAATGGTTAAAGTTAAGAAGGGTTGGCGTTGTACAAGTTGTAAAGATTTTTCAAAAGTGGCACATGTGGATGCTATACGAGATTATGCATTGCTCATTAGTAAGACATGTACGAACGGTAATTTGAAAGAGTTTCTCCATGTTTCGTCGGGTATGGTTGTAAACAGAATTCTCCACACACTAAATCTTCCCTACACTGGAAACAACAAAGGACGAATATATGATTTAACTTCTTTCCAATCGTAATTTTGCTATAATAAATAAGTACTTATACGAAGGGGAGTCTAAAGAGAGTATGAAGTCATTTAATATCGATCATGTTATAGCTAGTGTTTTGCAATGGATATTAAATATAGCTTTAATTATATTATCCATTGTGTTATCAATTTTCTTAGTGAATGAGACAATTACATTTGTGCAGTATATTTTTTCGGCAAAAGAGTATACGTCTTATAAATTGGTTGAAAGTATCATCGTTTATTTCTTATACTTCGAGTTCATTGCATTAATTATTAAGTATTTTAAATCGAATTATCATTTCCCGTTACGTTATTTTATTTATATCGGAATTACGGCCTTAATTCGATTGATTATTGTGTCTCATGAGGAACCGATGGAGACGTTATTATACGCAGGAGCAATTCTTGTTTTAGTTATTGCTTTATACATATCGAATATGAGAGATTTGAGAAAAGAGTAGTAGTGTAGACGTAAGTTTGCACTACTTTTTTACATCTTGACCTTCAAGTTGCTTGAAAGTTTACAATGAAATTAGGGCGTTTGAAATCGAAAAAAATTGAGAAATTAAGTGAAGAGGTTTCTTTTACTTGGAGGTTATAGGAATGAATCAGGAATTGAAGTTACGTCCATTAGAACGAGAAGATTTAAAGTTCGTACACGAACTGAATAATAATGCGCATATTATGTCGTATTGGTTTGAAGAGCCATATGAGGCATTTGTGGAGCTGCAAGACTTATACGATAAACATATACATGATCAAAGCGAACGCCGATTTATCGTTGAGAAAGACAATGAAATGGTTGGGTTAGTTGAGTTAGTAGAAATCGATTATATTCATCGTAGAACAGAATTCCAAATTATTATTGATCCGAATTATCAAGGATATGGTTATGCAGCGGATGCGACGCGTTTAGCGATGGATTACGCTTTTTCCGTACTAAATATGCATAAGCTTTATTTAGTGGTGGATAAGGAAAATGAAAAGGCAGTACATGTTTATAAAAAAGTTGGATTTATGGTAGAAGGTGAGCTTATCGATGAGTTTTTCGTTGATGGTAACTATCATAATGCGATAAGAATGTGTATGTTTCAGAAGCAATATTTTGAAAACAAGTAGTTGAAAGATTCGGAAGTAATGTTGACGCTTCATAAAACCGTATGCTAAAATCCCTTTTAAGTATTAAGGAAGGTGCAGAATATGCTTTATATAAAATTTGTAAAACTCATTAGAAAACTTTGCTCCGCACAAATGTATACGGTGAAGCGTTGTACGGAGCTTAATCAAGGGGTATAAATCCCCTATATTCATCGGCTGAATAACTTTTCTAAAAAAGTATAGTTTATCTATGCTTATTTCGTTATGGTTTTTCAGCTGGTGTATAAAATAGATTAAGGGGCCATAGACAATGCTTTGTCTATGGCCCTTTGTTATATTATTCCGATGAGTCTTTACCGTAAATTGGAGTAGTATAGGAAAAACCACGAAGCAGAGGGCTAGTGTCGAATGACGCTATCTCTCTGCTTTTTTTAATTTCAGGAAAAGAGGAATAAAAATGAGTTTACTTAAAGTTGAAAGTTTATCACATAGTTTTATAGATAAAGTATTATACGAGAATGCTTCTTTTGATTTGCATAAAGGGGAGCATATGGGAATTGTTGGGCATCTTGATCAATACGCTGAAATTGATGAGGGTTATACCATTTCACAATATTTAAAGAGAGCTTTTTATGATTTGTATGAAATGGAAAAGAGAATGAACAAGTTATATGAAGAAAGTGCGATGACTGGAGATGAGAATCAACTACTAAAAGCAGCTGAAATGCAAGAGCAGCTTGAAGCTCGTGATTTTTATTCAGTAGACAGTATTACGAATAAGGTGGCAGCCGGTTTAGGTATTGATGCGATTGGGATGAATCGTGTTATTGGTGAATTAAGCGGAGGGCAGCGTGCAAAGGTAATTTTAGCGAAGCTCTTATTAGAAGAGCCTAATATTTTATTACTAGATGAACCGACGAATTTTCTTGATAAAGAGCATGTGGAGTGGCTTGCTAATTATTTAATGAATTTTGAAGGAGCGTTTATTGTCGTGTCACATGATTTTGATTTTCTGGAAAAAGTAACTTCTTGCATATGTGATGTAGAGTTCGGAACAGTTAAGAAGTATTACGGTAAATACTCAGATTTTATAAGACAAAAGGAGCATTTACGAAAAGATTATATTCGCCAATATTATGCACAGCAAAAGAAAATTGAAAAAACGGAAGAGTATATTCGTAGAAATATTGCTGGGGTGAATTCAAAAATAGCGCAAGGTCGTCGAAAACAATTGGAGCGTATGGAAAGAATTGCGCCACCAAGTTTTACTCATAAACCGTCTATTCATTTTCAGGAACTTCCCATTTCAGTTCAGACAGTTTTTGAAGTAAATAACCTTGAAGTTGGTTACGACTTCGCTCTCTTACCAAAGTTGAATTTTTCAGTAATGGGTGGGCAAAAACTTGTTATTACAGGTTTCAATGGAGTAGGGAAATCTACTTTATTAAAAACAATCGTTGGAAATATTGCTAGTATTTCTGGAGAGTTTCACTTTTCAGAGCAACTAAAGATTGGATATTATGAGCAAGATTTAAATTGGAGCAATGATTCTTTAACGCCGCTTCAAATTATTTCAGAACAGTTTCCTAAACTGAATATGAAGGAAATACGCCATCATTTAGCTGCGTGTGGTGTGAAGGATACGCACGTTTCGCAAGAAATTCGTACGTTAAGTGGTGGGGAACAATCGAAGGTGAAACTGTGCGGATTATTACTATCACCTTGTAACTTCTTAATTTTAGATGAGCCGACAAATCATTTAGATGCAGAAGCGAAGGAAGCTTTGCAAAAGGCGCTAATTAAGTTTAAGGGCAGCATTATCCTCGTATCTCACGAAGCGAGTTTTTATCTTGATTGGGCAGATAGCATCTTTCATATAGAGACAGGATTAGTTAAGGGGGTGTGAAACATATGAGTGAAAACAATTGGAAAACGAAAATTATATTATTTTTGACCGCTCAAACTATTTCGTTGTTCGGCTCCTCTCTCGTGCAATACGCGATTATATGGTATATCCCCCTTACAACATCATCAGGAGTGATGTTGACTATTTCAACTGTTTGCGGTTTCCTACCACAAATTGCGATATCTTTGTTTGCAGGTGTTTGGATTGATCGTTATGACCGTAAAAAGATGATTATGTTATCGGACGGGATTATAGCGATTGCGACGTTAGTTTTAGCAATTTTATTTTTAACAGGATATAAAAGTATTTGGTTACTTTTTATTGTGTTACTCATTCGTTCAGCTGGAACAGGAGTACAAACGCCAGCTGTGAATGCATTAATTCCGCAAATCGTTCCGAAAGAGTATCTTATGAAAGTAAATGGAATAAATAGCAGTATTACATCTTTAATTATGTTTCTTTCTCCAGCAGCAAGTGCGACGATTCTTTCTATTGCCAGCATTGAAACAACATTTTTTATTGATGTTATTACGGCTATGATTGGAATTAGTATTATGCTTATCATTCAAGTAGAGGGACATGTGAATGCAGAGAATAAGCAAAAATCTAATCTACAAGGAATTAAAGAAGGATTCTCTTATTTAAAAGAAAATGTATTTATTAAAAGGCTAATCATTTTATTGATTATCGTCATGATTTTAATAAGTCCAGCTGCTTTTTTAACACCTTTAATGGTAACTCGTTCTTTCGGGGCCGAAATGTGGAGACTTACTGCTAGTGAGATGACCTTTAGTGCGGGTGCGGCAGCTGGTGGCGTATTGATTGCGGCGTGGGGTGGCTTTCGTAATCGTATGTATACAACAGCGCTAGCTTGTGCATTATATGGACTGCTTATGATTGGACTCGGAATAGCACCGATATTTATTATGTATTTAGTATTTAATTTTTTAATTGGTATAACAATGCCGTGCTTCAATACACCAGTTACTGTGTTATTGCAGGAGAAAGTAGAACCATCGATGCACGGACGGATGTTCAGCCTTGTACAAATTGCGAATTCATGCGCGCTTCCTTTAGGAATGATAATATTTGGTCCGTTGTCGGATATGTTTAGTGTAGAGATTTTGTTAATTTATGCTGGGATATTCGTGCTATTTTGCGCAATGTATATTGTATTAAGCAAGAGGTTTGAAGTGTAAATATTTATAATTTAGAAGGTTTGTGAAGGAATTTAAGATGCTTCGCAAACCTTTTTTTATTAGTCTAGTCAATAATTATTTATTGTTAAACGATAAATAATTATTGACTGTTAATGTTATTTTAGATAATATGATGTTAACGATTTAAGAAGAATTACATAAGTAGAGGAGAATGTGAAATGAAAAATAAATACGTAGTAGCTATTTCTTTCATGATTTTAGCGATTATTTCTTTAACTATACATGCTTCAAACAGTAAAGTAGGAGCGGATGGATTCCTTGAAGAACCTTTCTTTTTCCTAGTACCGATAAGTTATGTATTGTTCCTTAGTGGTATTGGTGTATTATTATTTGGATTTATTACTTCCAAGCTAAAAAAGGGCAATAGATAGGGGCAACCTATAGGGACAAAACACTTACTATGAAATAGAAACATACCATATGGAAGAAAAAGAATAAGTGAGATGAATCATGATGAACCATCATTTTTATAATGGAAGACAAGTAGGAGCAGCTATTACACTGGCTGGGGCACAGGGGACAATTCATGCTGTGAATCAAGCTATTCAAATGCAACAACAAGCATATTTTGCACAAATGTTGCAAAGTCAGTATATGCCGTATTCACAACTTCCGATGCAAATTGTACATTACGATGTACATCCAGCTGGTTTATTTTCCATTCCATATGGCGGGACATATTTCTTATGAAAAAAAGCGACTCAATAGAGTCGCTTTTTTTATATTCCGCCTAGCTTCATTCCAAGGAATGCGAAGAGGATACCAATTATGTAAGTAGCACTTAAATATAAAAGGAAGATGTACGTTTTTTTTAGATTGAGAAGCTGAACAGATTCTAATTTAAACGTAGAAAATGTAGTGAATGCGCCCATAAATCCAGTACCTAATAATAGTTGCCAGCCTGTAGTGACTCCGTTGCCAATTATATATCCAAGTAAAAATGCCCCTGTTATATTAATAAGGAATGTAGCAATTGGAAATTGTGTTTTATTTCTTTTCTTAAACCAATTGCTAATTGCAAATCGTGTAATCGCACCGAAAAATCCTCCTGTTGCGACTAATAAAGCTTCTATCATGAGTAATCACCTTCCGTAAGAGATTTCTTAATTAAGAAATCTCCAAGTGTATAGCCAAGGCCAGACATAATGAGGCCACCAAGTATGCTGCATGATACATATAAGAAGGCTATGCTCCACTCAGAATGATTGATCAATTGCACAGTTTCTACACTAAATGTTGAAAAAGTCGTAAAGGAACCGATGAATCCAGTTCCGATGCCTGTGATAACCTCTGAAGGTAAGATGTTTAGCCGAGCGATATAAGTAGTTAGCCACGCTAAGAAAAAGCAACCGATTAAGTTAATGAGTAATGTTGCCAATGGAAATGAATGATGCCAAAATGTGTTGATATTAAGACCTAAATAATAACGAGAAAGAGCTCCTAATATACCAGCAATGCCAACGATAATATAAATCAATTTTCTCACCTCTTTAAATAGCTTGCTCAAAAAAATAGACTCCTACCAGTATCCATACTGGTAGGAGTCATTAGCTAAGCAGCGTTTATGGCGAACTCCATCGCCTATGATTATTACATATAGTGTACTAAATATACCGTTTAATTTCCAGTGAGGAGGAGGGTGTAACTTTTCTTTTTTTGATGTCTGAAGGCTTTTTAAGTAATTAAAATGGGATCGATTACTTATCAACTAAATATAGTGATATAGGGTTTTAATTATGATAAAATGTTTCTTATGTGTGTCGTTTCGTTTTATTTGACTGAAAATAAAGAAAAATAAATTCGTGTGAAAAGGAGTCATTTATTTGAAGAAATTTTTTAAAATCGTATTTATATGTGTTTTAGTAGTAGCGGGCATTGTAGGAGGATTTCTAGCGTATATGACACTTACTAAAGAACAGCCTGCTGATGTTACAAGCTTGAAGGTGGAGAATAATAAGGAGCGCGTATTAGCGACTGGAAATGAATTTAAAGTTACAACATTTAATATTGGATATGCTGGGTTAGATAAGGATCAAGATTTCTTTATGGATGGTGGAAAGGGATCTGGTTCAAGTAGTAAAGAGCAAACGGAAACTAATTTAAAGAATATGCTTTCGTTTTTACAAAATGAGAATAGTGATTTTGCACTATTACAAGAAGTTGATATAAAGTCACTTCGTTCATTTGATGTAAATGAACATGAATTTTTGAAAAAAGGATTACCTGATTATGTTTCGTCATTTGGCAAGAACTACGATACGAAATGGGTTCCAGTGCCAATAACAAATCCAATGGGATATGCGGAGGCTGGATTAAGTACGTTTTCTAAATACACTGTTCAAGAAGCGAAGAGGTTCCAGCTTCCTGGAATGGAGCCTTGGCCAAAGCGTTTGTTTGATTTAGATCGAGCAATTGTGGAATATAAAATCCCTGTTAATAATGGGAAACATGTTAGACTCGTAAATTTACATTTGTCTGCTTATGATGAAGGCGGGAAAATTAGAAAACAGCAAGTAGAGTACTTAAAAGAATATATGAACAAGCATTATGAAAATGGTGATTACGTAATAATGGGCGGAGATTGGAATCAATTAGTTTCAAACGCTCAATTAAGTGATCCGAAGTTCGTGAAAGAGCGACCTGAGTGGTTAGTAGAGTTACCGAAGGACTTTACAGACGGTGGCTTTAAGTGGGCTGTAGATCCGTCTGTTATGACTGTGAGAGATGATGTAAAGAAATATGTAGAAGGTGAAAATTTCGTCACTATTATTGATGGCTTTATCGTTTCACCGAATGTAGAGATTGTAAATGTACAAGGGAAAGATTTAAAGTTTGAAAATAGCGATCATAACCCAGTAAGTGCGGTATTTAAACTGAAGTAATTGATATGTATAAGTAGAAGTAGAAGGTGGGGCTTCATATGGAGTGGTTAAAGAGGACTTGTTTTTCTAACCTTGAGAAAGAATCACAGAAAAATCATTTATTACTGTTTATAACGATTTGTAGTTTCTTCCTTGGGATAATCGCGATTGGGTATTATGGATATATTTTTACAGAGAGAGCAATGGCGTTTTGGATCTGTGGTATTTCTGTCGTTGTATTTGGAACGTTTTTTACTTTTATAAAAAGTATGGAATCAGCGTATAAATATATCATGACATTTATGTTGCTTACAATGTCTTACATTATGGTACAAGCTTTTAATGAAAGCCCGGCTGTATTTCAAATGGTCTATTTTACATTAGCTGTTTCACTTATTTACTTAAGTGAGCGCCTCATTTTAATTCTTGGCGGGGTAGCTGTTGTAATCACATTTATCCTTTGTAGCTATTGGCCGGAGCAATTTTTTGCTTATACAGCCTCATCTGAAGCTGCTAATTTCGCAAGTTTGTTAGCGATTGTAACAATCGCTATGTGGGGCGTCACGAAAATCGGTTCTAATCTGCTCCTTCGTTTAAGTGATGAGAAGCAAGAAGTAATGAGAAAAGCTCAGGAGTTAGAAGAGACGCAAAGACTTATTGAAGAAACAGTTGTGAAACTAGATAGTAATTTCAATCATTTAAGACAAAATATGAACACGTCGATGGAATCGATGAGTGAAATTAATTTTGCCTTTGAAGAGGTAGCAGTTGGTACGCAATCACAATCAGAAATGATGTATCGTTCGGTAGAAGTATTGAATGATATGGAGGGAAATATTGAACAAATTATATCTCAAGTAAGAACTGCATCGGCTCGTGTGGATAAAAGTTTAGAAATTTCAAAGGGTAGCGTACATACTTTAAGAAATTTTGAAGCTAACATGAGAAGTTTAAATGATGTTGTTTCACAGTCTGGAATTATATTTAGAGATTTAATGATGCAATCGAAACAAATTAATGAAATTGTAGATGTAATAACGAATATTTCAAGTCAGACGAGTTTGCTAGCTTTAAATGCAAATATTGAAGCTGCCAGGGCAGGCGAGCATGGAAAAGGTTTTGCTATTGTAGCGAGTGAAGTGTTAAAGCTTGCTGAAGAATCAAATCGTTCTGCGGGAAGAATTCAAGGGATTTTGAAGGAGTTTAGTAATCAAGCAAGTAAGGTAGAAGTGCAGGTAGAGAAGTCAGAAAGAGTACAAGAAGAGTGTAACGAAATGTTAGCAAGCGTTTTAACAAACGTAACTGATTTAGGGAAGTTTATTGATGCGATTAATAAAGTAATGCGAGAGGTTGTTGTTCATCAAGAAAGTTTCCAAGTTAAAACGACGAATATTGTAAAGGATGTTACGCATGCTTCTAACGTAATTCAGCAAACTTCTACAGCTACAGAAGAAGTGCTAGCGAGTGTGGAAGAAGAAAAACATCGAAATGATATATCGGTGAAGACGTTACATACTGTTAGCGAGCAAGTGAAGTTACTAGAAGATATTCTAGAAAAGTAATATTTCTTGAAAAGGGCACACCATGTGTGCTCTTTTTTCATTTAAATAAATACTTGATAGTAATTTAATTGCTTTTCTGCGCGTTTTCTGCCAAGCTTAAGGAGATAAAGTGAGACTAATACATACTGATTATTAGTTGAACCTCGCAAATAGCGGGATAAAATACTTCAAAGAAAGAATTATATAGGTGACGAATATGATTGAAGTTAAGACTTCTGAACTTAGTGATGGAGAATTTAATAGAGGTGTATTTGCAACTCGTGATATTAAAAAGGGTGAGTTGATTCACTCAGCACCAGTTATCTCTTATCCGAATGAACAGCATGAACACATTGAAAAAACGTTACTTGCTGACTACGCATTTGAGTATGGGGTAAATCATACGGCATTCCTGTTAGGATACGGCATGTTATTTAATCATGCATATAATCCGAATGCAACGTATGAAATTGTCTTCGAGAATCATACTTTTAACTTCTTCGCGTATAAGGATATAAAAGCGGGAGAAGAAATTTTAATCAATTATAATGGTGAAGTGGATGACGATGAGCTATTATGGTTTGATAAGGAAAAAGAAGAGAACGAAAAATAATTTAATGAGTATAGAAAGAGCACATTCTGTGGAATGTGCTCTTTTTTCATTGATGTAAATAAAGTAAAAAGTACAAAAAAATACCACTTTCTTTTTGTATGGTATAGTAAGATACTGAGGGATAGTGTTTTGAAAAAGTCACATATTTTACAAATTGTTGTCTTTCTGATGACATGTCAAGTTTAGTAGTCCATTTGGGTTGCTTTATTATGCAATATATATTTTAATATGAGTGGCACCTCTTATAAATTAAGAGGTTTATAGGTGTCTCGAATTGATTTTGGGTACACTGTATCCACCACTTTAGGTTCTTTCATGTACGTGGGGATATTATGGGCCCGTATAACGGGATAAAATGAATATAGAAATAGAGGAATCGTAAAATGAATATGCAAGAGGTTTATAAATATTTAAGTACGGTATTGCCTGAAGGACATGTTAAACAAGATGAAATGTTAAAGAATCATACGCATATTAAAGTTGGCGGAAAAGCAGATGTTTTTGTTGCGCCTACAAATTATGATGAAATTCAAGAAGTTATCAAATATGCGAACGAATATAATATTCCAGTTACGTTTTTAGGAAATGGATCGAATGTCATTATTAAAGATGGTGGAATTCGCGGGATTACAGTAAGTTTAATTCATATTACAGGTGTTACTGTAACAGGAACGACGATTGTAGCACAGTGTGGTGCAGCAATTATTGACGTATCACGTATTGCTTTAGACCATAACTTAACGGGTCTTGAGTTTGCTTGTGGTATTCCAGGTTCAGTTGGCGGAGCGTTATATATGAATGCTGGTGCTTACGGTGGTGAAGTATCGTTTGTGTTAACAGAAGCTGTTGTAATGACAGGTGATGGAGAGCTACGTACTTTGACGAAAGAAGCGTTTGAATTTGGATATCGTAAGAGTGTATTTGCGAACAACCATTACATTATTCTTGAAGCGAGATTTGAACTTGAAGAAGGTGTACGTGAAGAAATTAAAGCAAAAATGGATGATTTAACGTTTAAGCGTGAGTCAAAACAGCCTCTAGAATATCCTTCATGTGGTAGCGTATTTAAGCGTCCACCAAATAACTTTGCTGGTAAGTTGATTCAAGACTCAGGACTACAAGGTAAGCGAATTGGTGGAGTGGAAGTTTCTTTAAAACACGCTGGATTTATGGTGAATGTTGATAACGGAACAGCACAAGATTACATCGATTTAATTCACTTCGTACAAAAGACAGTTGAAGAGAAATTTGGCGTGAAGTTAGAGCGAGAAGTAAGGATTATTGGAGAAGATAAGGAATAACGAAATACGTATGAAGATATGAATTATTTTAAAATAATATTTGGGTATTGTTGACAATTTGTTTTCAATTCAATATAATGCTAATAATTTAACAAATAACATACGTTGAAAGAGCCCAGTAGCAGTTTGTCACTGTTAACGAGAGAGCTAGGGGTTGCTGGAACCTAGCACAAACAAACTTGCGAATTACACTCTGGAGTATCTTAGGTAATACTAAGCGGACTAGCAATCGATATTATTGCTAAGAGTGGTATGAGTAGCTATGCTATTTATGCAAACTGGGTGGTAACACGGTGAATAATCGTCCCTATGTCTATCGTAGACATAGGGGCTTTTTTGTTTTTAAAAAATAAAGGGGATGACAAAAGATGAATATTATTGATGAATTAGAATGGCGTGGCGCCGTTAATCAGCAGACTGACGAAGAAGGTTTACGTAAGCTAGTAGAAGAGAAAAAGATTTCACTATACTGCGGAGTTGATCCGACTGGTGATAGTATGCATATCGGACATTTGATTCCGTTTATGATGATGAAGAGATTCCAATTAGCTGGCCATCATCCTGTTATTTTAATTGGCGGGGCAACAGGAACAATTGGTGATCCGAGTGGACGACAATCGGAGCGTCAACTTCAAACGTTAGAAGTGGTTCAGCATAATGTAGATGCGTTAACAGCACAAATGAAAAAGCTATTTGATTTTGGCGGAAATAGCGAAGTGAAGATGGTAAATAACTATGATTGGACACATGAAATAAATATTATTGAGTTTTTACGTGATTACGGGAAAAACTTTAGCATCAATAGCATGTTAGCGAAGGATATTGTAGCAAGTCGTTTAGATACAGGTATTTCTTTCACAGAATTCACGTACCAAATTTTGCAAGCGCTGGATTTCCATCATTTATACACGAAAGAGGATGTTCAACTTCAAATTGGTGGTAGTGACCAGTGGGGAAATATTACGAGTGGTTTAGATTTAATTCGTAAGTTAGAAGGTCATGAGGCGAAAGTATTCGGATTAACGATTCCGTTATTATTAAAATCGGACGGTACGAAGTTTGGTAAATCAGCAGGTGGTGCGGTTTGGCTTGATCCTGAAAAAACGACACCGTTTGAATTTTACCAGTTCTGGGTAAATACAGATGACCGTGACGTAATTAAATACTTGAAATACTTTACGTTCTTAACGAAAGAGCGTATTGATGAATTAGCAGCGAAGGTAGAAGCGGAACCTCATAAACGTGAAGCGCAAAAAGTGTTAGCGGAAGAAATGACGAAATTCGTTCATGGAGAAGAGGCATTATTACAAGCTGAGAAGATTACAGCAGCGTTATTTAGCGGGGATATTAAATCGTTAACAGCTGATGAAATTGAACAAGGCTTTAAAGAAATGCCAACGTTCCAGTCTTCAAAAGAGACGAAAAACATCGTAGAGTGGCTAGTCGATTTAGGAATTGAACCATCTAGACGCCAAGCACGCGAAGACATTAATAATGGTGCGATTTCTATGAATGGTGAGAAAGTAACAGATGTGGGTACGGATGTTACTGTAGAAAATTCATTTGATGGCAGATTTATTATTATTCGTAAAGGGAAGAAGAACTACAGCCTTGTGAAGTTAGGCGAATAGTTTGTGTGAAAGGATGGGAGTAGGAAGAATACTTCCATCTTTTCGTATACACAATTTGGACATAAAATAATCAGTAAATTTAGATAATTAAAAGGGTTATATTATTCTTTTGCCGAATAAATAAGTTAGAGAAAATTACGGATAAAAATAGCCCGAACCATGCTGGGCATGATTCGGGCTTATATTCAGATTAGTAAGCTAAGCTGAATAGACCTTTAATGTGTGATAAGTAACGAACGTTACTTGCTTCTTTCATTAATGATGCTGGTAAGCCTTTAAGTGGAGTATTGCTTGCTCCAATTGTAGCAACCGCATCTTTACGTCCTAGACTAGCAAGTGTTCCAGAGTTTACAGGTGCGAACTCTTCGAATGCTTTGCCTTCTAGTGCTGCGTATAAGTTGTATCCAATTAACTCACCCATTTGCCAAGCGATTTGTGCAGTTGGTGGGTATGGACGTCCGTCTGGAGCGAAGACAACTGCGCTGTCTCCAGCAACGAATACGTCTTTGTGAGAAGTAGATTGTAGGTATGCATCAACTGTTGCACGTCCACGGTTAACTTCAAGACCTGATTCACCGATTAATGGGTTACCTTGTACGCCGCCTGTCCAAACGAATGTGTTAGCAACAAGTTTTTGACCGTCTTTTAAGTCGATTTCATTGCCAGCAACGTTTGTTACAGGAAGACCAGTTAAGAATGTAACGCCGCGTGCTTCTAGGCTAGTAGTTGCACGTTCGATTAAGTGGTCTGGTAATACTGGAAGGATTTTTGGACCTGCTTCAACAAGAAGAAGTTTAACTTCTTTTGGATTTACGCCGTGGCTTTTTGCAAGTTTAGGCATAATGTCAGCAAGCTCACCAACTAGCTCAACGCCAGTTAATCCGCCACCACCGATTACGATTGTAGCATCAGCTTCGTTTTTCGTTTTCGCGTATTCACGAATACGGTCTTCAACGTGTTTGTAGATTTTGTTTGCATCAGCAGCAGATTTTAATACCATGCTGTTTTCTTCTAGTCCTGGAATACCGAAGTAAGCAGTTTTACTTCCTAAAGCAACTACAAGTGCATCGTAAGATAAAGTAGTGCCACCAGCTAGTTTGATTTCTTTGCTATCAACTGAGAATGACTCAACTGTTGCAATTTTAAGATCGATATCTTTACCTTTGAAAAGCTTTGTAAGTGGCATTGCAATTGCTTGCTCAGACACGTTACCAGCTGCTAGGCGGTGTAATTCAGTGATGATTTGGTGTGTTGGGTATTGGTTAATCACTGTAACTTGTGCTTCTGATTTGCTGTAATATTTACGTACGTTTAAAGCGGCAAGAAGACCGCCATAACCAGCGCCTAAGATGACAATTTGTTTTGACATAGTATGATATCCCCCGTCTTTACTAATTGTTGTTATAAGTTAAATTATTTATTGTTACGTTCTGCACTAATTTGAAGATATGCGTTCACAAAGCGGAACATTTTTTGTGCTTGTGGATCTTTTAGTAATTTTAACAGACCGAATAGGCCGATAACTTCGTTGCTTTCGTCAGCACGATCTTTCGCTTCGATTGCAGTTGCAGCCATGCTTTTCACTGTATCTTTTACAGGTTCTACAAGCTCTGTAATTGCACCAACAGTGTCGCTTTTTAATACTTCATCAGTAGCAACAGTTTGAGCGAAGTCATAAGACTTAGTTAAAATGTTAACAAGCTCAGTTAATTTTGGAAGCTGTTCTACTAGTGTTGTTAATGATTCTTGTACCTCAGGTTTTAACAACTGATCAAGTACATCAAGTTGTCCTTGGCTAGCAGAAATTTGTACAGTTTCTTGTTCTGGCTTTGTTTGAGTCATAGTTTCTGGCATCTCCAATTCTCCTTTACGATAGCAATACTCTTATTTTTTATAAGTAAGATAGTAAACGTTTACGAAACTTTATGCAAAGTTTCACAAAACACAATAAAATGCCTTTAAATTTATGACAGCAAGTAAGCTGCAAACATAAATCTAAAACCATAACGTCTTACTTATTATTTATGAACTGTCCGATATATGGCTTGTCCGCATAATGGAAAAGCTCCGTTACCGGAAAGTGTATATAATATATATCCTATATTATATACTATATACACCTATGTTAACATAAAAATGATTCCTAATTATTTGATATTGAGTGTATAACGTAGTGCTGACAAGGTATGAAAGCGTATAAAATATTTTGTTTCAGTTAGAAATGTACATATATATATAGAAAAAAAGGAAAAAACGAACAAATTCATGTTCATTTTTTCCTTTTTCCTATTATTCACCTTCTGCAATTAGCATCGATGTGTTACCTTCTTTTTCAAGATGGCATTCGCCCCAAGAACAAAGAGAGTCAAGAATGGATTCTAAAGACCAACCGTAGTCGGTAAGAGAATATTCTACTTTCGGTGGGACTTGGTTGTATACTTTTCTTTGAATGACCCCGTCGTCTTCTAATTCACGTAATTGCTGCGTTAACATTTTTTGTGTAATACCAGGCATTGAGCGTTTTAATTCACTCGTTCTCTTTGTACCTTTCGTTAAGTGACAAAGAATAACAACTTTCCATTTGCCGCCGATAACTTCTAAAGTCGCCTCTACAGGAATATTGTATTTCTTCATATGAACCCCTCCCTTTTTGAGTAAAGTAAGTTTAATAATACAAATGTTACTTTTTAGTACCTATAGCACTTTAAAGTACGTACTTTTTATTATGTTAAATATGTTTCATAATAGCACATGTAAGAGGCAAATGAGTAGTACGGTACCAAAAAGTGACTATGTTACTTTTTAGTGCCTATCGTACTTTAAAGTGCGTTCTTCAAAAAAGGAATGAAACCATTCATAATAGCATTTGTAAGTATGAAATATATTTTTTAGAAGATAAAAGGGCCTTTTTATCATACTATTGTGATTGGATTTCTTGTAATAAGGAGGAATTCAATTGAGTTCATATACAGTACCATCTTCGGAAGCTCAGACGAGCCGAAGAAGTATGTTTGCTTTATTAGCGCTAGCAATTAGTGCGTTTGGGATTGGTACGACCGAGTTTATTAGTGTCGGTTTACTACCATCTATTTCAAAAGATTTAAATGTTTCGGTTACAACAGCCGGTTTAACGGTTTCCTTATATGCGTTAGGAGCAGCGGTAGGAGCTCCTGTTTTAACAGCGTTAACGGCTAGTATGTCGCGAAAGACATTATTAATGTGGATTATGGTTATTTTCATTATTGGTAATGGCATTGCGGCGGTAGCAACAAGCTTCACTGTATTAATTATCGCAAGAATTGTATCTGCGTTTGCACATGGTGTGTTTATGTCAATTGGATCTACAATTGCAGCTGCAATCGTACCAGAGAATAAACGTGCTAGCGCAATTGCGATTATGTTTACTGGATTAACAGTTGCGACTATTACTGGTGTGCCAATTGGAACATTTATCGGTCAAGAGTTTGGCTGGAGAGCGTCATTTATGGCGATTGTCGTAATTGGAATTATTGCTTTCATCGCAAACAGTATACTCGTCCCATCTAATTTAAAAAATGGTGTACCTGTATCGTTTCGTGATCAATTTAAATTAATTAAAAATGGAAGACTATTACTTGTTTTCATTATTACTGCACTTGGATACGGTGGTACATTCGTAACATTTACGTATTTATCACCCCTATTACAAGAAGTAACAGGATTTGAAGCAAGTACCGTTACTATCATTTTATTAGTGTATGGAATCGCAATTGCGATAGGGAATATGGTTGGCGGGAAATTATCGAATCATAATCCGATTCGAGCGCTATTTTACATGTTCTTTATTCAAGCGATCATATTATTTGTTTTAACATTTACAGCGCCATTTAAAGTAGCTGGATTAATCACAATTATTTTCATGGGACTATTCGCATTTATGAATGTTCCAGGGCTACAAGTATATGTAGTTATATTGGCAGAGCGCTTTGTTCCAAGTGCGGTTGATGTTGCTTCAGCAATTAATATTGCCGCATTTAACGGAGGAATCGCTTTAGGTTCTTATATAGGTGGCCTCGTAACGAATTCGTTAGGATTAATCCATACTGCTTGGGTAGGCGGTCTTATGGTAGTAGCCGCTGTTATTTTAACAGCGTGGAGCATGACATTAGAAAAAAGAGATCAAGTAAAATAAAAGGAGAGAAAATAAAATGAAAAACTTACAAAGTAAAACAGTATTAAGTAATGGTGTAGAAATGCCTTGGTTCGGTTTAGGTGTATTTAAAGTAGAAGAAGGACCAGAACTTGTAGAAGCAATTAAATCAGCAATTAAAGCAGGATACCGTAGCATCGATACAGCTGCAATTTACGGAAATGAAAAAGCTGTAGGTGAAGGAATTCGTGCAGGTATTGAAGCGACTGGCATTGCAAGAGGAGAATTATTTATCACTTCAAAAGTATGGAACGCAGATCAAGGATACGAAGAAACAATTGCTGCATACGAAGAGAGCTTAAAGAAATTAGAACTAGATTATTTAGACCTATATCTTGTTCACTGGCCTGTAGAAGGAAAATATAAAGATACGTGGAGAGCGCTAGAAACACTTTATAAAGAAGAGCGTGTACGTGCAATTGGTGTAAGTAACTTCCAAATTCATCACTTACAAGATGTAATGAAAGATGCAGAAATTAAGCCAATGATTAACCAAGTAGAATACCACCCTCGTTTAACACAAAAAGAACTACAAGCTTTCTGTAAAGAACAAGGTATTCAAATGGAAGCATGGTCACCACTAATGCAAGGTCAATTATTAGATAATGAAACATTACAAGAAATTGCTGAGAAACATGGTAAAACAACAGCACAAGTAATTTTACGTTGGGATCTTCAAAACGGAGTAATTACAATTCCAAAATCAACGAAAGAACACCGCATTATTGCAAATGCTGATGTATTTAACTTTGAATTAACAAAAGAAGACATGGAAAAAATCGATGCGTTAAACCAAAATCACCGCGTTGGTCCAGATCCTGATAACTTCGATTTCTAAGATTAAAGTAAGAAAGAAGAGTGTGTAAAAGCACTCTTTTTTTGTGCATAAAAATAGTTTCTAAATAAATACTACTTAGTATTAAGTTTGTGATAAGGGGCTGTAAACATGAATATAAAGCAATCGTTCAAGATTTTAGCTATGTTTTTAAGTGTTTTATTTGTGTTATTCCCGCTTCAAAAAGCATTTGCAGAAGTTATGGACCATACAAAGTATGAAATGAATTGGAGTTATAGTAAGTCAAAGAAGAAACCAATTCGAACAGAGCTTATTAAAACGGCAGATGGCAAAATTGCTTTTTGCTTAAATGTAGATTTGAAATCTCCAAGCGGTCAAGATTTACCGGAAATGGGGAAAGTGGATATTAACGTATACCGTGTACTATTGAATGGATATCCACAAAAGAGTCCACAAGAATTAGGTGTTTCTGATTGGAGAGAAGCACATTACGCAACGCAGCTTGCAGTGTGGAATGCGTTAAAACAAATCGATATTAATGATTTAGATTTCCGCAATAAAAATGTAGAGAAAGTAACGAAAGACATCGTTGCAAAAGCAAACGCTAGCGAAGAGTTACAAGAAATTACGATGAGTGTAACTCCTGCAGAAGAACAAGAAGCAGTATTAAAAAATGATTTCTTTGAAACAGGTTTATATACGGTAGAAACAAATGCAAAAAGCGGAACGTATAAAGTGCAAGCAACAGGTGCGCCAGCGGGCGTGAAATTTGCAAATGAAAAAGGCGAAACAAAAACAGAATTTAATGTAGGAGAGAAGTTCCGCATTTTAATTCCGAAACAAACGCCAGCTGGTGGATTTAGCTTTAAAGTATCAGGAAATTTAACGAAACTACAAGGAATTGCGCATAAAGGTACACCGACTATTCAAAATGCAGTAGTATTACTTGAGCGTAGTGAAGAAAAAACAAGTCCAGAGTTAGCGGTAAGTTGGAAAAAGGCTGAGGCTCCAAATAAACCAAATAAGCCATATACTCCAAATGAACCGCATAAACCGAATCAATATAAAAGGTAAGGATGAAAGCATTGGTGTTAACCAATGCTTTTTATATATGAGTTTTAAAGCTATATCAAAATAATTATTTACTATATAAAACGCTGTTTTAATGATAGGAAAACTATTTAGAAATAACAAAATATAATAAAATCTAAACGTAACGATTAATAGATTAAATTCACAAAATTGTAACATTATTCTAATTGAAAAGTCTATCAAACAAAGTGTAAAGCGTGTACAATTCATTTGGAAAAACTACCTATAGATGGTCATATATGAAGAAAATGTAAGATGATATTGTTGTTTTTATTTTTAGATGTATAGATGACAAGACTAAAATATATCATTTACTATACCCTTTTTATGTAGAAAGAGAACTCATCACACGAGGAAAGAAGTGAGGAGGATACAGTACATCAAAATTTTATAATATAAGAAAGCGAATACATAGGAAGAAATGCGGTAGCAATTGATATAGGTGCGCGAAGTGTTAGCCTATTCATTACATGTTTTTATAAAAATAATAGGATTTCTTATTAAACGAATATATAGGGTAGTTTCTTTAAATAAAGGAACAGGGGACACAGATTATGTCGAAGAAAAAGACGAGTAGGGTATTAGTAGCTGGTGCTTGTTTAGTTACGTTATTAACGCCATATGGACTTGAAGTACCTAAGGTGTATGCAGAGATGACGATGGAAGATAAGGAGAAAGAGCAAGAAGAGCGAGTGTATCAATTGCTGCCAAAAGGTAATGTAGAAGAGATGCGTGAGTTGCATCAGCGTCGAATGAGTTTTTCTCCTTATGAACCAACGGGCATTTATGTAAAGCCGGGTGAAGAAGTAGTTATTCAAGTAGAAGGGACTCAACAGATTAAAGCTTATATTGGTACATATTCTTATGAAAAAGAAGAACCTAAACAATTCAATTTAAATCCTGGTGAGAATAAAATTTCTTCTTCAAATGGGGGACTATTATACTTTTATAATTATCACAACACAGGAGAAGTAGTCGCTAAAGTGAAAAAAGGTGGTACAACAAATCCTTTATTTATTTTAGGAAAGCATACGACAAAAGATTGGAAACGTATGTTGGCAGAGAATCCTGATCCATATGCAATAGAAATGAAGGGAGAAAATAGTTTATTAACTATGCATCCTGAGACTGTAGCGGAGCATTTAAAACAAGAAGATCCAGCTGCGTTATTAAAGAAACACGATGAAATAATTAATATAGAACATAAGATATCAGGTTTATCAAAAGGTGGTGTGGGTGTTGCGAATCAAGGTAAACATTCCATTCATTTTGTTGAAGACTGGTATACGGACAATTATATGTATGCGACTTATTATCGAACAGCTTATAGTAAAGGGAATTTAGGGCCAGTACTAAATCTAGAAGAGTTAACTAATGATGGATGGGGGCCTTGGCATGAAGTGGGACATCAACATCAACAGAATACTTGGTTATGGGATGGACTTGGAGAAGTAACCGTTAATATTTATTCTTTGGCAGTTCAAACTACATTCGGGCATAAAACAAGGTTAGAGCAAGAGGGGCGCTATGAAGCTGCATTTGCTTATTTAGGTAAACCAGATGCACAAGAAAAGATGGATGTATTTGAGAAATTAGTTATGTTTTGGCAGTTACATTTAGCTTATGGGGAACAATTCTATCCGAATTTACATCAAATGTATCGTTTGTTACATGACACAGAACTGCCTAAATCTGATGAAGAGAAAAAGCAGATGTTTATTTATATGACGTCAAAAGTGGCAGGACAAAATTTAATTCCTTTCTTTGATAAATGGGGATTATTTGCAAATGATGCTACGAGAGAAAAGATTGAAAAATTAAATTTACCAAAATTAGAAAAAGAAATATGGTTATCTACAGATAGCAATCCAATTCGTGAAAAACAAACTGAGTTATATGAAGTTCCATATGGCGAGCCAAATAATGAAAAAATACAAAATGTAGTAATCGGTACTACACATGATGAGAAAAAAGCAAAGGAACTTGTACAGAATTTAGGAGAAGGTGTAAAGACAACAGGTGTGATTATGCAAGATAAGCCTGAAGTTGGAGAAAAAACTGTAAAAGTAGAAATTGTAGATGGAAAAGGAAATAAGAATTTTATTCCAGTTGTAGTGAATGTTGGATATGGGGATAGCCTACTTGTATATGGATTGAAATATACCGGGGAGGGAGACTTGAAGTCAACCGTAACTCTACACCATGGTACAAAAAAATTTAGTGCAACAGATACAAAAAATTTAATTCACGATTATTTTCAAGATGAGAAGTATTTTGAATTTACACTGTACGATAAAGAGGGAAAAAAGAAGAAAAATATAGCGGTAAAAGGGTTGGAGAATACAGAAGCTTTTGCCAAGGAAGTAAATGGATTAGCATTTGAATATGGAGATGTGGTGAAAGTATATCATGCAGAATCTTCACGCTTACATTGGTATCAAAAGGGTTTATATGTGGGAGAAGGAAAAAATAAAGAAATAAAAGAATTATTCTTCAAAATTACTGAAAATGGATTTGAGAGATTAAAAACATTGCAAGAAGTAACAGCAAAGCCACAAACAGTAGTAGTCGGAACAGAAGTAGAAAAGCTAGAAGCGAAAAACTTTGTTGAAGTGAAAGACGGAGAGGTAATTGGCTTTGTAGAAAAGCCAACTACAACGAAAATCGGAAAACAAACAGCCAAAGTAGAAACGAAAGATCGTTTTGGAAATAACCAAGTAACAGAAGTACCATTAGAAGTGGTTTATGGAGATAGCATTGCATATGCAGGATATAACAATGATATTGCTTCAGTGGTAACGTTAAAGCATGATGAGAAGAAATTCCATGTGACTGATATGAATAGCCAGATTCATAAGTATTTTAATAAAGAGCTATACATGGGAATCACGTTATATGATGGAGAAGGAAAAGAGAAAAAACGTGTAACAGCAGAAGGACAAGAAACTTCAAAAAACTTTGCAGAACAAGTGAATGGTACGCAGTTTGAGTATGGAGATGTAGTGAAAGTATTCCATGCAGAACCAGATCGTTTGAAATGGTATCAAAATAATACTCTTACTGGTCAAGGTAAGAAAAAAGGAACAAAAGAACTATTCTTCAAAGTGACAGAAAAAGGTTTCGAGAAAATGGATATGTTGCAAGAAGTAACAGCAGTACCACAAAAAGTAGTTATTGGAACTGACGTTAAAAAATTAGAAGCAAAAGATTTTGTTCAAGTGAAAGATGGAGAAGTAATTGGATTTGTAGAAAAACCAATTACGACAAAAATCGGTGAACAAAAAGTAAAAGTGGAAACGAAAGATCGCTTTGGTAATAAAAAGGTGACAGAAGTTCCATTAGAAGTGATTTACGGTGATAGTATTATGTTCTTCGGTACAAGTTATGGAGGAACAAATATTAAATCGGTTGTCACGTTAAATCATGAAGAAAAGAAATTCAGTACAACAGATTCAGAAGGTCCAATGCATACTTCATTTGCAGATGAGAAGTATATGGCGATGACTGTATACGATAAAGATGGAAAAGAGAAGAAAACTCTATCAGTAAAAGCATCTGAAAATACAAAAGGATTTGCGGAACAATTCAACGAAATGACGTTTGAATATGGAGATATAGTAAAAGTATATCAAAAAGAGTTTGATAGATTTAAAGTATATAAAAAGAATGAACTAGTGGATACACAGTATGGTGTTCATGAAGTGATCTTTAAAGTGACAGAGCAAGGTTTCGAGAGAATGGAAGCTCAACAAGAAGTAACGGTAGTACCGCAAAAAGTAGTAATTGGGACAGAAGTTGAAAAATTAAATGCAAAAGATTTTATTCAAGTAAAAGGTGGAGAAGTAATTGGATTTGTAGAAAAACCAATTACGACAAAAATCGGTGAACAAAAAGTAAAAGTGGAAACGAAAGATCGCTTTGGAAATAAGAAAGTGACGGAAGTTCTCCTGGAAGTAACATATGGAGATAGCTTACTTGTATATGGGTTAAGCTATGGTGGTGACGATATGAAATCAATTGTAACGTTACATCATGATGCGAAAAAAATGAGTGCGACGGATACGAGTAATTTGATTCATGATTATTTTGGAGATGAGAAGTATTTTGCATTCACTCTGTACAACAGAGAGGGAAAAGAGAAGAAAAATATAGAGATAAAAGGGCTGGAGAGTACAGAAGCTTTTGCTAAGGAAATAAACGGACTAGCGTTTGAATATGGAGATGTGGTGAAAGTGTATCATGCTGAATCTTCACGCTTACACTGGTACAAAAAAGGTGTATATGCGGGAGAAGGAAAGAATAAAGAGATAAAGGAACTAGTCTTCAAAATTACTGAAAACGGCTTTGAAAGAATGGAAGCTAAGCAAGAAGTAACAACTGTACCGCAAAAAGTAGTAATCGGAACAAACGCTGATAAATTAGATGCAAAAAACTTTGTTCAAGTAAAAGATGGAGAAGTAATTGGTTTTGTAGAAAAACTGGATACAACAAAAATTGGTGAACAAAAAGCAAAAGTAGAAACGAAAGATAGCTTTGGGAATAAGAAAGTGACAGAAGTATCTGTGGAAGTTACATATGGAGATAGCATAGTATATCAAGGTGTTTCGAATGTAACACGTTCAATTGTTACGTTAAACCACGCTGAAAAGAAATTACATGCAACATTTACAAATGAGGAGATTCATTATCGCTTTGTAAATGAGCAGTATATAGGCCTTACGATTTATGATCAAAATGGAAATGAGAAAAAGCATGTAACGGCAGAAGGACAAGAGACTTCAAAGAATTTTGCTGGGCAATTAAATGGAACGGCATTTGAGTATGGAGATGTGTTGAAAGTATATCATGCGGAACCGAGTCGTTTGAATTGGTACAAAAAGAATGAGTTAGTTAAAAAAGAGGATGCGATGAAGGGGCAAGAAATATCCTTTAAGATTACTCAAAATGGATTAGAGCAAGTGCAATAATAAGAAAAAGCTCGTAAAACATAATGTTTTACGAGCTTTTTTTATTATTCAGCTTCAGAAACTACTGTGAAGCGTTCGTTTACGTGTTTTGGGTTTTCGATTTCATCAAGTGCTGCAACTGCGAAGTCTTCGTAACTTACGTAGCTATCACCTTTTGAGTTAACAAGAAGATTGTCTTTGCCAGCTTTGTAAGAACCAGTGCGTTTTCCTAATGCGAATAGTGCAGAAGGGCTGATGAATGTCCAAGTGATATCATTTGTTTGTTGCAAGATTTCTAAGTTTTTACCTTGGTTTTGAGCTGTTGCAAGGTATTCGCCCGGGAAACCTGGTGTATCAAATACACGTGTTGTTTTTTCTTCGTCTACAAATAAGCTTCCTGCTCCGCCAACTACAAGTAATTTTGTGTTTGGTGCACCTTTCACAGCTTCAATAAGTACGTTTCCTGCATCTACGTGAAGGTGTTCTTCGCCTGCTGGAGCACCGAATGCATTTACAACTACGTCAAATGCCTGCAAGTCGTTAGATGTAAGAGAGAATACATCTTTCTCTAAAACTTTTACATTGTCTTCTGTAATTTTTGCAGCGTTTCTTACGATTGCAGTTACTTCATGTCCGCGATCCAATGCTTCTTTTAAAATACGACTTCCTGCTTTACCAGTTGCTCCGATAATTCCGATTTTCATAATAAATCCCTCCAAAGTGTTTTGTTAAAGTGTATATCTGAAAGTAAATGAATTTGTTGTAATTAGGTTTGTTACAACCTGTTGTAATCATTATAGTTACAGGTTGGTATTTTTGTCAATAGGGTTGTTTGTGAATTTATTTTTTGTTTTAGTATGCACAGTTAGAGGGAGGGTAGTCAGTCATAAAGATATTGTTACTGTGAACCTGGCTAATATTTGGAAATTGCAAATTGTCGAAAAATGTTGATTTTTGAATGTTTTTTAAATATAATTCGTTTTATGGAGAAAAGGAGGGGGTTAATTGTATGAATATTTTAGAGCAATTTATTTCATCAACGAATACAATTCTTTGGTCATATATTCTTATTGCAATGTTAATTGGTTTAGGGCTTTATTTTTCTATTAAATTAAAATTCGTACAACTTACTCATTTAGGGGAAATGATTCGTTTAATGAGTGATGGACTAACTGGCAAGACACGTAAAAAGGGCAGCGTATCATCGTTCCAAGCATTTTGTATGAGTTCTGCAGCTCGTATTGGTATCGGGAACTTAGCTGGTGTAGCGTTAGCTATTTCTATGGGAGGACCTGGAGCTGTATTTTGGATGTGGGTTATTGCGATTATCGGTGCGTCTTCAAGTTTCGTAGAAAGTACGCTTGCGCAAATTTATAAAATAAAAGATGGCAGTGGCTTCCGCGGTGGTCCTGCTTATTATATGGAAAAAGGTTTAAATAAACGTTGGATGGGGATTTGGTTCTCTATTCTGATTACAATTAGTTACGGTTTAATTTTCAACTCAGTACAAGCAAATACAGTAACATTAGCGTTTGAAAATGCATTTGGCTTAGAGCGTTATATTGTTGGTATTGTATTAGCTGCATTAGTTGGGGTTATTATTTTTGGTGGTGTAAAAAGTATTGCACGTATGTCGGAAATGATTGTTCCGCCAATGGCGCTTATTTATATTGCAGTAGCTATTTTTGTTGTCATTAAAAACTTCTATTTAATACCAGATGTGTTTACGGAAATCTTTAAAGGTGCATTCGGTTTAGATTCAGCTGTAGGTGGCGGTATCGGTGCTGCGATGAAATATGGTATTCAGCGCGGATTATTTGCGAACGAAGCAGGTATGGGTAGTGCGCCGAACGCGGCAGCAACAGCTGATGTAACGCATCCAGCGAAACAAGGTTTTATTCAAACAATTGGAGTATTAGTAGATACATTCTTAGTATGTACATCAACAGCGTTTATCGTACTATGTTCTGGTGCATATAAAGCAACAAATTTAGAAGGTATTGAATTAACACAAAATGCATTAAGTTCACAAATTGGCCCATGGGCGAGCAGTTTCTTAGCGATTATTATTTTCTTATTTGCATTTAGTTCACTTCTAGGAAACTACTATTATGGTGAAACAAATATTGAATTTATTAAGCAAAGCAAAACGTGGTTAACAATTTACCGTATTGCGGTAGTTGGAATGGTATTATTCGGTTCTGTTGCGACGCTTCAAGTTGTATGGAATATGGCAGACTTATTTATGGGTCTAATGGTAATCACGAACTTAATTGCAATTACACTTCTTGGCCGATTTGCGTATGCAGCATTAGCAGACTATGTAAGGCAAAAGAAACAAGGGAAAGATCCAGTCTTCAGTGCAGATTCTATTCCTGGTTTAACGAATACAGAGTGTTGGGATAAGTCAGCGGTAACAGATAAAGAAAAAGCAGTGTAATTGAAAAGGTGAGCATCGAGGCAAATTCGATGCTCGCCTTTTTTGTTGTAGTAAATAATGAAAAGGGTGAGGGGTAATTATTAATATAACTTTTTTTGTTTGTTTCTCTCGTTATTATGGGGAACGTACTGCTTTAAAAGTATGACTGGTCGAAGAGGATAAGTGATTGAGTATTGGATAAATGCATGTAATAGCTATATTTTTATGAAAAAAACACGTATGTTAAGATAATTAACATACTCATGTCATAAAACCTTACATAAAGTTCTTGATTACTTAAAGTTTTTAGAATATAATTTTCTTATTGTTAGGAAGAGGGGGCAATACAAATATGGATTTTTTAGCTAGGGTAATTGGGGATGTAAATAATATCCTTTGGTCATATGTCATTATTGCGATGTTAATTGGGTTAGGGCTCTATTTTTCATTTCGTGTGAAATTTGTCCAAGTTCGTTACTTCGGTGAAATGATTCGTTTGCTTGGGGATGGAGCAAGCTCGAAAACGAGGAAAGCGCAAAAAGAGAAGAGCGGCGTATCATCATTCCAAGCGTTTTGTATGAGTACAGCTTCTCGTGTAGGTACTGGTAACTTAGCTGGTGTAGCTATTGCGATCTCAGCAGGTGGTCCAGGAGCAGTATTTTGGATGTGGTTAATTGCGGTAATTGGGGGTGCTTCTGCATTTGTAGAGAGCACATTAGCGCAAATTTATAAAGTAAAAGATGGGAATGCATTCCGTGGGGGCCCAGCGTATTATATGGAAAAGGGTTTAAAGAAACGCTGGTTAGGTGTTGTGTTCTCTGTTCTAATAACAGTAAGTTTCGGATTGATTTTTAACGCTGTACAGTCTAATACTGTAGCAGCTGCTTTTGATGGTGCATTTAAAACAGATAGCAGATTGGTAGGTCTTGTTATGGCTGGTTTACTTGCAGTTATTATTTTCGGTGGGGTAAAACGAATTGCTCGCGCGGTTGAAATGATTGTTCCAGTAATGGCAATTATTTATGTAGCAGTGGCATTATTCGTTGTTGTAACAAACATTACGGCAATTCCATATGTATTTAAAGAAATTTTCTTACATGCTTTCGGAATTAAAGAAGTAGTAGGCGGAGGATTAGGAGCTGCGATTTTATTAGGGGTAAAACGTGGGTTATTCTCAAATGAAGCAGGTATGGGTAGTGCGCCGAACGCAGCAGCGACTGCAAACGTAACGCACCCAGTTAAACAAGGTTTCATTCAAACTTTAGGGGTATTTACTGATACATTATTAATTTGTAGTTGTACAGCATTTATTATTCTTTTATCAGATGTGCATAATGCAGCTGATTTAAATGGAATTCAATTAACGCAGCAGGCGTTAAGTCAACATATCGGTCCATGGGCTTCTATATTTGTGGCAGTTGCGATCTTCTTGTTTGCATTTAGTTCATTAGTAGGTAACTACTACTATGGTGAAACAAATATTGAGTTCTTAAATGGAAGTAAAGTGTTATTAAATGCATACCGCATTGCTGTACTTGGTATGGTTATGCTAGGATCTGTAGCGACAATTCAAATCGTTTGGGATTTAGCAGATTTATTCATGGGTATTATGGCTGTTATTAACTTAGTAGCAATTGTATTCCTTTCAAAGTACGCTTTCGCAGCGTTATCAGATTATATTAAGCAAAAGAAACAAGGGAAAGATCCAGTCTTTTATGCGGAGTCTATTCCAGGTTTGAACAATACAGAGTGTTGGGATAAGCCAGCGGTAGCTGATAAAGAAAAAGCAGTATAATGAGGTGAGCATCAAGTGAAACTTGATGCTCATTTTTTGTTGGTTCAGCTATTTGTGTGAAGTGAAACTCCTGCTCATTAAAGTTTCGCTTTATAATGAAAAAGACGAACATTCATGAATGTTTCATAATAAAATGTATTTTTTTAAGAAAAGTGCGGATATGAGTTGTGATTTATGTTAGAATGGAAAATGCCTTTGAAATAAGAGGTTTTATGATCTTTCCTATCCGATTGAAGACTTTGGAGGAGAAATGGAAAGTTCGGATTATTTCTTGTTTTGAATGGTCAGACGTTCAACGTTAATGAAGAGTTAAATGGAGGATTTTATTAATGAAGTTTGTTATGTTCCTTGTAGGATTACTCGTTGTATTTGTACTCGGTTTTCTTATAAGTGCCGATCGAAAGAAGATTAAGTATAAACCAATCGCAATTATGCTTATTATTCAGCTAGCATTATCTTATTTCTTATTAAATACGCAAGTTGGTTATATTTTAGTAAAAGGAATTTCAGATGGATTTGGCGCACTTCTTGGATATGCGGAAGCTGGAATCGTTTTCGTATTTGGTGGTCTTGTTAATAAAGGAGAGGTTTCATTCTTCTTAACAGCGTTATTACCAATCGTATTCTTTGCGGTTTTAATCGGAATTCTGCAACACTTTAAAATTTTACCGATATTTATTCGTGCTATTGGTACGTTGTTAAGTAAAGTAAATGGTCTAGGAAAACTAGAATCATATAACGCAGTAGCAGCTGCCATTGTTGGACAAGCAGAAGTATTTATTACAGTAAAAGATCAATTAAGTAAAATCCCAAAACATCGTTTATATACATTATGTGCATCTTCTATGTCGACAGTGTCGATGTCAATCGTTGGTTCTTATATGAAAATGATCGAACCGAAATATGTAGTAACAGCACTTGTATTAAATTTATTTAGTGGTTTCATTATCATTCATATTATTAACCCGTACGATATTACAGAAGAAGAAGATACACTGAAATTAGAAAATAAGAAAAAACAATCATTCTTTGAAATGCTGAGCGAGTACATTATGCTTGGTTTCACGATTGCGATTACAGTAGCAGCTATGTTACTCGGTTTCGTAGCATTAATTACAGCAATCAATAGCTTGTTTGATACAATGTTCGGTATTACATTCCAAGCTATTTTAGGATATATTTTCTCACCATTAGCATTCGTAATGGGCATCCCGCAAGCAGAAATGGTAACAGCGGGACAAATTATGGCAACAAAATTAGTATCAAACGAGTTTGTTGCGATGCTTGACCTTGGAAAAGTAGCTGGTGATTTATCGGCTCGTACGGTTGGTATTCTTTCTGTATTCCTTGTATCATTTGCGAACTTCTCATCTATCGGAATTATCGCAGGTGCAACGAAAGGTATCGATGAAAATCAATCAAATGTTGTATCATCATTCGGTTTACGCCTTGTGTACGGTGCGACATTAGTAAGTATTCTATCAGCGATTATCGTTGGTGTTATGTTATAAAGTGAAACTTTAATTAGTGGGGGGAGCTTTATCCCCCGCTGATTATTAGTTGAACCAATCGGGCTTTTATGGGCAATTAATCACCCATCTAACTTCTTTGTTTTCGCTGAATGTTGAGATGGGGGTCTTACTGCCCGTTAAAGCGGGGTAAAAAAGGGTAGCTCTAGCTCATAGCTGGGGCTATTTTTTTTATGGTAAATTTGCATGAAAAAACCAATTAATTAGGAATATATTAACATATAAAAATCTTTTAAAATTTATATTGCATTTCACCTAGATAACGCTTACAATTTGATTTGTAGGTGGTATCAATTTCAGACTTTCAAGTATGGTAGGAGAGAAGAAGCTACCTTTTATAAATTGCAATTTATGTAAACGCTTACTGATTTTAGATGACAGTTGAATAGTTTTAGGGGTTTAAAATTTTTTTAACAATAATGGTCAGACGTCATTCGTTATACGTTATACGACCAATAATTCGTGGGAGAAGTGGGGGATTCACATATGAAAATAGTAATGTTTCTAGTCGGTTTACTTGTAGTGTTTGTACTAGGTTTCCTTATCAGTTCAGATCGTAAGAAGATTAAATATAAACCAATTGCACTTATGCTTGTTATTCAATTGGTACTTGCGTATTTCTTACTAAATACAAAGGTCGGATTTGTATTAGTAAAAGGGATCGCAGATGGATTTGGTTCTATTTTAAAATTTGCGGAAGCTGGGGTTAATTTCGTATTTGGTGGTCTAGCAAACGATGGACAAGCACCATTCTTCTTAACAGTATTATTACCGATTATTTTCTTAGCAGTATTAATCGGGATCCTGCAACATATTAAAGTTTTACCGATTATCATTCGTGCAGTCGGTTTCCTATTAAGTAAAGTTAACGGTTTAGGAAAACTAGAATCATATAATGCGGTAGCAGCTGCAATCGTTGGTCAAGGGGAAGTATTCATTACAGTAAAAGATCAACTAAGCAAATTACCGAAAAATCGTTTATACACACTTTGTGCATCTTCAATGTCTACAGTATCGATGTCAATTGTCGGTTCTTATATGAAAATGATTGATCCAAAATATGTAGTAACAGCACTTGTATTAAACTTATTTAGTGGATTCATTATTGTTCATATTATTAATCCATATGAAGTAAAAGAAGAAGACGATATTTTAGAATTACAAGAAGACAAGAAACAAACATTCTTTGAAATGTTAGGCGAATATATTATGCTTGGTTTCTCTATCGCTGTAACAGTAGCGGCGATGTTAATCGGTTTCGTAGCATTAATTACAGCAATTAATGGTGTATTCGATTCAATTTTCGGAATCACATTCCAAAGCATTTTAGGATACATCTTCTCACCATTAGCATTCGTAATGGGTATTCCAACATCAGAGATGTTACAAGCAGGACAAATTATGGCAACAAAATTAGTAACGAACGAATTCGTTGCAATGCTTGACCTTGGAAAAGTAGCTGGCGATTTATCAGCTCGTACAGTAGGTATTTTATCTATCTTCCTTGTATCATTTGCGAACTTCTCATCTATCGGAATTATCGCAGGTGCAACGAAGAGTATCGATGGCAAACAAGCAAACGTTGTATCATCATTCGGTTTAAAACTTGTATACGGTGCAACGTTAGTAAGTATATTATCAGCGATTATCGTTGGGGTTATGCTTTAATAAATTAAGAAAAGCAATGAGCGTAGGCTCATTGCTTTTTTTGTTTAACTTGCTTTATCCAAGTCTCTTTTAAAACGTGGTTTCTCTAAATAAGTTCCCAGTCTCCAGACATATTCCACTGGCCCCATTCGGTATTTCTGGAGCCAATAGGTGCTAACGAATAATTGAATCGTATAAATTCCGATGGTTAAAAGAATACCGAAGAAATAGCCGATTTTCCCGTATAAGCCAAATCCATATGCGTAAAAAATGGTTGTTGCGATAATAGATTGCGCTAAGTAATTACTAACGGACATTTTCCCCATGTTCGCCATGTATGTTAGTAGACGGGTTGCTTTTTTGTAATGGAATAATAAAATGATTGTGCTTCCGTAAAAGAAGGTCATAGTTACTGGTGTAAGGCCATCTTGTAACATAATTAAAACCGGGTGTTTTATGAACATAGCTAAGATTTTAATTGTAAAAGAGAAGAGACCGGTGGCAAACCATATTTTTTTGACAGCAGGTATATGTTTACTGACCTCAAATAGCCAGCCTTTTTTCCCTACATACATTCCGAGTAGGAACAGTGGAGACATAAAAATTATTGCGAAAACTGATATAAAAAATAATCCGAATGCACCGTCAATTCCCATGTAATCAAAAGGATTTTCAGTCAATCTAAAGTTGACGTGATCCATATAGCTTCCAGTTTGATGGACTTTATGTTCTTTTTCAGTATAAGGTGCGAAATCATTTATATTTGTAGATGGATCAGTTTGATAAGACATAAGTGTAGTAAGTGCGAGTAGAATAATCGCCCAAATAAGCAAAGTTTTCGGTTTTCGATTGATGAATATCATTAAAAAAATCCCGATTATTCCGTATGCAAATAAAATATCTCCCTCCCAAACAAAAGTGCCATGAATGTAGCCGAGTAGTAAAAGAATGATAATACTTCTTATGTATGTGGGGAAGAATTTTTTTCCTTTTGCGATAATACTTTTTTGTAACAAAATAATGCTAAGCCCAAATAGAAAAGAAAATAGGGATATAAAGTTATGTGTGCCGAAAAATTGAATAAACCAATTAGCGCCTTTATCAAGATCGCCAAATAGATAAGTTGGTTTTTCACTGGTGAAGAACCCAAATTGAATTAATGTCATATTGACTAGTAAAATGCCAAACAAAGCGAAACCACGAATTGCATCAACAGCTTCTACACGTTGATTCATTTTTCCTCTCCTCGTATATTCGTTTTTATATTGAAAATAATACCATTTTATATCTGACACTATGTCAAATATGAGGAAATTTAAGGTGATTTTAAGATAGAGAGCAAACAAAAAAATCACCTTAATACATGTATTAAGGTGATTGAAATATTACTCAGCTGGAGGCGTAAATGTACGTTTCTCTAATTCAGCATCTAGCATAAACAGTGCGTTTGAATCGCTTGTAATACGTTTTAGTTTTTGGATGATGCTATCGAATGAAGCTTCTTCTTCGACTTGTTCGTCAACGAACCATTTTAAGAATGTAATTGTTGCATGTTCACGCTCATCCCAAGCGATATCAGATAAGTTGTAAATACGTTTCGTTACTTCACGCTCGTGCTCAAGTGCGACTTCAAAAGCGTTTAATACAGATTCGTATTCGTTATTCGGATTATCAAATCCAGTAATAATAGCGCGCTCTCCGCGGTCATTAATATAGTTGTAAAGCTTCATTGCGTGGAAACGTTCTTCTTCAGCTTGTACAAGGAAAAAGTTAGCGAATCCATCATAGCTCTCAGCTGTACAGTAAGCAGCCATTGCCATATAAGCATGGGCAGAGTAAAATTCAAAGTTCATTTGTTCATTTAATGCGTCGTGCAATTTTTTTGATAACATAAAATCCCCCTTAGTATTGTGACAAGAATATTAGTAACTACTCAGCTTAGTTAGGAAACAAGGCATGCCAAATACATGTTTCCGATTTGAAAACATGATAAAGAAAAGACTCCAATCAGAGAATGAATCTAGATCAAATCGAGAAATTCTCTTATGAAGTCGTGATTTTCCAAGGAACCGTTCCGGTTTCTATAAC